>NZ_JBEOSA010000061.1:0-57883 GCF_040302625.1 Kitasatospora sp. NPDC097643 | reverse complement strand
TCCGGCTTCGGCTTCTGGAGCCACGACATCGGCGGCTTCGAGGGCACCCCGACCCCCGCCGTCTTCAAACGCTGGACCCAGGCGTCCGGGGCCCTCGCACGAGCGCTGTGCTAGCTGCCGACGAAGGCCGCCAGCAGCAGCCAGACCACCGGGGCGGTCGGCAGGAGCGAGTCCAGCCGGTCCATGATGCCGCCGTGGCCGGGCAGCAGCGTGCCCATGTCCTTGATGCCGAGGTCGCGCTTGATCATCGACTCGCCCAGGTCGCCCAGGGTCGCGGTGACCGCCGCACAGCCGCCCAGGATCAGGCCCTGCCACCAGCTGCCGTCGTCGATGATCAGCTGCATCAGCAGGGCGCCGGCCAGCATCGACAGGCCGACACCGCCGGCCAGGCCCTCGCGGGTCTTGCCGGGGCTGATCGTCGGGGCCAGCTTGTTCTTGCCGAACTTGTAGCCCACCGCGTAGGCGCCGGTGTCGCTGCAGATCGTGACGATCAGGAAGAGCACGATCCGCTGGGGGCCGTCGTCGGCCGCCAGCATCATCGCCACGAAGGTGGCCAGGAACGGCACGTAGAACGCGGTGAACACGCCCGCCGTTATGTCCCGCAGGTAGTTCTCCGGCGGCTCGGCCATCCGCCAGACCATCACCGCCAGCCCGGTCAGCGCGAGCGAGGCCGCGGCCCACTGGACCCCGGCCCAGTAGCCGGTGGCGATCATCGCGATGCCACCCGCCACCAGCGGGACCAGCGGTGCCTTGATCTGCTTGCGCTCGGCCAGCCGGCTGGTCAGCTCCCAGACGCCGACCGACGCCGCGGCCATCACGACGACCAGGAACAGCGCCTTCACCACGAACAGCGAGGCGACGATCACCGCGCCGAGACCGACCCCCACGCCTATCGCGGCCTGGAGGTTGCGGCCGCCGCGCTGCTTGCGCGGCTGCGGCTGCGGGGCGGGCTGGGCCACGGGTGTCTCCTGCCCTGGATGGGACGACGGGGCGAAGGGGGGCTGCCCGGCCGCCACCGGGTGGCCCGGCGGCGCGGGCTGCACCGGAGTCCCGGGGGGCGGCGGCGGGGCGCCGTGGCCGGGGACGGGGGTGACGTCCTCGGTGACCGCGCGCAGCACGACCGTCTCCGGGGCGCCCGGTACCGCCGGACCGGGCTGCTCGTCCCGGAACAGCGGGCCGCTCAGCCGACCGGCCTCCCGGGCCGCACCGGCGGCGGGATCGGCCGGGTGCCCGGCCTGCGGGCCCGGCTCGACGGGCGGGCCCGGGTCGGCCGGTACGGGAGGCATGACCTGAGTCTCCTCCGCGTCGCCGCCCCAGTACACCGGAGGCTGCTGCGGGTGACCCGAACGGTGGCCGGGGTCACCCGGGACGCCGCCGGGCACGCCCGGGTGGACCGGGTGGCCGGGGTGCGCCTGGTACCCGGGGTGTCCCGGGACCGGCGCCGGCGCCGGGTAGTCGCCGTACCCCGGCGCCGGGTGCTCCGGCTGCCGGGGGGCCTGCGGCTGCGGCGCCGGGCGGTAGGGCTGGTACTGCTGGTCGGATGGGCCCCAATAGCCAGGGGCGTCAGGGGCGTCGTTCATCAGACTTCGAGCAGCTCGGCTTCCTTGTGCTTCAGCAGCTCGTCGATGGAGGCCACGTACTTGGCCGTGGTGTCGTCGAGCTCCTTCTCGGCGCGGCGGCCGTCGTCCTCGCCGACCTCGCCGTCCTTGACCAGCTTGTCGATGGCGTCCTTGGCCTTGCGGCGCACGGAACGGATCGAGACCTTGGCGTCCTCGCCCTTGCCGCGGGCGAGCTTGATGTACTCCCGGCGGCGCTCCTCGGTGAGCTCGGGCAGCACCACCCGGATGATGTTGCCGTCGTTCGACGGGTTGACGCCCAGGTCGGAGTCGCGGATCGCCTGCTCGATGGCCTTCAGCGCGGTCTTGTCGAACGGCGAGACGACCGCCATCCGGGGCTCCGGCACCGAGAAGGAGGCCAGCTGGTTGATCGGCGTCACGGCGCCGTAGTACTCCGCGACGATCTTGGCGAACATCGCCGGGTGCGCGCGGCCGGTACGGATGGCAGCGAAGTCGTCCTTGGCGACGGCGACGGCCTTCTCCATCTTCTCCTCGGCCTCGAGGAGGGTCTCTTCGATCACTGTGATCTCCCTGTCCGGTTCATCTGCTGTTGTCCCGACCGGTGCCGGCGCCGGGGCCGGTCGAGGCCCGCGACACCGTCCCGTACGGCTGGTTGCTGCTCAGGCCCGGACAGAATCCTGGCTGATGAGTGTGCCGATCTTCTCACTCTTCACCGCGCGCGCGATATTGCCCTCCGCCAGCAGCTCGAAGACCAGCATCGGAAGGTTGTTGTCCTTGCACAGCGTGATCGCGGTGAGGTCAGCGACCTTGAGGTCGCGCGCGATGACCTCGGAGTACTCCAGCGCGTCGAACTTGACCGCGTCCGGGTTGGTCCGGGGGTCGGAGTCGTAGACGCCGTCCACGCCGTTCTTGCCCATCAGCAGGATGTCGGCGTGGATCTCCAGGGCCCGCTGGACGGCGGTGGTGTCGGTGGAGAAGTACGGCATGCCCATACCGGCGCCGAAGATCACCACGCGGCCCTTCTCCAGGTGCCGGACGGCCCGCAGCGGCAGGTACGGCTCGGCGACCTGGCCCATCGTGATCGCGGTCTGGACCCGGGTCTCGATGCCCTCCTTGACCAGGAAGTCCTGCAACGCCAGGCAGTTCATCACGGTGCCCAGCATGCCCATGTAGTCGGAGCGGGCCCGGTCCATGCCGCGGACCTGCAACTCGGCACCCCGGAAGAAGTTGCCGCCGCCGATGACCACCGCGACCTCGGTACCGGCACGGACGACCGTGGCGATCTCCCGGGCGATCGCGTGCACGACGTCCGGGTCGACGCCGAGCCCGCCGCCACCGGCGAAGGCTTCACCGGACAGCTTCAGCAGCACCCGGCGGCCCGAGCCGACCTTGGTGTCCTGCGCGGTCTCCTGCGTCTCCTGCATGGACTTCTCCTTTTTGCACCTACTGGCTCACAGGCGAGGGTGTGCGGATGCCCTGCCTGCGCGTACACGCGAGGAGGCCACTGCCGCGGGAACCGGTACGGTGTCCTGCACGGCAATGGCCTCCTCGTCGTTCATGGTGCCGACGTGGCCCGCCCATAGACGGATGGCGCTGGGTGAGCCCGTTCGGCGTTCCGCCCGCCCCTGGTCAGCGGGCGGGGGTGGTTCCCAGCGTAAGGGCGCCGGGGACCAGGTGGAACGTGGCTCAGGCGCCGACGCGGAAGCGGGCGAAGCGCTTGAGGGCGACGCCGTTCTCCTCGAGGACCTTGGCGACGGTCTTCTTGTTGTCCTTGGCGAAGGCCTGCTCCAGGACGGAGTTCTCCTTCACGAAGCCGGTGACGCGACCCTCGACGATCTTCGGCAGGGCGGCCTCGGGCTTGCCCTCCTCGCGAGCGGTGGCCTCGGCGACGCGGCGCTCGTTCTCGATGTCCTCGGCCGGGATGTCCTCGCGGGACAGGTACTTCGGCGCGAAGGCGGCGATGTGCTGCGCGACGTCCTTGGCGACCTCGGCGTTCTCCTTGTCCAGCTCGACCAGGACGCCGACGGCCGGCGGCAGGTCGGGGCTGGTCTTGTGCAGGTAGACCGCGACGAAGCCGTCACCGTCGAACTGGGCGAAGCGACGGAAGACGATCTTCTCGCCCAGGGTCGCGTTGGCCTCGTCGACGAACTGCTGGACGGTCTTGCCGGCCTCGATCTCGGAGGCGAGGGCGGCGTCCAGGTCGGCCGGGGCGGTGGCGGCCACGTGGGCGGCGATCGCGTCGGCGACCTTGACGAAGTTGTCACCCTTGGCGACGAAGTCGGTCTCGCAGTTCAGCTCGACCAGGACGCCGGACTTCTTGTCCTCGGCGATCAGCGCGGCGACGGCGCCGTTGGAGGCGTCACGGCCCTCGCGCTTGGCGACGCCCTTCTGGCCCTTGATGCGCAGGAGCTCGACGGCCTTCTCGACGTTGCCCTCGGCCTCGTCCAGGGCCTTCTTGCAGTCCATCATGCCGGCGCCGGTGAGCTCACGGAGCTTCTTGACGTCCGCGGCGGTGAAGTTCGCCATGGTGTGAATCTCTTCTCGCGTCTCGCGTGTCTGCGGGGAGGTGCGCCGGGACCGGTGGTTCGGTCCCGGCACGGGAGAGAGGGGCACCTACCGGTTTCGTACCGGCGAGTGCCCCTCACCCTTGGTACGTCAGGCCTGCTCGGCCGGAGCCTCGGTGGCCGGAGCCTCGGTGGCCGGAGCCTCGGCGGCGGGGGCCTCCTCGGCCTTCTTCTCGCCCTCGATGAGGTCCTTCTCCCAGTCGGCGAGCGGCTGGTCGGCGCCCGGCTCGGCCTTGGTGTCGCCCTTGGCGACACCGGCGCGGGCCTTGAGGCCCTCGGCCACGGCGTCGGCGATCACGCGGGTCAGCAGGGTGACGGAGCGGATCGCGTCGTCGTTGCCCGGGATCTTGTAGTCGACCTCGTCCGGGTCACAGTTGGTGTCGAGGATGGCGACGACCGGGATGTTGAGCTTCCGGGCCTCGCCGACCGCGATGTGCTCCTTCTTGGTGTCCACGATCCAGACGGCGCTCGGAACGCGCTGCATGTCGCGGATACCGCCGAGGGTCTTCTCCAGCTTGTCGTGCTCGCGCTGGAGGACCAGGAGCTCCTTCTTGGTGAGGCCGGAGCCGGCCACGTCCGAGAAGTCCAGCTCGCCGAGCTCCTTCAGGCGCTGCAGGCGCTTGTAGACGGTCGAGAAGTTGGTCAGCATGCCGCCGAGCCAGCGCTGGTTCACGTAGGGCATGCCCACGCGGGTGGCCTGCTCGGCGATGGCCTCCTGGGCCTGCTTCTTCGTGCCGACGAAGAGGACGCTGCCGCCGTGGGCAACGGTCTCCTTGATGAACTCGAAGGCGCGGTCGATGTAGTTCAGCGACTGCAGGAGGTCGATGATGTAGATGCCGTTGCGCTCGGTGATGATGAAGCGCTTCATCTTCGGGTTCCAGCGGCGGGTCTGGTGACCGAAGTGGACGCCGCTCTCCAGCAGCTCCCGCATCGTGACGACGGCCATAGCCGTGCTCCTCAGGTGTTACGGCCCGGCTGTCGCAGTGAACGGCGGTTCGCGCGGTGGCGCTCCCCGCTCGCGCGGCTGCGTCCGGCCGGGTCAGGCTCGGTTTGTCCGTGGCGGCCAGGTGACAGCCACGCCTGACGCCCCGAACGTGCCGAGCCGCTTGCGCCCGTCCGGTCCGGGACCGGTCGGGCTCGGCGGACCGAGCGGCACTCGCACCGGGCGGGGGCTGCGGACGAGCCGCATCCGTCCACCGGTGGCGGGGCGTGCGAAGTCGACCCGGCGGACCGGGTCGCGTGTGAAGTGTACGGGAAGCGCCGAGGGGCGGGCGACTCAGTGAGTGGCGGAGGGCCTGCGGCAGGCGGGTCCGCGGGGGCGGCGGCGCCCCCGGCGGGCCGGTCCACCAGGGCCGGCGGGGAGTCGCCCGAGCCGCTGGTCCACCGGATGGCGGCACCCGTACACCCGTCCGTGCACCCCTCCGTACACCCGCCCGTACACCCGTCGGAGGGACAGCCGTTGTCCACAGGGGCGGTTTGTCCACAGGAATCCGGAAGTGGGTGGTGTGCGGGGCACGCCGCGGCGAGGCTCCGGCCATGACTGCTCGCACCGGGGTCCGGGCTCGGCTTCCGTTCACCACACTGCTGACGGCGGTGGTGGTGGTGGCGGCCGTCCTGCTGCTGGGCGCGGCCGGTGCGGCGGGGCGCCCGGTCCGAACCAGCGCCGCCACCTCCGTCGCCACCTTCGCCACTGCTTCCGTCGCCGCGTCCGTCGCCGCGGAAGCTCCCGCTCCGGGTGGCGGACGGGCCTGGCCGGTGGGCGGGCCCGGCGCTCTGCTCGGGCGGTTCGAGCCGCCGGCGCGCCCCTGGGCCGCCGGGCACCGGGGCGTCGACCTCGCCGCGACGGCCGGGGCCGAGGTCCGGGCGGCGGCGGCCGGGGTGGTCACGTACTCCGGGCTGGTCGCCGGGCGCCCGGTGCTGACCGTCACGCACCCGGGTTCGGGCGCTCCCCCGCTCCGGACCACCTACCTGCCCGTGGCCGGCTCCGTCCCGGTCGGGACCGCGGTCTCCGCCGGGCAACCGATCGGGCGGCTCACCCCCGGCGGGCGGCACTGCGCCGGCCACGACTGCCTGCACTGGGGGCTGCTGCGCGGCAACCGCTACCTCGACCCGCTGGCCCTGTTCGGGGCCGGCTCGGCCCGGCTGCTGCCGCTCGGCGGCTCAGGCGCCGCCGAGCCCGTGCAGGGCCATGGCGACGGCGGCGTCGGCGATCAACTCGGGGCTCTCGGCGGGGCGACCCGCCCGCCCGCCCTCGACGAGCTGCTCGGCGCTGCGGACGGCTGCCTCCACGATCCCCTGGAGCAGCGCCGCGGCCAGCCGGGGCTGTCCGTGGCCGAGTTCCTCCAGAGCCTGCACGACCAGACCGGCCAACCGACCGTGCGCCGCCCGGATCCGCTCACGCGCGGCCTCGTCGAGCTCCAGCGCCGAGATCGCCACCACCGCCCGGTGGCGGGGGTCGGCGGCCAGCACCAGCTGGCCCCGGACATACGCCTCGATCCGGCCGGCCGCGGTGTCACAGCTCCCCATCCCGGCCTCGATCTCGGCCGCCCAGAGCGGGAAGTCCACCTCGCAGAGCGCCTCGACCACGGCGGCGCGGGAGCGGAAGTACTCGTAGACCGAGGAGCGCGCCAGCCCGGTCCGCGCCGCGAGCGCGGGGAAGGTCAGCGCCTCCTTGCCGCCCTCGGTGAGCAGGGTGCGGGCAGCGTCGAGGAGGGCTGCCCGCTGCAGCTGGCGATGCTCGGCCACCGTGGCCGCTCGGATCTTCGGCACGCCCCCACTGTACGGAGCCCTACACGCGCCCGATACGGCGCCGCGCATCCGGCGGGGAGCGCGGGCGCACGGGTGCGCGGACCGGCGCGTGGTGGGGCGTGCGGCCCGAGCGTGCGGCCTGGCGTGCCGGCTCTCGTTGTTTGCCCTGCGTTGCCTGCGCTGCCTGCGCTGCCTGCGTTGCCCGGTGCCGGACCTACCGGACGTCGGACAGCTTGGCGCGCAGTTGGAGGACGGACTTGGTGTGGATCTGGCTCACCCGGCTCTCCGTCACCCCCAGCACCTGCCCGATCTCGGCGAGGGTGAGGCCCTCGTAGTAATAGAGCGTCACCACGGTCTTCTCCCGCTCGGGGAGGGTGTTGACCGCCTGGGCCAGCAGCCGGCGCAGCTCACGGTCCTCGGCCACCTCGACCGGGTTGTCCGCGCCGTGGTCCTCCAGGGTGTCCATCAGGCTCAGCCGGTCGCCGCCCTCACCCACCGGGTGCAGCAGTTCGTCGAGGGCCACCACGTTCGCCAGGGACAGCTGACTGAAGATGGCGTGCAGGTCCTCGGTCGCGATGCCCATCTCGGCCGCGACCTCGGGGTCATGGGGTGTGCGGCGCAGCCGCGCCTCCAGCGTGGCGTACGTCCGCTCGACCGCCTTCGCCTTCTGCCGCACCGAGCGCGGGATCCAGTCCAGTGCGCGCAGTTCGTCGATGATCGCGCCCCGGATGCGGCTGATCGCGTAGGTCTCGAACTTGATGGCGCGGTCGACGTCGAACTTCTCGATCGCGTCGATCAGCCCGAAGACCCCGGAGGAGACGAAGTCCGCCTGCTCGACGTTGGAGGGCAGACCGACCCCGACCCGCCCGGCCACGTACTTGACCAGCGGTGAGTAGTGCAGGATCAGCTGCTCCCGCAGCCGCTGATCCCCGGTCTCCTTGTAGGAGCGCCAGAGCTCTTCGAGCGCGGTGCGGCCCTGACCCGTCGTCTCCTGCCCCGGGCGGGACACGGGTCCGGGCGTGGACGCGGGCTCGGGCGCGGACGTGGGTTCGGGTGTCGACGTGAGCGTGGGCGTGGGCGTGGGCGTGGGCGTGGGTGTCGTGGGTGTGGGCGCGGGCACGGGTGGTGAGGTGCCGTCCGGCGCCTGGGGGCCGCCGTCCGGCGGACGGGGTGCGCCGCCGACGGCGGCCTCGCCGGTCGCCTCCGCGGCGCTCACCGCGTCGGCGGGCTGGCCCGGCACCGCCACCGGCCGGCCGCCCTGCCGCGACAGGCCCCCCATCGCCCCCGTCGCCTTGGGCGGGAACTCGGTCACGGGGCGCCGCTCGGTCCGCGGCCCTCCCGAGGACCGGGCGCCACCGGTCACTCTGTGTCCGGGAATGTGTGTGGGCATGCGTTGGTCTGCGCCGTTCTGCCGAGTCATGTGCTGATAGGGAAGGCATGTGGAGCGTAGCGTGACCGACTCGCTGCAATGCGCTACCGCCACTCGGTCGTCCCCCGATCCGGTGGCATTGCCGCCACCGGATCCGGGCACCCGGTGGGGACCGGCCCGGACCAGCAGGTCAGCCGGGCGATCCCCCTCTGCGCCCCCTTCGGCGTCTGTGCGCTCCCTCCTGGGCCGTCACCTCCTCCGGACCAAGCGCCAGTGCGCGCCGTGCCGCTCCACATAGCCGAGGGATCCCAACTCGTAGAGCCGCTGCAACACTTCGTCCGGCGGGAGCCCGGACAGCCGGGCCAGCCGCTCGATCGGAGCGCCCTCGGCCGTCGCCGGAACGGCCTCCAGTACCCGGGCCACGGCCGGCTCCAGCAGGTCCCTCGGCAGCACCGGTCCAGTGCGCTCCGGCGCCAGGTCGTCCCCGATCGCACCGATCAGTTCGGTGATCTCCGCGGCCTCGGTGACCAGCGTGGCGTCGCCGCTGCGGATCAGGGCGTGCACCCCGGCCGAGAGCTCCGAGGTCACCGGACCGGCCACGCCCATGGTGTGGCGGTTGAGGTCCCGGGCCCGTCTGGCCGTGCTCAACGCCCCGCTGCGCATCGCCGCCTCGACCACCACGGTGCCCCGGGTGAGTGCCGCGATGACCCTGTTCCGGAGGACGAAGCGGAAGCGGTTCGGGTGCTCCCCGGGCGGGAGTTCACTGACCAGCAGCCCCTGGGCACCGATCCGCCGGATCAGTTCGGCGTTCCCCCGCGGGTAGGGCACGTCGACCCCGCAGGCGAGGACGCCGACGGTCATCCCGCCCACGGCGAGCGCCCCGCGATGGGCGGCCGCGTCGATCCCGTAGGCGGCGCCGGACACCACCACCCACCCGCGCTCGGCCAGTTGGGCCGACAGCTCCCCCGCGACGTGGGCCCCGTACGCGGTGCAGGCCCGGGAGCCGACCACCGCCACGGACCGGAGGGCCAGTAGCCGCAGCGAGCCCGTACCGGTCGTCCAGAGCCCGACCGGCCGGCCGTCGCCCAGATCGTCCAACTGGCTGGGCCATTCCGTGTCCCCCGGAATGATGAAGCGTCCACCGACCTCCCGTACCCGTTTCAGGTCCCCGGCCGGATCCAGACCGGGGAGTCTCGCCTGGTAGCCGGTGAGTCGGGTGGCGTCCAGGCCGGGGTGGTCCGGCACGGTACCGTCCCTGATCGCCCGCACCAGGTCGGTGGCGGCGACCTGGCCGAGCCACCGACCGATCATCGCGTCCCCCGGCTCGCTCAACCGGCTGAGCACCACACGGGCCAGGCGCTCGGGTTCGTACGCGGGGGGCCCGGTCTTGGCCGCGTTGTCCGCTTCGAACGGCGGCTGAGGGTGCCGCATCGTCTGGTTCATGCCTCACCGTCCTGGTTCACGGGCCGCCGGTCGTCCTTCCCGGCCCGACCGGGGCGGCTGGGGCGGCCGGAGGACTCCGGCGGGTCCGGCGGGTCCGGCGGGCGCGGCTGGTCCGGTCGATCGGATTGTCCGGATGGATCGGGCGGGTCCGGCGGTGTCCACCCGTCGGGCCAGTCCCCGACCGAGCCGCGTCGCTGGGCGGGGATCCCTCCGAGCCGACCGAAGACCCGTTCGGCCAGTGGCAGCCCCTGTTCCACACCGGTGCGCAGCACCAGCGCGGTACGGACGTCCCGCTGGTCCGGCCGGTCGCGGCCCGCGAGATCGGCGACCGTCCAGGCGACCCGGAGCACCCGGTCCAGGCCCCGGGCTGTCAGCACCCCCCGCTCCAACTGGCGCGCCACGTCGTTCAGCGCACCGGACGCGAGCTGCCAGCGGGTGCGCAGCTCGTGGCCCGGGACCTCCGCATTGGTCCGCCACGGGGTGGCCGCCAGCCGGGCCGCCGCCCGTTCCCGCGCGGCCAGCACCCGGGCCGCGACCGTCTCGGTGCTCTCCGCAGTGCTGTCCCGCTCCATGAGCTCGGCCCTCGTCACCGGGGCGACCTGGACCTGAAGATCGACCCGGTCCAACAGGGGCCCGGAGAGCCTCCCCTGGTAGCGGCTGACCATCGCCGGGGTGCACTCGCAGCCCTCGCCCCGCCGCGAGTGCCGACCACAGGGGCACGGGTTGGCCGCCAGGCACAACAGGAACCGGGCCGGGAGCCGGAGCGATCCGGCCGAGCGGGCGATCACCACCTGGCCCGACTCCAGCGGCTGGCGCAGGGCGTCGAGCACCCGGACCGGGAACTCGGGGGCCTCGTCGAGGAACAGCACGCCCCGGTGCGCCAGGGAGACCGCGCCCGGCCTCGGCAGGCCACTCCCCCCTCCGACGATCGCGGGCATCGTGGTGGAGTGGTGCGGGGCGCAGTACGGCGCGGTGTCGATGAGCGGGCGCCCGGCCGGGAGCAGGCCCGCCACCGAGTGCACGGCGGTGACCTCCAGCGCCTCCTTCTGGGTCAGCGGCGGGAGCAGCGACGGCAGCCGCTCCGCCAGCATCGTCTTGCCCGCGCCCGGCGGTCCCTTGAGATACAGGTGGTGTCCGCCGGCCGCGGCGATCTCCAGGGCCCGCCTGGCCTCGTACTGGCCGGCCACGTCGGCCATGTCCAGCCGCGCCGACCTCTCGTCGGGCAGGCCGCGGACGCCTGCGCTGGGCAGCATCAGCCCGGCCATCAGCGGGTCGGGACGCCCACCGATCGGGTCGGGCGGCTCCTCCGGCGCGGGCACGCCGGTGAGCACGGCGACCAGCTGCCGCAGACTGCGGACGCCGATCACGTTGACCCCGGGGACGAGCGAGGCCTCGGGCGCGGTCTGCTCCGCGACGACGACCCGCTCGTAGCCGGCGTCGGCGGCGGCCAACACCGAGGGCAGCACCCCGCGAACCGGCCGCACCCGGCCGTCCAGCCCCAGCTCACCGATGATCAGCAGGTCGGCGATGGACGACGGATCGAGCCGCTCGGCGGCGGCCAGCACCGCGCAGGCCACCGCGAGGTCGAACCCGCTGCCGCTCTTGGGCACCGAGGCGGGGCTGAGGCCGACCGTCAGCTTGCGCTGCGGCCAGGCCTCGCCGCTGTTCACAACGGCCGCGCGCACCCGGTCGCGGGCCTCGGACAGCGCCTTGTCGGGCAGGCCGACCAGGGTGAACGCGGCCACCCCGGGCTCCAGATCGGCCTGGACCTCGACGATCACCCCGTCGACCCCGACCAGCGCGACGGAACAGGTCCGGGCGAAGGCCATCTCAGACCACCCCCCGCAGGTGGTCGACCACGGCCGCGCCTCGGAGCCGGTTGATGACGGCCACCAGGTCGATCCGCACGCCGCCCGGTGGAGCGGGTGGCCACTGCGGATCCGCCGGCCCGGGGTCGTACCCGGGCCCGGCCAGTCGGGCGAAGTGGCCGGGCCAGCGCTCGGCCATCCAGCGCTCGGCCAGGCGCTGCAAGCGGGCGGCCTTGGCCTGGTCGATCGCCTCGCTGGGTTGCTGGAAGCCCCGCTCGGAGCGGGTCTTGACCTCGCAGACCGCCACGGTGTCGCCGTCGAGCGCGACGATGTCCAGCTCGCCCTCGACGCAGCGCCAGTTGCGGTCCAGGATGCGCAGCCCGGCCTCCGCGAGGCGACGGGCGGCGACCTGCTCGCCGTAGCGGCCGAGCCCGGTGTTGGTGCTGCGGTCCGGCTCGCCGGTGTCGGGCTTCCGGCGCGGGCCCCGGCCGCGGCCCTGCCCGGTGCCGCGGCGCGCGGCACCGCCGGCTACCGCCTGGTCCGGTCCGTCCTGGTCCGGAACGGTCTGCTCCGGCACGGCCTGCTCCGGCACGGCCTGCTCCGGCAGGGCCCGGTCCTGCACGCTCTGGTCCTGCACGGTCGTGTTCTGCATGGTGACCACCTCCGCCGGGGAGGTTGCACCAGTGTGCGCAACGGGATCGGGAATTTCCCTTTCCCTGTGGATAACTCGGCCCTGTGGATAACTCTTGTCACCCGCAGGAGTGAGAATCCCGGATTGCGCAAAATTCCTCTGGACAACGCGGGACCGAGCGGTCCAACGTCAGTTCCCGAAGCCGGACTCGTCCGAGGGCAGCTCCAGATCGCTCTTGGCGAGTTCCTCGATGTTCACGTCCTTGAAGGTCAGCACCCGGACCTTGCGGACGAACCGGGCCGGCCGGTACATGTCCCAGACCCACGCATCCGCCATCGACACCTCGAAAAAGACCTCGCCCTGGACCGAGTGGACCTGAAGCTCGTAGTCATTGGTGAGGTAGAAACGTCGCTCGGTCTCGATCACGTACTTGAACAGGCCGACGACGTCCCGGTACTCCCGGTAGAGCTTGAGCTCCATCTCGGTCTCGTACTTTTCGAGATCTTCGGCACTCATTCAGGCGTCCCCTCAACTTGTCACGTCCACCCATTGTGGACCACAGCACCCACGCTCAGAGCCGTACCGGAGTGACCGGCGGGCCATCGGCCAGCAGCCGCTCCACGAACTCCGCCAGTCCGACCGGATAGACCGTCTCGGCGGTCTCCCTCAGTTCCTCGACCGTCCACCAGCGCGCCGCGAGCAGCTGGGCGTGTTCCTCCTCGCCCATGCCCGAGTGATCCAGACCCGTCTCGTCGGTCCGGGCCAGATGGAACCACTGCTCCTGCTGGTAGCGCTGCCCCTGAAAGGAGAACGACACCGTGCCGTACGCCACCAAGGGCCCCAGGTCCACGCCCCGCAAGCCGGTCTCCTCGGCGAGTTCGCGCGCGGCGGCCGCCCGCACGTCCTCGCCGGGCTCCAAGCCGCCCCCGGGCGTGAACCACCAGGTCACCCCCGGCACCGCCGGGTCGGACCCGAGGAAGAGGAGGATGCGGTCCAGCCCGTCCAGCAGCAGGATCCGCGCCGCTCTGCGACGCCGCGCCGTCATGGCAGCTCTTCACGCTCCTTCCGTTCGCATCGGTGGCGCTACCGATCCTGCCACCCGGCGCGTCCGTCCGGGGCGATGTTCGGCAGAGCCGCCCGACCAGCGGCGGCGGCGTTCAGGAGCTGCGCCCCCGGCGGAGCCGCCCGACCAGGCCCGCCACCCCGCCCACCGCCGACACCACGACGATCAACGCCGCGCCCGCAACGGTCGCGTAGGCGGCCGGCTCCAGCGGTCCGGGCTCACCCGCCTTCGAGCCCCCGATCCCGTCGAAGGCCGAGGTCCGGTCGATCGTGCCCATCCGGCCGAACGGCATCAGGGTGGCCTCCACCCGGGCCTCGACCGCGTCGACCGGGACGGTCCCGGCGTCGACCTCCAGGTGGGACCGGGAGTCGAGCGAGGCCAGCCGGTTGTCGCCGAGCATGAACAACCGCCCCGCCGGCACCGTGATGCTGAAGGCGGTGCCCAGCGGGTCGCCCTGTGCCGCCAGGTAGGGCTCGTCCACCGGCTTGCCGTTCACCGTCAGCCGGCGGTCCGCGCCGGAGGCGACGGCGACGGTGTCCCCGCCGACGGCGACCACGCGCTTGACCATGAGCTCACCGCCACCCCAGGCCTCGTCCCGGAAGACCACCACGTCACCCCGGCCGACGGTCCCGCCACCGGTCTTCCGGGCGAGAACGGTGTCGTTGATCTGGAGCGTGGGCGCCATCGAGGCGGTGGGGATCCGGTAGGGCTTGTAGTCGATCGCGATGAGGGCGAAGCCGCCGATCATCAGCACCAGCCCGAGGGCGATCGCGACGCCTTGCAGCACCGCGGCCACCCGGCGGCGCGGACGGGCCGGCACCGCCGGAAGGTCGGCGGTCTGTTCCACGACACTGCTCATCGACACCGTCCACCTCTGGCCGACCGGAGAACACCACTGGCACGCCGGAGGCACGGGCGGAAAAACCGACGGGCCGTGGCACGTCCGAGCAGATTACTCGTCGGTACCACGGCCCGCGCAAGAGCCGAGGGCAACCCGGTGGAGCTCAGGACTCCTTCCGGCGGTCGGTCCGGTTCCGGACCCGACGCACCAGCGGAAGCAGCGCGACCGCGCCCGCCGCGCCGCCCACGGGCGGCGTCAGCGCCCCGGCCGCCGCCAGGCCCTTCTGGTCGAAGGTGGCCGGCACCGGGAGCGTCGACCAGTGGTCGATCGGCCAGGCGACCACGAAGGCGCGCCCGATGACGTCGTCCACCGGAACGGTGCCACCGCCCGGCTGGTCCATGTGGAAGCGGGAGTCCAGCGAGTCGGCGCGGTGGTCGCCCATCACCCAGAGCCTGCCCTTGGGCACCTTCACCGGGGCGAACGGGTGCAGCCCGCAGGGGGTGTTGCCCGGGTAGACGTACGGCTCGTTGAGCGCGATGCCGTTGACCTTGACCGGTCCGTCGCCCTCGCACTCGACGGTGTCCCCGCCGACCGCGATGACCCGCTTGATCAGGTCCTTCTCGTTGGCGGAGGGCATCAGGCCGACGAAGCTGAGCACGTCCTGGACGCCCCGGAGGAAGGAGTTGTCGCTCTGCTTGACCGGCTCGTCGTTCAGCCAGCCGCCCGGGTCGTGGAACACCACGACCTCACCGCGCTCGGGTTCGGCCCCGAACCAGGGGGTCAGCTTGTCCACCAGGACGCGGTCGCCGACCTGAAGCGTGTTCTGCATCGACTCCGACGGAATGGAGAACGCCTGGACGAAGAAGGTCTTGATCACCAGTGCCAGCACCAGTGCGATGCCGATCAGGATCGGCAGTTCCTTCCAGAAGGACCGCGGCTTGCGCTGCTTGCCCGGGGCCTCCGCCCCCGATTCGTCGGTCGACTCGGCCTTGTCCTGCGGGGGCTCCGAGGAGCCCTCGGCCTCGTCACCCTGTTCGTCAGCGGTCTGGGCCGCGGCCTCCTCGACCGAGGCCGCGGGTGCCGCGGACTCGGCGGACCGGGCCGCCCGGCGGCCGGAGCCCTCGGGCTCTCCGGCGCCTGAGCGGGCGCCGATCACCAAATCCCCCACAACGTCTCCTCCCTGCTGTGCGGACGCCCGCGCGCCCGCGCTCAAAGTGCCGCACAGCGGGCACCACGCTCGCCACGACCATGACCGCCCCAGGGCTGCCCACCACGGACGCCCCTGACACCAGCACAGTCTCGGCGCACGGCCGGGAGCGCTCCCGGCCGCACCTGCACTTCTCTATCACTCCAAGGCATCCGGCTCGCGGTCCCACGCGCGCGACCTGGCCGGTCGAGGGCCTGCGCGGCTCAATCCGGCGGCCGCCCCGGCCGGCGAGCGGCAAGCGGAAGGATGCCCAACACACCCATAACGAGCGGAGGTTCCATCGGAACCGGCTCAACACCCACCGAATTCGGCCCAGTTCCGCCCGCTTGCGGAGCGCGGGCGAGAGAGGAGAGTGAACCCGGCGCATCGAGTTGATGGAAGCGGTCCAGCGGCCAGGCGATGACGAACGCCCGGCCGACGACACCGCTCAGCGGGATCGTCCCCTGGCCCGGATTCCCCATGTGGAAACGGGAGTCGGCGGACACGTCCCGGTGGTCGCCCATGACCCAGAGCCGCCCCTGCGGCACCTTCACCTTGAAGGGCCGTTGGGAGGGCGGGTTGCCGGGCGCGAGGTACGGCTCGTCCACCGGTGTGCCGTTGACGCTCAACCGCCCCTGCGCGTCGCAGCACTCCACGGTGTCGCCGCCGACGCCGATGACCCGCTTGATCAGATCCTGCTCGCTGTCGGACGGCAGCAGCCCGACGAAGGTGAGCACCTGTTTGGCCGCACCCAGCACCGGGCCGTCGTCGGACGGTTTGTGGTCGCTCTCCAGCCAGCCGCCCGGATCCTTGAACACCACCACGTCGCCGCGTTCCGGCTCGGAGCCGAACCAGGGGGTGAGCTTGTCCACGAGTACCCGGTCCCCGACCTGGATGGTCTGCTCCATCGAGCCGGAGGGGATCACGAACACCTGGATCAGGAAGGTCTTCATCACCAGCGCCACCACGAGCGCCACCAGGACGATCAGCGGGAACTCCCGCAGCACCGAACGCCGGCGCCGACGGGCCGCGCGTTTGGCACTGCGGCGGCGCTCGGCCCGGCCACGGAACGGCGCGGCCTCCTCGGCCCCGGGCCCGCCCGACCGACCGCCGTCGGACGGCTCCCGGGCCGGACGGTCGGCCAGCCGACCCTTACCTCTGGTCCCCATGACCACCCGTCCCCGCAGTCGCGGCGAAGGCCGCGGGCCGGTCCAGGTCGGCCCAGCGCGAGATCGGGTAGACCACCCAGTCCGCCCGGCCGATCACCCTGCTCTCGGGCACGAACCCACCGCCGGGCTCGCCGAGGTGGTCACGGGAGTCGCGGGAGGCGCTGCGGTGGTCGCCCATCACCCACAGCTTGCCGGCCGGGACGACCACGTCGAAGGCCACGTTCGAGGGCTGGTCCCCCGGGGCCAGATAGGAGGACTCGTCGATCGGCACACCGTTGACCGTGATCCGCCCGCCCGGGCCGGTGCTGGTCACCCGGTCCCCGCCGACGCCGATCACCCGCTTCACGTAGACCGTGTTCCCGGCCGGTACCACCCCGAGGTCCCGGCCGAGCGAGCGCAGGCCGTCCCAGAAACCGGCCGGCGCGTCCGACTCCCGCAGGAAGGAGCCCGTCCCGTCGAAGACCACGACGTCGCCCCGCTCGGGGCGGCCATCGAAGGCGTAGGCCAGCTTGTTGGCGACCAGCCGGTCGCCCGGGTGCAGGGTGTCCTCCATGGACCCGGACGGCACCGCGAACGGGCGCGCCACGAAGGCGTTCACCAGCAGCAGGGCCAGCAGGCAGATCCCCACCAGCAACATCACGTCCCGCGAGCGCGAACGGCCCGCCGCCTCGCCCTCCGCCGCGGCCGCGTCCTCCGCCGCGGCCGTACGCACCACGGCCGCACCCTCCGCGGCCGCGTCCGGGGCGGCCCCGGAAACGACCGCGGACCGCGACAGCGAGTCCGCACCGGTGGGTGCGGGACTGCTGTCGCGGTCCGCGGGTGGTTCGTGCGTGCTCATCGGGGGGTGAGCTTACCTTGCGGCTGCCCGGCTCCCCAGAGCGATCCGATCCCCCGGCGAGGCCGGGGGCCGGTGGATCAGCGGTCGCGCTTCTCCTTGATCTTCGCGGCCTTGCCGCGGAGGTCACGCAGGTAGTACAGCTTGGCGCGGCGAACGGCACCGCGGGTCACGACCTCGATCTTCTCGACGACCGGGGTGTGCACCGGGAAGGTGCGCTCCACGCCGACGTTGAAGCTGACCTTGCGAACGGTGAAGGTCTCACCGATGCCGGCGCCGTGACGGCGGATGACGACGCCCTGGAAGACCTGGACACGGGAGCGGTTGCCCTCGATGACCCGGACGTGAACCTTCAGGGTGTCACCGGCACGGAAGGCCGGGATGTCGCTACGCAGCGAGGCCGCGTCGACAGCAGCGAGCTTGTTGCTCATGTTGCTCTCCATCGCAGGCGCCACGGGCCGCCCACGGAAGTTCGTCACAATGGGGTTTGCTGCGGGCCGCATCGGCTGACGACGATCCCCCCGTGGCGGGGGCGCCGGTCCACGTGACTCCTACGGAAGGAGCCCAGCGACAGACAGCAGCGGCCTATTCTTCCACACCACCGGCCACCGACCGAAATCGGCCGAGCGACTCGTCCCAGGCCAGCCCGAGCAGGCTGAGCGCCTCCCGGTCCTTCTTGTCGAAGGCCCCGTACTGCCAGCGCTCGACCAGGTCGGGCCGGTGCGCGAGGGTCCGGGCGAAGGCCTGTTCCCGACGCCAGCGCGCGATCCGGCCGTGGTTGCCGCTCAGCAGCACGTCCGGCACGCTCCGGCCGCGCCACTCGGCGGGCTTGGTGTAGACCGGGCCCTCCAGCAGGTCGGCCATGGCACCCGGCGCGAAGGAGTCGTCCCGGTGGGACTCGGCGTTGCCGAGCACTCCGGGCAGCAGCCGGGCGATCGCCTCGACCATCACCAGCACCGCGACCTCGCCGCCGGCCAGCACGTAGTCGCCGATCGAGGCCTCGACCACCGGCATCCGGGTGGCCGCCTCCTCGATGACCCGTCGGTCGATGCCCTCGTACCGGGCGGGGGTGAAGGCCAGCCAGGGGCGGGTGGCCAGCTCTTGAGCCAGCTCCTGGGTGAACGGGCGGCCGCTCGGGGTGGGCACGACCAGCGTCGGCACCTGCCCCTCGGGCCCGCCGGCGACGACCGCGTCCAGCGCCTCGCCCCACGGCTCGGGCTTCATCACCATGCCGGGGCCGCCGCCGTACGGACTGTCGTCCACGGTCCGGTGCACGTCGTGGGTCCACTCGCGCAGGTCGTGGAGCCGCACGTCCAGCTGGCCGCGCGCACGGGCCTTGCCGACCAGCGAGATGTTCAGCGGCTCGAGGTACTCGGGGAAGATCGAGACGACGTCGATCCGCATCCCGCTCTGCACACCGCCGACAGCGCCCTCACCGACAGCGCCCCCGCCAGCGGCGCCCTCACCAGGAGCACCCGCGCCGACCGCGCCCTCGCCCGCGCCGCCGACGCCTCCCGTGGTCTCCTCGGCGCTCACTCCGCCCCCTCCGCGTCCTCCGAGGCCGCACGGACGACCTCGGCCTGCTCGGGGTCGATCAGCCCGGCCGGCGGGGTGATCACGGCGCGCTGGTTCTCCAGGTCGATGGTCGGCACGATCTGGCTGACGAAGGGCACCAGCGCCTCCGTCCCGTCGGCCTTCTTCACGGTGAGCAGGTCCTGGTACGGCAGGTGGACGACCTCGGTCAGCTCGCCGACCAGGGTGCCGTCGGACAGCACCACGTCCAGGCCGATGAGCTGGTGGTCGTAGTACTCCTCCGGGTCCTCAGGACGCTCGTCCGGGTCGACCTCGGAGATCAGCAGGGTGCCGCGGAGGGCCTCCGCCGCGTTGCGGTCCTTGACGCCGGCGAAGCGCAGCAGCAGCCGTCCGCTGTGCACGCGGCCGGACTCGACGGTCAGCGGTCCGGCCGAGGCGGGGTCGGTCATCAGGACGGCACCCGGGCCGAGCCGGAGCTCCGGCTCGTCGGTGCGGACCTCGACACTGACGTCCCCCCTGATGCCGTGGGCGCGGCCGATCTTGCCGACGACGAGCTGCACGGTGATCGTTCTCCTGGGTGAGTGCTGGGGAAAAGCGAAGAAGTGCTGGGGAAAGCGAAGAAGGCCGGCCGGGACGACATGCGTCCCGGCCGGCCTCAAGCCTGACGGCTGAACGAACAGCTGCGTCAGCGAATGCTGTCCACGTCGACCAGGTCGACCCGGACGTTGCGACCGCCGAGGGCGCCGACCACGGTGCGCAGAGCGCGCGCCGTCCGGCCGCCCCGGCCGATCACCTTGCCGAGGTCATCGGGGTGCACACGCACCTCGATGGTGTTCCCCCGACGCAGGTTGCGCGAGCGCACCTGCACCTCGTCGGGGTGCTCGACGATGCCCTTCACCAGGTGGTCGAGGGCGTCCTCGATCACGATCAGGCCTCGGCGGCGGCGTCGGCCTCAGCCTCGGCCTTGTCCGACTTCTTGGCCTTCGGGGTGATGGCGACACCGGTGGTGGCGTCCTCGAAGCCGGCGACGGCCTTGGCGAACAGGTGCGAGAAGTCCTCGACCTTCGGCTCGGCGACCTTCAGCGGCGCCGGGGCCGGCAGGCCCTTGAACTTCTGCCAGTCGCCGGTCAGCTTGAGGATGGCGAGCACCGGCTCGGTCGGCTGGGCGCCGACGGACAGCCAGTACTGGGCGCGGTCGCTGTCGACCTCGATCTTCGAGGGGTTGTAGGTCGGCTGGTAGATGCCGATCTCCTCGATCGCGCGACCGTCACGCTTGGTGCGGGCGTCGGCGACGACGATGCGGTAGTGCGGGGAGCGAATCTTGCCGAGACGCTTGAGCTTGATCTTGACTGCCACGGGAGTGGATTCTCCTGGTGTTGACGTGGGTGAGCAGCCTCGCCGTCGCGTGGGGTTGCGCCGGGGGCCGTTCAAGGGACACGCCAGCCGTAGGAGAGAGGGGTCCTGCTCGGCTGCCGAGTACTCAGCTGTCCATTCTGCCATACCGGCGCGAACCGCCTGCACCCGGCCACCGCGGACCACGGCGTCCAGGGCTCGACCGGGAGCCCCCGCTCCCGGTCAGCCCACAGACTCACCGTTGTCCTGCTGCCGTACTCACGACCGCCGCCGCACTGACGACCGCCGTACCGACCGCCGCCGCACTGACGGCCGCCGGACTCACTGCTGCTGCCGCACGCATTCCGGCCGGACCGTTGCCCGCACAACCGCCCGCCGGATCGTCGATCGACTACGCGATCTTGAACGGCTGCTGGCACGCACCGCAGACGATGGACGCCTGGGCGAGCACCGACGGCACGACCCGGACGTTCCGCCCGCAGCCGCAGACCGCCTTGACCCGGACGCCGCCCCCGGAGGAGCCGTGCCGGGCGGCCGGGCCGCGGAAGGCGCGCGTGGTGCCGTCGCCGGCCACCGCCTCCTGGTGCGCACCTAGGGCGCGATCCAGGCGTTCGATGGTCTCGGCGTAGCGCTCCTGGGTCTCCTTGAGCATGGTCACCTGGGAGAAACCGCTGCTCGCGTGCGGTTCGACCGGGTGCGCCAGGCCGAGCTCGGAGGCCAGCATCAGGAAGCGCCGGTTGTGGTAGCGGCCGGCCCGCGAGGTGTCCCGGATGTCCCGGGCCGCGGCCAGACCGTGGGCAGCCTCGTGGAGGAGCCGCTCGAAACCGAGCCGCGTGCCACAGGCCGAGGAGGACTCGCCGATCAGGGCCTCGGGCGAGGCCAGGTCGGGAAGATCCTGGTGGTAGGCCTGGATGTCGCTCCAGGCAGCGGCCAGTTCGGCCGCGAGGACGAGGGGCTGTGTCGTGCTCACGCTAGACCAACGATGGAGTGCGAGCCGATGTTCCGCATGTTCCCGTTCTCCGGGAATTCCCAGGGAACTCCCAGGAATGCATGGTCGCGCGCGAATTGCGCGTTCCGGATCTGACGCAAGACCAACCCCCTGCCGTTTCGACCGCCGAAGCTCGGCGGGACATCTGAAATTCCACCCGGGGGCGGGCTGTCGCTCCCAGGACGGACGGCCCGTGGACCCGTCGAGTTGACAGGGCCACGGGCCGTACACCGTACCGCTATTCCGTTAATACCGGCAGTTGACCGGCCAGTAGGGATGTCCGAAGTCATGACACCGCCTGGACAGTTACCGGATTCTTACCCATCCGCATTCCGGGCAAATGTTGCCGGCAACGGTCATTACCTACCGGTAACACGCGTCAGTATGCGCGGGCGACGATCGCGATATTGCCGTCCTGGTCGTCGGTCTTCGGGACCGAGCCGTCGGCCGCCACGATGCAGCGCACCGAAACGCTCTGCTCGGCCAGCTTGGCCTCGCCCTCCGGGCCGAGGTCGGCCCAGGAGATCCGACCCCAGCCGGTGGCGGCGGCCTCGACGGCCTCGTCGATGGTCTTGACGTCGACGGTGCGGGCCTCGCGGCGCTCGCGGGACTGGCGCAGCAGCAGCGCCTGGTCCTCGTCCAGGATGCCCGGGAGCAGCTCGGCCAGGCCGTCGATAGCGACCGGCTCCTTGCCGCCCGGGATGCGGCGGGCCAGCATCGCGGTGCCGTTCTCCAGGTCGCGCGGGCCGACCTCGATGCGCAGCGGCACGCCCTTGAGCTCCCAGTCGACGGCGCGGCGGCCGAACGGGGTGTCGGTGCGGTCGTCGACGACCACCCGAATGCCCGCGGCCTCCAGCCGGGCGCCGATCTCACGGACCTTGGCGATGACCGCGTCGTCGCCCTTGATGGCGAGGACGACGGCCTGGACGGCCGCCAGGCGCGGCGGGACCCGCAGGCCGTTGTCGTCGCCGTGGGACATGATCAGGCCGCCGACCATGCGGGTCGAGACGCCCCAGGAGGTCTGCCAGACGTACTCGCGCTCGGCACCCTGCAGCTGGTACGTGGTGTTGAACGCCTTGGCGAAGTTCTGGCCCAGCTCGTGGCTGGTGCCCATCTGCAGCGCCTTGCCGTCGCCCATCATGCCCTCCAGGGTGAGGGTGTTGATGGCGCCGGCGAAGCGCTCCTTGGCGGTCTTGCGGCCGAGCACGACGTCGATGCCGAGCACGTTGGTCATGAAGTCGCCGTAGACCTGCGTGTGGATCATCGACGCGTAGTCGCGGGCGTCCTCGTACGTGGCGTGGGCGGTGTGGCCCTCCTGCCAGAGGAACTCGGTGGTGCGCAGGAAGACGCGCGGGCGCAGCTCCCAACGGACCACGTTGGCCCACTGGTTGATCAGCAGGGGCAGGTCGCGGTGGCTCTGCACCCACTTCGAGAAGTACTCGTTGATGATCGTCTCGGAGGTGGGCCGGACGACGACCGGCTCCTCCAGCTGCTTGCCGCCGCCGTGCGTGACGACCGCGAGCTCGGGCGCGAAGCCCTCGACGTGCTCGGCTTCCTTGGTCAGGTAGGACTGCGGGATGAACATCGGGAAGTAGGCGTTCTGCGCGCCGGCCTTCTTGATCCGCGCGTCCATCTCCTGCTGCATCCGCTCCCACAGGCCGTAGCCGTACGGTCGGATGACCATGGTGCCGCGCACCGGACCGTTGTCGGCCAGCTCGGCCTTGTTGATGAGGTCCTGGTACCAGCGCGGGAAGTCTTCCGCCTGAGGGGTGAGAACGGGTGCCTTAGCCATGGGGCGAATGGTACGGGGAGCGAGGGCCCGGTTTCGAATCGGTATCACCGGAACCTCCGGGGGGCGCACGACCGCAACACGCGCGCACCACCCTGCACCCCTCTGGACGCCGCGCCCCACCCGCTGTTCGCTGGAGTGGGGCGGGACTTTGGGGGAGCCGTAGCAGCACACCGAAGGACCGGATGGGAGGCCGCGATGGCTTCAGCTCGGACGACCGGCACGACCGTACGACCGACGGGCGCACGCCCGCACCACCAGCAGCCCGCGAGGGCGTGGCCCGCGCGGGCGCGCGACTGGGCGGAGATCCAGGAACGCATGCTGGTGCCGCTCCACGAGGCGGTGTACGACCGGCTGGAGGTCGGCCCGGCGAGCAGCGTGCTGGGCCTGGGCTGCCGGTCCGGACTGGCCCTGCTGCTCGCGGCCGGCCGGGGCGCCCAGGTCGCCGGCCAGGAGCCGCGGGACGAGCTGCGCGAACTGGCCCGCGGCCGTCGACTACGGGTCTGCGCGGGCGCCCGCCCGTCGGCCGCCGTCGCCCGCTCGGCCTATTCGCTGGTGACCGTTTTCGAGCAGCTGCCGGGCTCGGCCGATCCGCGCCCGGTGGTCGCCGAGGCCGCCCGGCTCACCCTGCCCGCCGGACACGTGGTGCTGGCCGCCTGGGGCCCGCCGGAGCGCTGCGAGAGCGCCCCGGTGCTGGACGTGGCCCGCCGGATGGCGGGCCGGACCACCGCGCGCGACCCGTTCGAGCTGAGCGCGCCCGGCGCGCTGGAGGACCTGCTCGCCCCGGCCGGCCTGCGCCCGGTCGGCAGCGGGCGGGTGAGCTGCCCGTTCGCGTACGCGGACCTGGACAGTGCGGTGCGCGGCCTGCTCTCCACCGGCCTGTTCGAGGCGGCCGAGGACTTCTCGGGCGCCTCGCTGGTGGCCAAGGAGCTGGAGGAGGCCCTACAGCCCCACCTGCGCCCGGACGGCTCGGTCCGGATGGAGAACGTGTTCCGCTACCTGATCGCCGAACGGCCGCGCCGACGGCCCTGACCGCGCACGACCCCGCCGGCCCTGACCGGACATGCCTCCGGTGGCCCCCCGGCCGCAGGAAACCGGGGGCGCCCGCCGCCACGGCGAGCGCCCCCGGCGACCGGTTCACGCCCTAAGCAGCCCCGGAGCCCGGCCACTCCTCCGCGGTCAGCGCGAACCGCTCGTGGTCCCGCCAGTCCCCCTGGAGGAAGAGCATCCGCGGCGTGAACCCCTCGTGCCGGAAGCCCAGCCGCCGGGCCAGCGCGATCGAACGCCCGTTGTCCGGCTGCACGTTGATCTCCAGCCGGTGCAGGCCCAGCCCGCCGGCCGACTGCGCGGCGAAGCAGCGGTCCAGGACCAGCCGCAGCCCCTCGGTCATCCGCCCGGTGCCGGCGAACGGCAGGTACGAGTCGTAGCCCAGCGCGGCGTTGCAGAACCGGCCCATCACGATGTTGGCGACGTTCACCTTGCCGACCAGCCCGCCGGTCTGCCCGTCGACGATCAGGAAGGTCCGCAGCCCCGGCCCCTGGCGCTCCAACAGCTCCGGCAGCCCGTCCGGCTCGACCGGGTTCCACCGCCCGATGTGCTCGGCGGACCGTCGGACCGCCTCGGCGTACGCAACCTCGTCCTCGGCCCGCGGGGCCCTGATCGTCACTCGCACGCCACCATCATCGGACATGGGAACGGCCCGCCGCCCGGAGGTTCCGGACGACGGGCCGCAGCCGACCGCCGAAGCGGTCGGCCCAGAACTCGGAGCAAGGCTCAGAGCAGGTCCTTGAACTCCTTGGGGAGCTCGAAGTCGGCCGGGCCCTTGCCCGCGCCGAGACCGAACGCACCGCCGTCGGCCGGCGCCTGGGCGCCGAGCGCGCGGCGCTCGGCGGCCGCGGTCTCCTCCTGCGCACGCTTCAGCGGGTTGCCGCTCTTGCGCTTGCCCTTGGCCTGCGGGGCCTTCTTGGCGGACTTCTTCCCGCCGCCGCCCATGCCCGGGATCCCCGGCATGCCGGGCATGCCCTTGCCGGAGGCCATCGCGGACATCATCTTGCGGGCGTCGAAGAACCGCTCGACCAGGTTCTTCACCTCGCCGACCTGGACGCCCGAACCCTTGGCGATACGGGCCCGGCGGGAGCCGTTGATCAGCTCCGGCTCGGCGCGCTCGGCCGGGGTCATCGACTTGATGATCGCGCCGACCCGGTTGACGTCCTTGTCGTCGATGTTGTTGATCTGCTCGCGGATCTGCCCCATGCCGGGCAGCATGCCGAGCAGCTTGGAGATCGAGCCCATCTTCTGGACCTGCTCCAGCTGCGACAGGAAGTCGTCCAGGGTGAACGCCTTCGGGCCGCCGCGCAGCTTGGCCGCGATCTTCTCGGCCTCGGCCTGCGAGAAGGTGTCCTCGGCCTTCTCGATCAGCGAGAGCAGGTCACCCATGCCGAGGATGCGCGAGGCCATCCGCTCCGGGTGGAAGGCGTCGAAGTCGTCGACCTTCTCGCCGTTGGAGGCGAACATGATCTGCCGGCCGGTGACGTGCGCGACCGACAGGGCGGCACCACCGCGGGCGTCGCCGTCGAGCTTGGAGAGCACGACACCGGTGAAGTCGACGCCGTCGAGGAAGGCCTGCGCGGTGGTGACCGCGTCCTGACCGATCATCGCGTCGACGACGAACAGGACCTCGTCCGGGTTCACCGCGGCGCGGATGTCGGCGGCCTGCTGCATCAGCTCGGCGTCGATGCCCAGGCGGCCGGCGGTGTCGACGACGACGACGTCGTACTGCTTCTGCTTGGCGTACTCGATCGAGTCCTTGGCGACCTGCACCGGGTCGCCGACGCCGTTGCCCGGCTGCGGGCCGTAGAAGGCCACGCCGGCGCGCTCGGCGACCACCTGGAGCTGGTTGACCGCGTTGGGGCGCTGGAGGTCGCAGGCGACCAGCAGCGGGGTGTGCTTCTGCTTCTTCAGCCAGTGGCCGAGCTTGCCCGCCAGGGTGGTCTTACCGGCACCCTGGAGACCGGCGAGCATGATCACCGTCGGGCCGTTCTTGGCGAACCGCACCCGGCGGGTCTCGCCACCGAGGATGGTGATGAGCTCCTCGTTGACGATCTTGATGATCTGCTGCGCCGGGTTCAGCGCGCGCGAGACCTCGGCACCGAGCGCCCGCTCCTTGACCTGCTTGATGAAGGCCCGGACGACCGGCAGCGCGACGTCCGCCTCCAGCAGCGCGATGCGGATCTCGCGGGCGGTGGCGTCGATGTCCGCCTCGCTCAGGCGGCCCTTGCCCCGGAGGTTCTTGAACGTCGCTGAGAGGCGATCGGAAAGGGTGTCGAACACGTCGTCGCGGGTCCTCTGCGGCATCGGTATCGGTACGGTCGTCGCCCCCCAGGGTATCCGGCCGCCCCGGGTAAGGTCTCCACCCCCGGTGGCACCGGCGCCCAGCAGGGGCGGAGCGGCACTCAGCCCAGCGCCGCCCGCACCGCCGCCGCCACCTCCCCGGCCCGCTGGGCGGCCAGCGGGCGGCCCTCCTCGTCGGTCAGGTAGAACGAGTCCACCGCCTCCGCGCCCAGCGTCGAGACGTGCGCGGTACGCACCCGCACGCCCGACCCGTCCAGCGCCCGGCCGATCCGGTGCAGCAGCCCGGGGGCGTCGTGCGCGCGGACCTCCAGCACGGTGGCGGTCGCCGACGCGGCCGCCGGCGCCACCACGACCAGCGGCGGCGGGGTAGGGATGCCCCGGCGGCGCGGGGCCGCGGCGTCCCGCTCGGCGAGTCGGCGCGCGACGTCCAGCGAGCCGTCCAGCGCCCGGCGCAGGTCGGCCCGGAGCCGGGCCGCCTCGGGCAGCTCGCCGAACTCGGCCGCCACCCGCCAGGACAGCAGCAGCACCGCGCCCGCGCCGATCGGGTCCAGCTCGCGCAGGCCCGCCGAGCGGACGGTCAGCCGGTGCAGCGCGAGCACCCCGGCGACGGTGCCGAGCAGCCCCGGCCGGTCCGGGACGGCCAGGGTCAGCTCGACGCCCATCGGCTCGGTGCCCGGCTCCGCCCCGTCGGCCTGTGCCAGCAGCGAGAGCGCCGGGCCGCCGGTGCGGGCGGCCTCGACCGCGAGCCGCTCCTGCTCCGCCGTCGGCGCGGCCTCCACCGGGTCGCCGTGGCCGCCCGCCAGCCGCCCGGCCGCCCGGGCCACCAGACCGTCCACCAACGAGGCCCGCCAGCCGCTCCACGCGGCCGGGCCGGTGGCCAGTGCGTCCGCCTCGGTGAGCGCGTGCAGCAGCTCCAGCTGCGGCACGGTGCCGACCACCTTGGTGATCGCCTCGACGGTCGCCGGGTCGTCCGGGTCCCGCCGGGTGGCGGTGTCCACCAGGGTCAGGTGGTGGCGGACCAGCACCGCCAGGGTCTCGGTGTCCTCCGGATCGAAGCCCATCCGGGTGGCGACGTCCCGGACGATCACCTCGCCGGCCTCGCTGTGGTCGCCGGGCCAGCCCTTGCCGATGTCGTGCAGCAGCGCCGCGACCAGCAGCAGGTCGGGCCGGGCCACCCGGCGGGTCATCGCCGCCGCCCGGACCGCCGTCTCCACCAGGTGCCGGTCGACCGTCCAGCGGTGCACCGCGTTGCGCTGCGGACGGCAGCGGACCCGCTCCCAGTCCGGCAGCAGCCGGGTCACCAGGCCCTCCGCCTCCAGCGCCTCCCAGACCGGCACCGCGGCCTCGCCCGCGCCCAGCAGGGTGACCAGCTGCTCGCGCGCCTCGTCCGGCCAGGGCACCGGCAGCGGCCGGCACTCGGCGGCCAGCCGGCGGACCGTCGCGTAGGAGACGGTCAGCCCGTTCTGCGCGGCGGCGGCCGCGGCGCGCAGCGGCAGCACCGGGTCGGCGGCCGGCCGGGCGGCCTGCGCCAGCACCGCCTCGCCGTCCTGCTCGACCACGCCCTCGGCGAGCGGGCGGCGCTCGACCGCGCCCCGGGCCACCGCGCCCGCGCCGCGACCGGCCCCGGTGAACGGGAAGGCCAGCCGGCCCACCCGGCGGCCCCGGCCGGCCCGGGCGGCGAGCACCCGGTCCACCGCCCGCCAGCTGACGTCGCTCGCGTAGGCGATGGTGCGGGCGGCCTCGTAGACCTGGCGCAGCAGGGTGTCGGCGTCCAGCACGCCGAGCCGCTCGGCGACCTGGTCCTGCTCCTGGAGGCTGAGCCGTTCGGTGGCCCGGCCGGTGACCAGGTGCAGCGCGTCGCGGACGTCGGCCAGCCGCAACGCGGCGTCGGCCAGGCCGTCCCGGGGGGCGTCGGCCAGCCAGGTGGCGGCGACCGCGTCGAGCGCGACGACGTCGCGCAGGCCGCCCTTGGCCTCCTTGAGGTCGGGCTCCAGCAGGAAGGAGAGCTCGCCGTGCCGCTCGGCCCGCTCCCGGCCGAGCTCGCGCAGCTCGGGCAGGCGCGCGGGGGCGCTCGCGCGCCAGTCGGTGAGGACGGTGGAGCGCAGGGTGGCGGTGAGCGCCGCGTCCCCGGCGAGGTGGCGGGCGTCCAGCAGGCCGAGCTGGGCCTTGAGGTCGGCGGCGGCGACCGCTCGGGCCTCGGCGACGGTGCGCACCGAGTGGTCGAGGGACGCGCCGGAGTCCCAGATCGGGTACCAGATCCGCTCGGGCAGGTCGCGGGCCACCGGGCCGTCGTGCAGCAGCAGGACGTCGAGGTCGCTGCGCGGGGAGAGTTCGCCGCGCCCGTAGCCGCCGACCGCGACCAGGGCGACGCCGGGCGGGGCGCCGGCGGCCGCGAACAGGCCGGACAGCCAGTCGTCGGTGAGCCGGGCGAGCGCCTCGCGGCGCGGGCGACCGGCCGGCCCGGGGGCGGCGAGCAGCGCGGCCCGGGCGGCGGCATAGCCGGCGCCGTGGGAGCTGGTCCCCTGCTGCCCGTCGTCGGGCGAGGAGGGCGGGGTGGTCTCGGTGGTCATGCGCGTGGTCCCGTCCGTCGTGCGGTTGAGCGGGGGCGCGGGCGGCCGCGGAGCGGGCAGCGGGGCGGCTGGGCGGGGGCGGCCGGGCGCCGATACGCCGTTGGCGGGCCCACGACCCCGGGGGGATCGCGGGCCCGCCTGCGGGCTGTCACACGGGTTCTTCGAACATCCGGTTCCTCGGGTGTCCGGTCAGAGGGTGTCCGGTCAGGGGGCGTCCGGTCAGAGGGCGTCCGGGCCGCGCTCGCCGGTGCGCACCCGTACGGCGGTGTCGACCGGGATGCTCCAGACCTTGCCGTCGCCGATCTTGCCGGTCCGGGCGGCCTTCACCAGGACGTCGATCAGGTCGTCGGCGTCCTCGTCCTCGACCAGGACCTCGATCCGGACCTTGGGGACCAGGTCCACGGTGTACTCGGCGCCCCGGTAGACCTCGGTGTGGCCGCGCTGGCGGCCGTAGCCGCTGGCCTCGGTGACGGTCAGGCCGTGGACCCCGAAGGCCTGAAGGGCGGCCTTGACCTCGTCCAGGCGGTACGGCTTGATCACGGCGGTGATGAGCTTCATCAGGCGTCGACCTCGGTCTTCTCGGCAGCCTTCGCGGCGGCCTGCTCGGTGGTCTTGGGGGCGGGGGACTCGGCGGCGGTCGGGGCCACCGCGGCCGCGACCGTCAGGGCCCGGGCCAGGCCTGCGCCCACCGCGCTGAAATCGTAGGCGGATTCGGCGTGTTCGGCCTGGTCGATGCCGGCCACCTCGACCTCCTCGGTGACCCGGAAGCCGACCGTCTTGTCGATCGCCTTGGCCAGCAGCCAGGAGAGGACGAAGGAGTACGCGGCGACCACGGCCACGCCCATCGCCTGCTTGCCGAGCTGGTCGAGCCCGCCGCCGTAGAACAGGCCCTTGGCGGTCTGGCCGACCCCACCGGTGGCGAACAGGCCGATCAGCAGCGAGCCGATGGCGCCGCCGACCGCGTGCACGCCGACCACGTCGAGCGAGTCGTCGAAACCGAGGCGGTACTTGAGGCTGACGGCCGCCGCGCAGACCGCGCCGGCGATCAGGCCGATCGCCACCGCGCCGAGCGGGCTGACCGAACCGCAGGCCGGGGTGATGGCGACCAGGCCGGCCACCGCGCCGGAGGCCGCGCCCAGGGTGGTGAACGCGCCGTGCTTCAGCTTCTCGAAGACCAGCCAGCCGACCAGCGCGGCGCCGGTCGCGACCTGGGTGTTCACGAAGGCCATCGCGGCGACGCCGTTGGCGGCCAGCGCGGAGCCCGCGTTGAAGCCGAACCAGCCGAACCAGAGCAGCCCGGAGCCGAGCATCACCAGCGGCAGGCTGTGCGGGCGCATCGGGTCCTTCTTGAAGCCGACCCGCTTGCCCAGCACCAGGCAGAGCGCGAGGCCCGCGACACCCGCGTTGATGTGCACGGCCGTGCCGCCGGCGAAGTCGATCACGCCGTTGCGGTCGCCGAGCCAGCCGCCGTTGCCGCCGTCGAAGAAGAACACCCAGTGCGCGACCGGGAAGTAGACGATCGACACCCAGAGGGCGATGAACAGCCCCCAGGCGGCGAACTTGGCCCGGTCGGCGATGGCGCCGCTGATCAGCGCCGGGGTGATGATCGCGAACATCAGCTGGAAGACCGAGAACGCGGTGACCGGGATGGTCCCGACGAGATCGTTCAGGCCGATGCCGCGCATCCCGATGAAGTCCAGGTTGCCGATCAGCCCGGCGAAGGAGTCGGGCCCGAAGCTGAGCGAGTACCCGTAGAGGACCCAGAGCACGCTGACGATGCCGAGCGAGAGGAAGCTCATCGCCAGCATGTTGAGCGTGCTCTTGGCCCTGACCATGCCCCCGTAGAAGAAGGCCAGGCCCGGGGTCATCACCATGACCAGGGCCGCACTGATGAGCACGAAGGCGGTGTCGCCCGCGCTGAAGCCGTCCGGCATCGGCGTCTCCTCTGCGTGAAAGCCGATCCACACCCGGGTTACCTGTCCCGTGCCACCCGGGGTGTCGGCGATGAGGAGGAGCGTGCCGAAGGCTGGTTTCGGCCAGTGCGGCCCGTTGTTTCGCGGCCGTGACGCGTGCGACGCGCGGGTTACACCTACGTGAACCACGGCCCTGCCGCAGGGCCGGATGGCGTACCGTGCCGCCGCGCGGCACGCCGGGTGCCGTACGGGCCACCGACCGTGACGGCGGCGGCCGGCACGGTCGGCGGGGTCCGGCGGGGCCGCGGCTCAGACCACGGAGACGTACTCCGGAATGTCCTGGACGACCCTTTCCTTGAGCCGGCTCACCGCGTCCACGCCCTTGAACCGGGCGGCGGCGGCCTCGGTGGTCTTGCGCACCCGGGAGTTCAGCCGCTCCGAGCGGACCTTGGTGGCGATGTCCACCGCCTGCTCGGCCATCACCGCGGCCTGCTCGGCCTCCTTCTGCAGCAGGTGCACGCTGGCCATGCCGATCAGGTTGAAGGCGTACGAGCGCACGTGGTCGCCGTCCTGGCGGAACAGGTCGACCGCGCGTTCCATCACTGGCGCGGACATCGAGGCGTACAGCTCGGCGTTGTCGGAGTGGTAGGCGAGGTCGCGGAAGGAGTGCGCGTTCTCGGCGTTCAGCTCGGCCGGCGAGAAGAACTTCAGCCAGTCCGGCTCCTCGTCCCCGTCCCGGATGTCGGTGAAGGTGTCCTCGGACAGCCGCACGGCCCGGGCGCAGCGGTTCACCTCGCCGATGGTGGCGTAGGCGCGCGCCTCCATCGCGTACAGCAGCGACTGCTGGCGCGGGGTGGCGGTGTCGCGGCTGCCGTACTGCGCCAGGTGGATCAGCTCCAGGGCGTCCTCGCCCCGGTTGAGGTGGATCATCTGGCGGCTCATGTCGGTGAGGATCAGCGCGCCGAACGGGCGGTCGCCGGCCTCCTTGGCCGCGTGCAGGGCCAGCACGTAGTACTTCTGCGCGCTCGGGTGCATCCCGACGTCGTAGGACATCCACCCGGCCAGGTGGGCGAGTTCGGCGGTGAGCCGGAACAGCCGCCGGGTGGTGTCCTCGTTGTACGTCTCCTGGAGCAGGTCGGTGACCTCGTGGAGCTGGCCGACGACGGCCTTGCGGCGCAGCCCGCCGCCGTTCTGGGCGTCCCACTGCCGGAACATGACCGTGGTCTGCTCCAGCAGTTCGAGCTCGGGCTCGGACAGTCGGCCGGTGAACGGGTCGCCGCCGTTGGCCGCGCTGAGGATCGGGGTCGGCATGCCGGTGGGGCCGGGGGCGAGCCAGCGCTGCATCGGCTCGATCAGGGCGGCGCCGGCGGTCAGCGCGAGTGAGGTGCCGAGGAAGCCCCGGCGGTTGAGCATCAGGTCGCTGCGGGAGTAGTCGCTGATCAGCTGGACGGTCTGCGGCGCGCTCCACGGCAGGTCGACGCCGCCGCCCACGGTGGAGACCGGGATGGCGGCGCGCAGGCCGAGGTCCTCGATCGAGACGACGGAGCCGAAGCGCTCGGAGAAGAGCTCCGACATGATCTTCGGGATGGGCTCGCGGGGCTGCTCGCCGTCGAGCCAGCGGCGCACCCGCGAGGTGTCGGTGGACACGTGGTGGGCGCCGATCTGCCGGGCCCGGCGGTTGACCTGACGGGCCAACTCCCCCTTGGACCAACCGCTGCGGGCGAACCACGTGGTCAGCTTCTCGTTGGGTTGCTTCTCTGCCATGGGAACGTCCCCATCCCGCCCGGCCCCTGCGGGGGCCCCGATCATGTCGCCCGACGGTTGCGGGCTCTTGCCGACGTGCCGTGCCTGACGTGCTGCCGTACCGCCGCGTCGCACTGGTGTGCCATCGTTGCGAACGGGCCGTCAGATCCCCAACTCCCGTTCCCCGACAGCCCGAAGCCCACTCTCCGACGGCGTCCGCACGCTGAACGTAATGCCCCGTGCGGCACCCGTGGGAGCGGCCCTGGCGAAACGCCACCTTTCGCCACCCCCAGGAGTGAACCGAAGCAATGACGCACACGCTTCACTAGGTAGTCCCGGCGGTCCGGCATATGCGGACTGCCAAGTCCCCGCCGAATCCCGGCAGTCCCGGCAATCCACCGCAGTCACAGGCGAGTTTGTCGGCCACCCGGTCGGCGGCCGCCTCGCGCACCCGACGATCCGGCATCGGCGCCGCCCACCACAAGGCGGCGCCCGAGGCGCACCACCACAACTGGCGCACTCCGCACGCTGCGCGCCGCCACCGCACAACGCACCACGCAACGGACAATCAACACAAAGTCACCGTCCCGTAACCATCGGCAACCAGAACCTGTTGGGGGAGGCATGGACAACCTGTTCGGCGAACTTCGACTGGGGCACCTGCGGCTGACACCGCTGGGCGCGCGCCGCCGCACCAAGGTCACCGCGTCCCAGGCCGCCGCGGAGTACACCGGCCGCTGGGGCTGGGCGGTCGCCGTCGGCGACCCGGCGGACTCCGCCACCGCCCCGACCCGCTGTCCCTGCGGCACCACCCGCTGCGCCGCCCCCGGCCTGCACCCCGTCCCCGGCGGCGAGGGCGCGACCCGGACGGCCGGCGCCGAGGGCTCGGTACTGTTCCCCACCGGCCGCGCCTTCGACGTGCTGGACGTCCCTGAGCAGGCCGGCCTCCAGGCCCTGGTCCGGCTGGAGCGGATGGGCACCCAGGTCGGCCCGGTGCTGGCCGCACCCACCGGACGGCTGCAGTTCCTGGTCGCCGCCGGCACCGCCCGCCGACTGCCCGACCTGCTGTACCGGATGGGCTGGGACGACGCCGCGCTCGACCTCACCTGCCACGGCGAGGGCAGCTACGTCGCCGCCCCGCCCACCGTGCTCGGCGCCCTCGGCCCGGTCCGCTGGCTGCGCCGCCCCACCCGCGACAACGCCGGCTGCCCGCCCGAGGCCCGGCTGCTGCTCGGCACCCTCGCCTACGCCTGCCACCGCGGCCGCGAGCGCACCGCCGAACCCGCCTGGCTGGCCTCCTAGCAACACGCCGAAGGGCCCGCCCCCAGCGGGAGCGGACCCTTCCGACGAGCGGAACGACGACCGGCGCGACGGCCGGGAACGTCAGTCCCCGATCAGCGCGTCCACGAAGGCGCCCGGCTCGAACGGCGCGAGGTCGTCCGCCCCCTCGCCGAGGCCGATCAGCTTGACCGGCACGCCCAGCTCGCGCTGGACCGCGATCACGATGCCGCCCTTGGCGGTGCCGTCCAGCTTGGTCAGCACGATGCCGGTGATGTCCACCACCTCGGCGAACACCCGGGCCTGCACCAGACCGTTCTGGCCGGTGGTGGCATCCAGCACCAGCAGCACCTCGTTCACCGGACCGTGCTTCTCGACGACCCGCTTGACCTTGCCCAGCTCGTCCATCAGGCCGGTCTTGGTGTGCAGTCGGCCGGCGGTGTCCACCAGCACGGTGTCGGCGCCCTCGGCGATGCCCTCCTTGACCGCGTCGAAGGCGATCGAGGCCGGGTCGCCGCCCTCGGGCCCGCGCACGGTCCGCGCGCCGACCCGCTCGCCCCAGGTCTGCAGCTGGTCCGCGGCGGCGGCGCGGAAGGTGTCGGCCGCACCGAGCACCACCGTGCGGCCGTCGGCGACCAGGACGCGGGCCAGCTTGCCGGTGGTGGTGGTCTTGCCGACGCCGTTGACGCCGACGACCAGGACCACGGCCGGGCCCTCCCCCTGCTTGACCGAGTGGACGGTGCGGTCGGCGTCCTTGCCGATCAGCTCGACCAGCTCCTCGCGCAGCAGCCCGCGCAGCTCGTCCGGGCTGCGGGTGCCGAGCACCTTGACCCGGGTGCGCAGCCGCTCGACCAGCTCCTGGGTGGGGGCGACGCCGACGTCGGCGGTCAGCAGGGTGTCCTCGATCTCCTCCCAGGTGTCCTCGTCCAGGTGCTCGCGGGAGAGCAGCGAGAGCAGGCCCTTGCCGAGCGAGTTCTGCGAACGGGACAGCCGGGAGCGCAGCCGGACCAGTCGGCCGGCGGTGGGCTCGGGGACCTCGACGGGCGGGGCCGCCTCGGCCTCGGCGACCTCGACGGCGACCTCGGCCGGGGCCTCGGCCTCGGGAAGTTGCACCTCCTCGACGGTGCGGCGGGGCTCCTCGGTCGGCGGCGCGGCCTCCTCGCCGACCTGGGGCTCCGGCGGGGTGGTCGGAGGCGCCGTGATGACCGGCGCCTGCGACTTCGGGGGCAGCTGCTGGCGTCGTCTGCCGGAAACGACGAGGCCTGCGATCGCGGCGACGGCGATCACGGCGATGACTACGGCAAGGATCACGTATTCCATAACCCGTCCAGTATCCGTGACCGGGGCCCGGACGGACCGCAGCCGGACTACGCCGATGCGGTGCGGACGGCCTTCGGCCGCTCCCGGTGCTCTTCGCGCAGCCGCTGGCTGATCACCTGGGAGATGCCGTCCCCCTTCATGGTCACCCCGTAGAGGGCGTCCGCGGACTCCATGGTCAGCTTCTGGTGGGTGATCACGATCAGCTGGGAGCTCTCCCGCAGCTCCTCCATGATCGCGATCAGCCGGCGCAGGTTGGTCTCGTCCAGCGCCGCCTCCACCTCGTCCATGACGTAGAACGGGCTGGGCCGCGCCTTGAAGATCGACACCAGCAGGGCGACCGCGGTCAGCGAGCGCTCCCCGCCGGACAGCAGCGACAGCCGCTTGACCTTCTTGCCGGGCGGCCGGGCCTCCACCTCGACCCCGGTGGTCAGCATGTTGTCCGGATCGGTCAGCACCAGCCGGCCCTCCCCGCCCGGGAACAGCCGGGCGAAGACGCCCTCGAACTGGGCGGCGGTGTCGTGGTACGCCGAGGTGAACAGCTGCTCGACCCGCTCGTCCACGTCCCGGACGATGTCCAGCAGGTCGCGCCGGCTGCGCTTGAGGTCGTCCAACTGCTCGCCGAGGAAGGTGTGGCGCTCCTCCAGCGCCGCGAACTCCTCCAGCGCCAGCGGGTTGACCTTGCCGAGCTGCTGGTACGCCCGTTCGGCGGCCTTCAGCCGCTTCTCCTGCTCCGCCCGGACGTACGGGTACGGCTCGCCCGGCTCCTGACCCTCCTCCGGCGTGGACGGCGGGACGGGCTGGTCCGGCCCGTACGAGCCGAGCAGCGCGCCGCCGTCGATGCCGAACTCCTCCAGCGCCCGGGCCTCCAGCTGCTCGATCCGCAGCCGCTTCTCGGCCCGCAGCACCTCGTCCCGGTGGCCGGCGTCGACCAGCTTGTCCAGCTCCTCCTTGAGGCCGCGGCCCTGCTCGCGGTGCGCCCGCAGTTCGGTCTCGCGCTCGGCGCGCGCCTGTTCGACCGCCGCCCGCCCGGCGTCCGCCCGGGCCAGCGAGACCTCCAGGCAGGCGAGCAGCTGCCGGGCACCGGCCGCGACGGCGTTCGCCACCCGGGCGTCGTGCTCGGCGCGGCGACGGCGCTCGGCGGCCCGGGCACGCGCCTCGCGCTCGGCGCGGGCGGCCCGGTCCAGCTGGTCGGCCCGGCCGGCCAGAGCGCGGCCCCGCTCCTCGTGGGTGCGCACCGCGAGCCGGGCCTCCAGTTCGGCCTGCCGGGCAGCGCTGGCCGCCTCGGCCAGCCGCTGCTGATCGGTGGCGTCCGGCTCGTCCTCGCCGGCCTCCGCGGACTCCTCGGCCACCGCCAGGCGTTCGGCCAACTCCTCAGCGGCAGCGAGCAGTTCGGCCAGACCCTGGTCGGCCCGGGCCGCGGCGGCCGACAGCCGTTCGGCCTCGCCCGCGGCGGCCCGGGCCTGTCCGCCGAGGCGGCCGAGCGCGCCGGCCACCTGGGCCCGCTCCTTCTCCGACTGCCGCTGCTGGTCGGCTAGTTGCTCCACTGCGGCGGCCGACTCCCGGCGCTGCTCGGTGAGTTCGGACAGCCGCTCGGCCGATTCGGCGCAGCGGAGGGCCAGTTGGTCGATCGCCCGGGCGGTCTCGTCCACCGCCGCCTGGGTCTCCAGCAGGCTGGGCGCGCCGCCGGAGCCGCCCTGGGCGAAGCCGGCGCCCAGCCGGTCCCCGTCGGCGGTGACGGCGGTCAGCGCCGGGTTTTCGCCGAGCAGCCGCAGCGCCTCGTCCAGGGCGCCGACGGCCACCACTCCGGCCAGCAGGGTCCGGACGGCGGCCGACAACCCGGCCGGGCCGTCGACCAGATCGGCCGCCCAACGGGCTCCGTCCGGCAGCCCACCCGCCGGGGCGGCGGTGGCAGGCCCACCCGCCGGGGCAGCGGCGGCAGGCCCGCCCGCCGGGGCGCCCGGCCCTGGCGCGCCCGCGATCAGCAGCGCGGCCCGCCCGGCGTCCTGCTCGCGCAGCAGCCGCAGCGCCTCGACGGCGGTGGCGGGCGAGTCGACGGCCACCGCGTCGGCCGCTGCCCCCAGCGCCGCGGCGACCGCGACCTCGTACCCGGGTTCGATCCGCAGCAGCGCGGCAGCCGGGCCGAGCAGCCCGATCAGCCGCTCCCCCGCGTCGAGCAGTGCGCCGGTGCCGTCCTTGCGGCGCAGTCCGAGCGCCAGCGCCTCGTGCCGCGCGGTGAGCCCGGCCCGGTCGCGTTCGGCCGCGCCGGCCGCCTCCCGGGCGGCGGCGAGGTCCCGTTCGACGGCGGCGAGCCCCTCCCGGGCCGCCCGGTACGCGGCGTCGGCCTGCTCGTCCGCCCCGGCAAGACCGTCGACCTGCTGCTGGAGCTGTTCGAACTCGCCCTGCGCGGCCCCGGCCCGCAGCAGCGCCTCGTCCCTGGCCTCGGTGAGCCGGCCGATCTCGGCCTCGGCCGACGCCGCCTTGGAGCGGGCCGCGGTGGCCTGCCCCTGCAACCGGGCCAGGCCCTCCCGACGGTCCGCGATGGCCCGGGCGGCGTCGCGCAGCCGGCGCTCCTCGGCGGCCAGCTCGCGCTCCAGCCCGCCCTTGCGTTCGACCGCCTCGGCCAGCGCGTACTGCGCCTCCTCCAGCGCCTCGGCCAGCGCGGCCTCCTCCTCCCGGACCCGCTCGGCCTCCCGTTCCAGCTCCTCCGGGTCGCGGCCGCGCCGTTCCTCGGCCGCTCCCCCGGCGGCGGCGTGCCGGGCCCTGGCCTCGGCCAGCCCGATGGTGCCGCGGCTGCGCTCGGCGAGCGCGGAGAGCCGGTACCAGGTCTGCCGGGCGGCCTCCAGGCTCGGACCGAGCTGCTGGACCTGCGCCTCCAGGACGGCCTCGCGCTGCACCGCGCGGGCCAGCTCCTGCTCGACGGTGGTCCGGCGCAGCCGCAGCGCCAGTTCGTCGGCGACCTCGGCCTCGACGGCCTTGCGCAGGGTGAGCAGGTCGTCGGCGAGCAGCCGCAGCCGGGCGTCGCGCAGGTCGGCCTGGATGCCGGCGGCCCGGCGGGCGATCCTGGCCTGTCGGCCGAGCGGTCCGAGCTGGCGGCGCAGTTCGGCCACCAGGTCCTGGACGCGGTTGAGGTTGGCCTGCATCGCGTCCAGTTTCCGCAGCGCCTTCTCCTTGCGCTTGCGGTGCTTGAGCACGCCGGCCGCCTCCTCGATGAAGGCCCGGCGGCCCATCGGGTCGGCGTGCAGCACGGAGTCCAGCTGGCCCTGGCCGACGATGACGTGCATCTCGCGGCCGATGCCGGAGTCGGAGAGCAGCTCCTGGATGTCCAGCAGTCGGCAGGTCTCGCCGTTGAGGGCGTACTCGCTGCCGCCGTTGCGGAACATGGTCCGGGTGATGGTCACCTCGGAGTAGTCGATCGGCAGGGCGCCGTCGGCGTTGTCGATGGTGAGGCTGACCTCGGCGCGGCCGAGCGGGGCGCGCCCGCTGGTCCCAGCGAAGATGACGTCCTCCATCTTGCCGCCGCGCAGCGACTTGGCGCCCTGCTCCCCCATGACCCAGGAGAGCGCGTCGACGACGTTCGACTTGCCGGAGCCGTTCGGGCCGACCACGCAGGTGATGCCGGGCTCGAAGCGCAGGGTGGTGCTGGAGGCGAAGGACTTGAACCCGCGCAGCGTCAGACTCTTCAGGTGCACGCGGCCGGTCTCCTCGTCGCTCGCCAGGGGCCCCAGCGGCGACTGTATCCCCCGGCGGCCGAGCGTTCCGGACCCGGACACGACGAAGGGACGCCACATCAGGGCGTCCCTTGCAAGCTGCGTCCCTTGCGGGGCGGCTCAGTGCACAGCGGCGTCGATCGGGGAGGACCGGGCGGGACTCAGGTGAGAGCCGGCTCCCGCTGATCCAGATCGATGCTGTTGAGCAGCGAGTGCTCGTCAGCGACAGCGGTGAGCGCGTCGTTCTCAGCCTGCATCCGCAGGAGCTCGGCTTCGAGGTCCTGGACGCGCTGCTGGAGCCGTCGCATCTCGGAGAGCATTCGCGGGTCGGGGCCGCCGACGTACCCGAGAAGCGCCTTTGCCATGATGAATGGTCCTCCACGCTGAGTGACCGAACCGGAACGGTACAGGTCTAGGGGGAAGGGGGACGCACGCGCGGCGCGCCACCCGAAGTGCTGGCTGGGCACTACGGCACAACCACCGTGAGCTGGGCTCACGAGGGCATGCGCCTGCCGGGAAAACGCGGTCGTGTGCGCGGGCTTCCAGCGTCTCACCAAAGACGGAAAGGGTCAACACGATCACCGCACGCTACCGCGCCCCTGTCACCTGCCTGGCGGTGTCGTCACGCCGGGGGCTCGCGGGTCGGGTCCACCACGTGCTCGTGGATCATCGTTCGATGCGGAGTCAACCACGAGTCTGCCCGGATGGCAACCGCATGACACCGGCAGTTGCGGATCATTTCCGGTCCGCGCGGCCACGGCCCTTGCGCGGCAAGGCTCAGCGGATCTCGAAGCCCTCGTAACCGGTGCCGACGGCCGTCCAGATCTCGGTCACCCCGCTGACCCGGCCCGGCGTGTCCGGGCCGCGCAGCAGCGCCAGCAGCAGCTCGCAGTCGGGGGCGAGCCCCTCGGCCACCACCTGCACCCGGCCGTCGCCGAGGTTGCTGGCGTAGCCGGTCAGGCCGATCTCCAGCGCCCGCGCCCTGGTCCACCAGCGGAACCCGACCTGCTGGACCTTCCCCCGGACCCAGGCGGTCACCCGGATCGGTTCCTCACTGTGGGCGTCGCGACCGTGCATGCCCCGACCCTAACCGTCGAGTCGTGCGGTCACAGCTCCACCGGGCCCTCGACCGTCCAGCCCGGGGTGTGGACCTGCGCGTGCAGCTCGCCCCGGCGGGTCTCCTGCCCGCAGGTGCGGCAGACCAGGGCCGACTCGAAGGGGTGCGGCTCCTGGCCCTCGGGCGCGTGCTCGAAGGTGACCGGCGGCTCGGGCAGCAGCCAGCGGTCGCCCCAGGAGCGCAGTGCGTGGGCGATCGGCGCGAGGTCCCGCCCGGCCTCGGTCAGGTGGTACTCGTAGCGCGGCGGCCGTTCGCTGTAGGCCCGGCGCTCGACCACCCCGGCCTCCTCCAGCGCCCGCAGCCGCGCGGTCAGCCGGTCCCGGGGCGCCCCGGTGTTGCGGGCGATCCGGTCGAAGCGGTGGTTGCCGTAGAAGAGTTCCCGGACGGCCAGCAGCGCCCACTTGTCGCCGACGACCTGGAGGGTCGCGGCGATCGAGCAGGGTCGCCCGGGGACGGCGTTCGGCGTGCGGGGGGCCGCGGGTCGGGAGGTCACGGCGCCAGCCTGCCACACCGGGTTGCCTTCTCAAACCGATGCGGCCCCGCCGGAGGAACCGGCGGGGCCGCGGGGACGGTCAGCTCAGCGGGTCACCAGTCGCCGCCGCCACCGAAGTCGCCACCGCCACCGAAGTCACCGCCGCCGCTCCAGCCCCCGCCGCTGAAGTCCCCGGCGTTGAAGTCGGCACCGGTGTAGTCGCCGCCCTCGTACTGGTCCTGGTAGCCGTGCCCACCGTGACCGCCGTGGTCCATCACCGGCGCCGCGTAGGCCGGGGTGCTGATCATCGAGCCGAGCACGGTGCCGACCAGCAGGCCGGGCAGCAGGCCGCTGCCGAAGCTGCTGTAGTAGCCGCCCGCGTACGGCGCGTAGGCCGGGCCGGCGTTCCAGTACGGCTGCGGGCCGTGCTCGGTGTCGACGGTGCGGACCGCCGGGTCGAGGCCGGCCGCCACCCGGTCCGCGTCGGCCTGGCAGACCGGGACGGAACGGGCGGAGCCGCCGGCCGGGGCCCAGTCGACGTCCTTGACGGACGGGCCGTGCCGCGGGTCCATGAAGCACGGGGGGCGACGCTCGGGCAGCGGGCGACTGTCCCGCCGGGCGGCCAGGGTGGCCAGCGCGAACCGGCCGTCCTCGATCGCCTCGGTGACCTGCTTGACGTCCTCCGGCTTCTTGGCCTCGTCCATCAGCCGCTTGGACTTCTCGTACGCGTCCAGGGCGTGGCTGTAGTCGGTGCGCTGGGCGTCGTCGGCGTCGGCCGCGCGCGGGTTGAAGTCGAGCCGCTCCAGCTCGGTGCCGAAGGCGGTGATGTCCTCGTCGACGACGCGGCGCAGCTGCTCCAGCTCGGCGCGGGCCTGCTCCTCCTTGCGCTTCTTGGCGCGGCGGAAGAGGAAGAAGACGCCGGCGCCGGCCAGTGCCAGCAGCACGACCGGGATGACCACCCAGGCGATCGAGGTGCTGTGGTTGACCCCGGTGCCCTTGGTCTGCGGGGCGGCCTGGTCGACGAAGTCGTTCAGGGTGGCGTTGATGTCGCCCTTGTCGGCACGGCCGACGGCGCCCGAGATCCGCTCCGCGACGCCGACGCTCATCGCGCCGCGGTCGGCGTGGGCCAGGAAGCCGCCGGTGCCTCGCCAGACGCCGTAGACACCGTCGATGCCCACCAGGGTGCGCAGGTCCGTGAGGACGGTGTCCTTGTTGGCGGCGTCGGGGACGACCGCGATGAAGATCGGCTTGTCGGCCTTCTCGATCTTCTTGGTCAGGGCGTCCGCCTGGTCCTGGCTGAAGCGGTTCAGCATCGTCGGATCGACGTAGACCTGCCCCTTCTTCAGGGTCGCGGCGGCGTTGCTCAGGCCGCCGGCGGCCGAGGCCGAGGGCGCCAGGAGGAGCATCAGCCCGAGCAGCGCCGCCACCAGGGCAAGTGGCCCGGCGCCCCGGGTACGTCGAGCAAGGGTTCTCATGTCCCCGACGCTACCGCGACCGGGATCGGAGCACGGCATACCCTTCGCATACTGGTAGTGCCGGGATTCCCCGCCGTCCGCCGGGGCCGCTCCCCTTCTCGGGGATGATGTTTCCCCCAGCCGTCCCTGAAGCGGGTGGTCCGCGGGAACCGCCACCCCGGCCCGGACGTACGTCCCGGCGGGCGCGAGGCGCTCCTGGGGGTGCCCCGACCGTACCGCGCGGGCGGGCACAGTGGTCCCCGACCACTGGTCCCATTACCTGTTCTTGACCCATCTCCCGATCGGAGCGCTTGGTGATCATCGGCCTCGTCACCGCCGTGGCGGCATCCGCCTGCTACGGCACCGGCTCGGTCCTACAGGCCGTCGGATCCCGCCGTTCCGCCCGGGAGGAGGCCGCCAAGGGCAGCTCGACCGCGACCACCGAGCACGGCGGGCCGAGCCTGTCCTCGACCGCGAAGGCCGCCGTCACCTGGGAGTTCATCCTCGGCACGGTGCTCGACTTCATCGGCTTCGGGCTGGGTGCGCTGGCCGCGCGGCTGCTGCCGCTGTTCCTCTCGCAGACCATCATCAGCGCCAACCTGGTGATCACCGCGGTGCTGAGCATCAAGCTGCTCGGCATCCGGCTCAAGCAGCTGGAGTGGGCGTCGATCGGCGTGCTCTGCTCCGCGCTGGTGCTGCTGGCCGTCTCGGCCGGGCCCGAGGGCAGCCACCACGCGGACATGTCCTTCCACTGGTGGCTGCTGCTGATCACCACCGTGCTGCTGGTCGGCGGCAGCCTGCTGGTGCGGCGGATGGGCTCGAAGGGCGCGATCGTCGCCGGTCTGCTCTCCGGTCTCGGCTTCGGCGCGCTGGGCGTCGGCGTACGCATCCTGAACGGCGTCGACCCGTTCGAGCTCGGCCGGCTGCTCTCCGACCCGGCCCTGTACGCGATCCTGATCGGCGGCCTCGGCGGCATGTACGTGCACACCGTGGCGCTCCAGATCGGCTCGGTGAACGGTGCGACGGCCGCGCTCGTGGTCGGCGAGACGGTGCTGCCCGGCGTGGTCGGCGTGATCTGGCTCGGCGACTCCTCCAAGCCCGGCCTCGGCTGGCTGGGCGTGGTCGGCTTCGTGCTCGCGGTGGTCTCGGCGGTGGGCGTCGCCTACTTCGGTCAGGACACCCACGGCGGGCTCGGCGAGGAGGCCACCGACCAGCCCGAACTCGCCAAGCACTGACGCGGGTCAGCCCCCGCTGCGGGTCCGCGGCACGCGCTGGCAGCGGGGGCAGAAGTAGCTGGAGCGGTTCATCCAGGCGGCGCGCCGGATCGGGGTGCCGCAGCGGCGGCAGGGCTCCTGCTCGCGGCCGTACGCGTCGAGGTCGCGGGAGAAGTACCCGCTCTCGCCGTTCACATTGACGTACAGGCTGTCGAAGCTGGTGCCGCCGACGGCCAGCGCCGCCGTCATCACCGCCCGGGCGTTGGCGAGCAGCTCGGCGGCCTGCGGCCGGGTGAGGGTCGCGGTCGGGCGGTCGTAGTGCAGTTTGGAGCGCCACAGCGCCTCGTCGGCGTAGATGTTGCCGACGCCGCTGATCAGGGTCTGGTCGAGCAGCGCCCGCTTCACCGTGGTGCGCTTGGCCCGCAGCGCGGCCGTGAAGGCCTCGTCGTCGAAGCGCGGGTCGAGCGGGTCGCGGGCGATGTGCGCGATGGAGACCGGCGTGCCCTCCGGATCGCCCTCCTCGGCCTCCTCGACGGCGAGGCCGCCGAAGGTCCGCTGGTCGACGAAGCGCAGCTCGCGCCCGCCGTCGGTGAACCGCAGCCGGACCCGCAGGTGGATCTCGTCCGCCGTCGACGGGTCCTGGACGAGGAGTTGCCCGCTCATCCCGAGGTGGCCGATCAGCGAAAAGCCGGCGCCGGTCCCGCTCAGCGGCACCCACAGGTACTTGCCGCGGCGCTGCGCGGCGCCGAGGGTCGTACCGGTCAGCCGGGCCGCGAAGTCGGCCGCGCCGGCGGGCTGGCGGCGCACCGCGCGCGGGTGCAGCACCTGGACGTCGGCGACGGTCCGACCGGCGACCCAGTTCGCCAGACCACGGCGGACGACCTCGACCTCGGGGAGTTCGGGCACGGGAACAGGCCTCCTGCGTAAGGGATCGGCAGGAGGACAGGCTACTGCGTGGCGGCGGGCAGCCGGTCGGCGTACTTCTCCTTGATCGCCCGCCAGGCGCTCTCGGCGGCCTTCTGCTCGGCTTCCTTCTTCGAGCGGCCGACGCCGCTACCGAAGTCCTCGCCGGCCACCCGGGCCACCGCGGTGAAGGTCTTCTCGTGGTCCGGACCGGACTCCATGACCACGTACTCGGGCACCCCGATGCCCACCGAGGCGGTGAGCTCCTGGAGGCTGGTCTTCCAGTCCAGGCCCGCGCCCAGCTGAGAGGACTCCTCGATCAGCGGGTCGAACAGGCGGTGGACGAACTCGGTGGCGGCGTCCAGCCCCTGGTCCAGGTAGACGGCCCCGATCACGGCCTCGACGGTGTCGGCGAGGATCGACGACTTGTCGCGGCCGCCGGTGCCCTCCTCGCCCTTGCCGAGGCGGATGAACATGCCGAGGTCCAGGCCCCGGCCGACGTCCGCGAGCGCGCGGGAGTTGACCACCGCGGCGCGCAGCTTGGCGAGCGTGCCCTCCGGGACGTCCGGGTGGACGCGGTAGAGGGTGTCGGTGACCACCAGGCCCAGCACCGAGTCGCCGAGGAACTCCAGGCGCTCGTTGGTGGGCAGACCCCCGTTCTCGTACGCGTACGAGCGGTGGGTCAGGGCACGCACCAGAAGGGCGCGCTCGAGTGTGTACCCGAGGCGCCCTTCCAGGACGTCGTATTCGGTCGAAGCCGGCCCGCCGGCCTTGCCACCGCCCGAAGAACCCTTCGGGGCGGCGGACGCCTTGCGGGTGGAGTTACCGTCCGACATCGATCCGTGCACCCCGCCGATCAGACCGAGAGGACCTGGCGACGGTTGTACGTGCCGCAGCTCGGGCACGCGATGTGGCCCAGCTTCGGCTCGTGGCAGCGGTCGCACGCCACGAGGGCCGGAACGACGGCCTTCCAGTTGGAACGGCGGTGGCGCGTGTTGCTGCGCGACATCTTCCGCTTCGGAACAGCCACGGCTACTTCTCCTGGTTCTCGGCGAGACCCTCACGGGTGTCGCTGTTCTTGATCCCGTCACCCTCGTCGCCGGGGGCGGCGGAGAGTCCCTGCAGAGCCGCCCACCGGGGGTCGACGGCGTCGTGGTGGTGCGTCGGGTCGTCGCTCAGGCGCGCTCCGCACTCGGAGCACAGGCCCAGGCAGTCGTCCTGGCACACCGGCTGCAACGGCAGTGCGAGCACCACCGCGTCACGCAGCACCGGCTGGAGGTCGAAGAAATCGCCCTCCAGGCGGTAAGTCTCTTCTTCCGAGTCCTCGTCGAGGTCCTCGGCACCGGCGGTCCGGGCGCGGTGACGCTCGTCGGACTCCGGGTAGTAGTACAGCTCCTGGAAGTCCACGTCGATGTCGAAGTCGACGGGCTCCAGGCACCGGACGCACTCGCCCTCGACGTGGGTCTCGGCGGTGCCGGTGACCAGCACGCCTTCCACCACGGACTCCAGGCGGAGCTCCAGGGCGATCTCGCTCTTCTCCGGGACGCCGATCACGTCGATGATCCCCAGGCCCTCGGGGGCCTCCAGGGTCCGGGACACCTTGCGCATCGAGCCCGGGCGACGTCCGAGCTCGTGCGTGTCGAACACGAGGGGGTCGCGGTGGTCGAGGCGGTTCAAGGTGTCCTGACTTCCATGGGAAAACGATTGCGGCGGCGTACTCGTCGGGCGCTGCGCGGGCAAGCCGACAGCCCGACACGGAAAGGCCGGAGTGGTCAGACTACCGGAGACTCCCGCCAGGCCCAACTTCGGTCCCGTCAGGAACCTCCCCGGGCCTCGCGGGATCCGGCTCAGCGGCCGCCCAGCTCCCGGAGGCGGGTCATGTCGATCATGCTGGTGTCGAAGAAGCTGGTCTCGTCCAGGCCCTGCTGCTGCGGCACCGCCGGCGGGAGGGCGGGCTGCTGCGGGTAGCCTCCCCCGGCCTCCGGCTGGGGGTTCCCCCAGGCGTCGTACTGCTGCGCCCCGTAGCCCTGCGGCTGCTGTTGCTGCTGGTAGCCGTAGTCGCCGTGGTGCTGCTGCTGGGCCGCGTAGTCCGGTTGCTGCTGCTGGTAGCCGTACTGCCCCTGGTACGGGTCGCCCTGGCCGGCCGGGTCGAAGCCGCCGCCGTACACCTCGGCATACTGCCCGCCGGGCTGCTGGGCGGCCGCGTACTGGTCCGTGCCCGGCGCCTGCCAGCCCGCCGTGGCCGGGGTCTGCTCCGGCCAGGTCTGCTGCTGCGGCACCTCCTCGCGGTACCAGGCGATGTCGTCGCCGTTCTCGTCCGCGGCGAAGCCCGCGGCGACCGCCTCGGCCCGCTCCTTGGCCTGCTGCGCCTGGTCGGCGGCGGCCAGGTAGGCGCCCAGCTCGTCGATGGGCCGCTTGCCGAGCAGCTTGTCGCGGCCCTTGCCGACGGCCTCCAGGGTGGCGCTGAGGACGTTCTCCAGCGTGGCGAGCTTCACGTCGACGTACTCGTCGACCTCGGGGCTCGGGCTGATCCGCTGCGGCTGGAACTCCTCGCCGTCGGCCTCGCCGTCGAACTCGGTCTCGAAGACGCTGGAGTCGCCGCGCAGCTTGGTCCGGCCACGGCCGACCGCGCCGAGCGTCTTGGTCAGCACGACCTCGAAGTTGGCCAGCTTGCTGTCCACGTAGTCGTCGGCCTCGGCGCGCTTGGTCTCGACCTCGGCCCGGGCCTCGGCGAGGATCTGGTCGGCCTCGGCCTGGGCCCGGCGGACCACCTCGGTGTCGGAGATCAGGGAGCCGCGCTCGGCGTGCGCGCCCTGGATGATCCGCTCGGCCTCGGCCTGGGCGCCGGCCACCACCTGCTCGTGGTCGGCCATCACCGACTGGGCCTGGGCGAGTTCGGCGGGCAGCGCCGCCTTGAGGTCGTTGAGCAGGCCGATCAGCTCGGCCCGGTTCACCACGCAGGAGGCCGACATGGGCATCGAGCGGGCTCCCTCGACCGCCGCGACGATCTCGTCGACCTTGTTCTGCACGTCCACGGGGCTTCGTCTTTCCGTGTGCCGCCGACGGTCCGGCGGAGGCAGGCCCGGCGCGGTGGACCTCACCGCAGGGCAGGAGTACAGACTGTACGGCCACTGCCCGGCGAGGTCACAACGCCCGAGCCGGACCGGCCACCCGGGCACCGGACAATCCGTGACGAACCGGCAGAAACGGACGGCCTGTTCAGGCCCGCCGGGCCCTGTGCCGCCGGCCCGCTCCCCCGGCCCGCCGCTGCGGCTACTGCTCGGCCTTGCGCTCCGCGATCCGCTCGACCAGCCGGCGGTGCACCGCCTCCGGCAGCAGGTGGGAGACGTCGCCGCCGTACGAGGCGACCTCCTTGGCCAGGGTCGAGGAGAGGAAGCTGTAGGTCGGCGAGGTCGGCACGAACAGCGTCTCCACGCCGGTCAGGCCGTTGTTCATCTGGGCCATCTGCAGCTCGAAGTCGAAGTCGCTGACCGCGCGCAGGCCCCTGATGATCGCCGGGATGCCGCGCTCCCGGCAGTAGTCCACCAGCAGACCGTGGTGCGACTCGACCACCAGGTTCCCGAACTGGGCGGTGACCTCCTCGATCAGGGCGATCCGCTCCTCGACGCTGAACATGCCCTGCTTGTTCGGGTTCACCAGGACCGCGACATGCACCACGTCGTACAGCTTCGAGACCCGCCCGATGATGTCGAGATGACCGTTGGTGATCGGGTCGAACGAACCGGGACAGACGGCGCGGCGCATGGCGTGAATGCTCCCTCGTGGGGTGACGGCGACTGCGGGCCTCGCCCCGCTAGTCGTGTTGGCGGGCCTCGGCGGCGGCGCGACCGTACCAGAGCGTGCCCTCGCCGTACCGACGCGAGCGCAGCACGTCGAAGCCCTCGGGCCAGCCGAACTCGCCGCCTCGGGTGCTGCGCTCCACGGTGACGAGTGCGTCCTCCGCAAGCCAGCCCCCGGCCAGGAGTGTGATCAGCATCTCCCGCAGTTCGTCGTCCGTGACGGCGTACGGCGGATCGAGGAAGACCAGGTCGTACGGGGTCTCCGGGGTCGGCCCGGCGATCACCTTCTCCGCCTTCGCGGCCACCACCTGGGCGCCCGGCAGGCCGATCGTCCGGACGTTCTCCCGGATCACCCGGGCCGCCTGGCCGTCCGCCTCGACCAGCAGCACGTGCTCGGCGCCGCGCGACAGCGCCTCCAGACCGACCGCGCCCGATCCGCCGAACAGGTCCAGCATCCGGGCCCCGTGCAGGGTGCCGCGCAGCGCCTCCAGGGTGGAGAACATCGCCTCACGGGCCTTGTCGGAGGTCGGGCGGGTGCCCCGGCCGGGCGGTACGGCCAGCCGACGGCCGCCGGCCGCCCCGGCGATCACGCGGGTCATGGTGGTGGAAGGTCCTTTCGTCGCTGCCCGACCACGCTATCCCGCCCCGAGCCGAAGGGGCGCGCCGGTGCCGAAAGGGAGAAGCGAGGACGCCCGAGGAACGAGGGCGTTGGAGCGCCGACCGTCGGCACCGGGTCAGGAGCGCCCCGGAGGCGAGCGGGCGAGTAGCAGCGGGGGCCCCGCCGACGGATCGGTGGGGCCCCCGGGGTAACCGCTCAGCTCGCCTCGGAGCCCGCCGACTGGGCCGGGACCGTCGCGCCGAGCAGGGCCGGCGAGGCGTAGCGGGACCAGGACAGGCAGCCGTCGGGCGGGCAGAACTCGGGGCGGCGCGGGTCGTGCCCGAGCTCGCGCAGCTTGGTCCGGACGGAGTCGGGCGTGCGGCCGAAGCGGGCGGCGATCCGGGCGATCGTCTCGCCGTCGTGGAAGCGCCGGACCAGCTCCTCCTCGTGCTGCGGCACCCAGGGGGCGCCGTGGCCGGGGTACAGCTCGCGCAGCACGTCGCGGTCGGGGATGGGCTCGGAGACGTCGGCGACGATCGCCAGCGCCCGCAGCGCGCGGTTGAGCGCGATCCGCAGCGAGGCGACGTCCTCGACCGGCAGGCGGAGCTTGCCCGAGGCGAGCGGTGCGGCGGCCGCCCCCTCACGCCAGCCGGTCAGGGTGAGGGTGACCTCGCGGTCGTCGTCGCTGGCGAGTTCGATCCGGAAGACCTTGTCGCCCAGCGGGAGCTCGTTGAGATGACGGAATGCCATGGCAGGACCCCCAAGTGTCGTGCCAGGTACGCACCTTGAGGGTGCGTCCTGAACACCTTCATTCTCTCCCGGGGGTCTGACAATCCGGCCTCCGCGCGGAGCCGCTCAGCCCTTCTCCATGTAGGCCGCGCGGTCCTCGTCGAGCAGGCTCTCCAGCTCGGTGCGCAGCTCCGGGTGGGCGGCGAGCTCCGGGTCCTCGGCGACCAGCCGGGTGGCCTCGGCGCGGGCGGCGACGATGACCTCCTCGTCCTCCAGCACCGAGAGCACCTTGAGCGAGGACTTCACCCCGGACTGCGCCTGGCCCAGCACATCGCCCTCGCGGCGCTGTTCGAGGTCGATCCGGGAGAGCTCGAAGCCGTCCAGGGTGCCGGCCACCGCGTCCAGCCGGGCCCGGGCGGCGCTGCCCCCGGGCATGTCGCTGACCAGCAGGCACAGGCCCGCCGCGCTGCCGCGGCCCACCCGGCCGCGCAGCTGGTGGAGTTGGGAGACGCCGAAGCGGTCGGCGTCCATGATGACCATCGCGGTGGAGTTGGGCACGTTCACGCCGACCTCGATGACGGTGGTGGCGACCAGGACGTCCACCTCGCCGGCCGCGAACCGGCGCATCACCTCGTCCTTGGCCTCCGGGGCCAGCCGGCCGTGCAGGATCTCCACCCGCAGGCCGCTCAGCGGGCCCTTCACCAGCTTCTCGGCGGTCTCCACCACCGAGAGCGGGGGCCGCCGTTCGTCACTGGCGGCGCCGAGGTCGGCGATCTCCTCGAAGTCCTCCTCGGGCGCCTTGCGCTTGCGCTTCGGCCCGGCGGCGGGCTCCTCGTCCCCGATCCGGGGGCAGACCACGTACGCCTGGTGGCCCTTGTCGACCTCCTCGCGGACCCGCTCCCAGGCCCGGGTGAGGAAGTTGGGCTTCTCCAGCGCCGGGACGACATGGGTGGAGATCGGCGAGCGGCCGGCCGGCAGCTGGTCCAGCACGGAGGTCTCCAGGTCACCGAAGACCGTCATCGCGACCGTGCGCGGGATCGGGGTCGCGGTCATCACCAGCAGGTGCGGCGGCTGTTCGCCCTTGGCGCGCAGCGCGTCCCGCTGCTCGACGCCGAAGCGGTGCTGCTCGTCGACCACGACCAGACCGAGGTCCTGGAACTGCACCTTGTCCTCGATCAGCGCGTGGGTGCCGATGGCGATGCCGGCGTCGCCGCAGGCCATGTCCAGCAGCGCCTGCCGGCGGGCCGGGACGCCCATCGAGCCGGTCAGCAGCACCACCTTCGTCCCGAGCTCGGAGCCGCCGAGCATCCCGCCCTCCGCGAGGTCGCCCATCATCTCGACGATCGAGCGGTGGTGCTGCTGGGCCAGCACCTCGGTGGGCGCGAGCAGGACGGCCTGTCCGCCCGCGTCGACCACCGCGAGCATCGCCCGCAGCGCGACCAGGGTCTTGCCGGAGCCGACCTCGCCCTGGAGCAGCCGGTGCATGGGGTGCTCGGTCGCCAGGTCGGCGGCGATCTCGGCGGACACCTTCTGCTGGCCCTCGGTGAGGGTGAACGGCAGCCGGGCGTCGAAGGCGTCCAGCAGGCCGCCGGCCCGGGCCTCGCGCGGCTTGGCGGGCAAAGCGGAGTCGGCGGCCCGGCGCTGGGCGAGGGCGACCTGGAGCACGAAGGCCTCGTCCCAGCGCAGCCGGCTCTGGGCGCGCTCGCGGTCGGCCTGGCTGCGCGGGCGGTGGATCAGCTCCAGCGCCTCGGGCAGCGGGATCAGCTCGTGCCGCTCGCGCAGCTCGGCGGGCAGCGGTTCGCCGACCTTGGCGACGTACGAGTCGAGCGCCATCTCGACGCAGAGCGACAGCTTCCAGCTGGGCATCTGGGCACTCGCGCCGTACACCGGGATCAGCCGGCCGGCGAACTGCTTCGCGGCGTCCCCCGCCTCAGTCGATGCCGTGGCGTCCTCGTCGAGCAGCTGGTAGTCCGGGGAGACCAGCTGGCGGCTGCGGTTGAAGACGCCGACCTTGCCCGCGAACAGGCCCTGGGCGCCGGCCTTGAGCTCCTTCTGCCGCCAGCCCTGGTTGAAGAAGACCAGCGAGAGCCGGCTGCGGCCGTCGGTGACGACGACCTCCAGCCGGTCGCCCTTGCGGCCGCGGAACGGGATCAGGGTGACCTTCTCGATCCGGGCGAGCACGGTGACGTGCTCGTCGATCTCCAGGTCGTCCAGGCTGGTCAGCTGGCCGCGCTCGACGTAGCGGCGCGGGTAGTGGTGCAGCAGGTCCCCGACCGTGCGCAGCTTGAGGCTGTCGGCGAGCACCTTCGCGGTGCGGTCGCCGACCAGCTTGGTCAGTGGTTCATCGAGAGCGCCCATCAGGCCCCTGTTTACACCACGGGACCGACAAAACCCCGTGCTACTCGACCCCGATGAGCAACGGCGCGGACTCCTGGCCGCCGTGGAAGACCACCGCGTCGACCTCGGGCCGGTGGTGCCGGGCGTGCCCGACCAGCCGTTCGGCGAGCGCCTCGTCGGCGCCCTCGCCGAGGATCAGGGTGACCAGTTCGCCGCCCGCGCCGAGCATCCGGTCCAGCACGCTGGCGCCGACCTGCTCCAGCCCGGTGCCGATCACCGCGACGTCGCCGTCGATCAGGCCGAGCACGTCGCCGGCCTGGCAGACCCCGGCCATCGTCCACGACTCCCCTTCGGCGACGGCGAGTTCGGCGTACCGGGTGGCACCGGCGGCGGAGGTCATGGCGACCACGTCCTCGTCGAAGCGGCGGCCGGCCTCGTGCACCGCCAGCGCCGCCAGCCCCTGCACCGGCGACCGGGTGGGCAGCACGGCGATCCGGACGCCCTCCTCGCGCAGCTGGTCGGCGGCGGCCCCGGCGGCGGCGCGCAGTTCGGGGTCGTTGAGCAGCAGGACGACCTCGCGGGCGGCCGAGCGGCGGACGGCGGCGGCGAGCTCGGCGCTGGCCGGCGGGCGGTCCGGGTCGGCGTGCATCACGACCGAGCCGGCCTGTTCGCAGAGCTCGGCCAGGCCCTCGCCGGACACCACGGAGAGCACCGCGCGGGCCCGCTCCTCGCGTTCGCCGCGCTCGGCGGCGGCGCCGGAGCGGGCGGCGGCCTCGGCGAAGTGCGTGATCCGGATCTGGTGCGGGCGGCCGGCCTCGACCCCGGCCTCGACGGCGGCGCCCGCGTCGTCCACGTGGACGTGCACGTTCCACAGGCCGTCGCCGCCGCCGACCACCAGGGAGTCGCCGAGCCGGCCGAGCCGTTCGCGCAGCGCGGGCAGCGCCTCGTCCGGCGCGTCCAGCAGGTAGATGACCTCGAAGGCGGGGTGGCCGGGGCCGGGCGGGCGGACGTGCACCTCGCAGGACTCCAGCGCCCGGACGTCCCCGCGCAGCGCGACCGGGCCCATCGGCTGGTGTCCGGCGACGGCGTCGGCGAGCGCGCCGAGGACGGCCACCAGGCCGCGCCCGCCGGCGTCCACGACCCCGTTCTCGGCCAGCACGGCGAGCTGTTCGGGGGTGTGCCGCAGCGCGTCCCGGGCGGCCCGGTACGCGGTGTCGGCGACCTGCGCGAGCCCGTCCCCGGCCCGGACGGCCTCCCGGGCGGCGACCCGGGCGACGGTCAGCAGGGTGCCCTCGACCGGCTCGGCGACGGCCTGGTAGGCGGAGTCGGCGGCGCGTTGCAGGGCGGCCCGCAGCTGGTCGGCGCCGCCGCCCTCGGCGAGCGTCTCGGCGGTGCCGCGCAGCCACTGGGCGAGGATCACCCCGGAGTTGCCGCGGGCGCCGACCAGCGCGCCGCGGGCCATCGCCCGGACGGCGTCGGCCAGCCCGGGGGCCGGCTCGGCGGCCGGGTCGGCGAAGCGGCTCTCCACCTCGGCGGCGGCGGACTCGACGGTCAGGTAGAGGTTGGTGCCGGTGTCGCCGTCCGGGACGGGGTACACGTTGAGCGCGTCGATCTCCTCCCGGGCCTGGCCGAGCGCGCGCAGGGCGAGCTGGCACCAGGTGCGCACGGCCGGGGCGTCGAGCGTGTGCAGCACCAGGTCTCCTCCGGAACGGGACGCCGCGGTGGCCCGAGGGCAGCAGTACGTTCAAGGCCGCGGCGAGGGGTGATACCGGCAGGTTATCGGGGGCCGGGGAGCACCGCCCGGACCGGCGACCGAACGCGATCACCCCGCCGGTCATGGTAGTTTCGTTGAACGGGAGCAGGCGTTGTATGCTCTCCCGGTTGCCTGGAACAATCCAGGCTCACCCCATTTGTCCGGTCCGGTTCACGTGAGTGTTCTGGTGGGCAGGAGGGGTTTTCGAACGTATCTGATCTGAAGTCTTGGAGTGACTCCTGTGGCTGCCAACTGCGACGTCTGCGGCAAGGGGCCGGGCTTCGGCAACAGCATCTCCCACTCGCACCGCCGTACCTCCCGTCGTTGGAACCCCAACATCCAGACGGTGCGCGCTGTGATTGGGCGGACGCCGAAGCGGCTCAACGTCTGCACCTCGTGCATCAAGGCCGGTAAGGTCTCGCGCTGACGCGCAGACCGGTACGCCGGTCCTCCGGGCAACCGGTTCATCCCTCGGGATGAACCGGTTTCCTGTTTTTCCGGACCGGTCACGGTCCGCGACCACTCGTGATTACCAGCGACCGCTCATGATCGCCCGCGACCGCCCGTGACGGCCGTGGGCGGGCCCGCAGCACCGCCCACGGCCGCGCTCACTCAGCGCCAGCGCCAGGCGTGGTCGACCGGGCCGATCCCGGCGCCGAGCGCGAAGCCCCCGGCGATCGCGCCGGTGATGTACTCCTTGGCCGAGCCGACCGCCTCCGGCAGCGCCTCGCCCTTGGCCAGGCCGGCCGCGATCGCACTGGCCAGGGTGCAGCCGGTGCCGTGGGTGTGCCGGTTGTCGTAGCGCGGCGCCCGGTACCAGTGCACCTCGTCCGGCCCGCCGTAGAGCAGGTCGGCGGCCTCCCCCTCCAGGTGGCCGCCCTTGACCAGCACCCAGCGCGGCCCGAGGTCGAGCAGCGCCCGGGCGGCGTCCAGCATCTGCCCCTCGTTCTCGACGGTCCGGCCGGTGAGCTGCGTCACCTCGTGCAGGTTGGGGGTGGCCAGGGTGGCGACCGGCAGCAGCCGCTCGCGCACGGTGGCGACGGCCTCGGCCGCCAGCAGCGCGTCCCCGTGCTTGGAGACGCCGACCGGGTCGACGACCACCGGGGCGTCCACCCCGGCCAGCAGCTCGGAGACGGTCTCGACCAGCTCGATCGAGGCGAGCATGCCGGTCTTCACGGCCTGCACGCCGATGTCGTCGACCACACTGCGGAACTGCGCCCGGACGGCTTCGGCGGGCAGTTCCCAGTAGCCCTGGACGCCGAGCGAGTTCTGCGCGGTGACGGCGGTGATCACGCTCATGCCGTGGACGCCGAGGGCGAGCATCGCCTTGAGGTCGGCCTGGATGCCGGCGCCACCGCCGGAGTCGGAGCCGGCGACGGTGAGCACGCGAGGGGGTGCCGTCACACGGGGGGGTTCAGTCGAAACCATGAGGTCAACCTACCCCCGACGGGTCAGAGCACCGCTTCCGATTCCGCCCAGCGGTCCGCCGGCACCGTCTTCAGCCGGGTCACCGCCTCGGCGATCGGCACCAGCTCGATCTCGCTCCGCCGCAGCGCGGTGAAGTGCCCGAACGCGCCCTTGTGGACGGCCTCCACCGCGTGCCAGCCGAACCGGCTGGCGAGCACCCGGTCCCGGGCGGTCGGGATGCCGCCGCGCTGGGTGTGACCGAGGATGACCGGGCGGGCCTCCTTGCCGAGCAGGTTCTCCAGCTCGTGGGCGAGCCGGTTGCCGATCCCGCCGAAGGTCTGGTGGCCGTACTGGTCGAGCGCGCCGTGGTCGAAGCGCATGGTGCCGGGCTGCGGGGCGGCGCCCTCGGCGACGGCGATGATGGCGAACTTCTTGCCGCGCGCGAAGCGGTCCTCGACCATCCGGGCCACCGCCTCGATGTCGAAGGGCTTCTCGGGGATGAGGATGCCGTGGGCGCCGCCCGCCATGCCCGCGGTGAGGGTGATCCAGCCGGTGTGACGGCCCATCAACTCGACCACCATGACGCGCTGGTGGGACTCCGCGGTGGTCTTCAGCCGATCGATCGCCTCGGTCGCCACGTGCACCGCGGTGTCGAAGCCGAAGGTGACGTCGGTGGCGTCGATGTCGTTGTCGATCGTCTTCGGCACCCCGACCACGGGCAGTCCGGCGTCGCTGAACAACCGGGCCGCGGTCAGCGTGCCCTCGCCGCCGATCGCGATCAGCGCGTCGATGCCGATGTCCCGGGCCAGCGTCTGCGCGTTGTCCACCGCCCAGGCGATCCGGTCGCGCTGCACCCGGGCCGAGCCCAGGATGGTGCCGCCGAGGGTGAGCAGACCGGTGACGTCGTCGTGCGAGACGGTCCGGGTGCGGCCTTCGATGAGCCCGAGGAAGCCGTCCAGGATCCCGACGATCTCGTCGCCGTGCACATCCGTGCCCCGGTGCACCACGGAGCGGATCACCGCGTTGAGGCCGGGGCAGTCGCCGCCGCTGGTCAGGACACCGATGCGCATGGAGGTGTGCTCTTCCGGTCGCCGTGGTTGAGACCACCCGGGCCCGCCGGACGGACGGGGCGGGCGGGCTCGTACGTCGGCAAGCCTACGCGGAACACCCGGCCGGAACCCGGGAGCCGCACGCCGGGAGCGTCACGTGCCGTACCCGGCGTCCACCCCTCATCCGCCGTGCGCCGTACGTCATTCGGCGAAGTGGTCCCAGCCGCCCACGCGGTCCCAGGGCGCGCCGTCGACCGTCACCCGGCCGCTGCGCGATCCGGTCGGGCGGCCGGTCACCTCGCCCACCACCCGCCAGCGGGCCGGGAGTTGGACCCCGCGCGGGAAGGTCGCCACGATCGCGTGGTCCTCGCCGCCGGACAGCACCCAGACCAACGGGTCCACCCCGACGGCCTGTCCGATGTCGGCCATCTGCGCGGGGACGTCGAAGTCGGCGGCCTTCAGGTCGATGTCCACCTCGCTGGCCCGGGCCACGTGGCCGAGGTCGGCGACCAGCCCGTCGCTCACGTCGATCATCGAGGTGGCGCCCAACTCGGCGGCGGCCGGGCCCGCGTGGTACGGCGGCTCGGGCCGGCGGTGCGCCTCGACGAAGGCCCGCGGGGAGCGGAAGCCGCGTTGCAGCACGGTCAGTCCGGCGGCCGACCAGCCGAGCCAGCCGGTCACCGCGACCACGTCGCCGACCTGCGCGCCGGAGCGCGTCACCGCCGCGCGCCCCTGGAGGTCGCCGAGCGCCGTGATGGCCAGCGTGACGGTGTCGCCGCGCACCACGTCGCCGCCGACCACGGTCGCACCGGCCACCTGGCACTCGTCGCGCAGCCCGTCCATCAGCTCGGTGGCCCAGGTGGTGGGCAGGTCGGCGGGGGCGACCAGGCCGAGCAGTATCGCGGTCGGCACCGCGCCCATCGCGGCCACGTCGGCGAGGTTCTGGGCGGCGGCCTTGCGGCCGACGTCGTAGGCGGTGGACCAGTCCCGGCGGAAGTGCCGGTTCTCGATCAGGACGTCCGTGGTGGCCACCACCCGGCCGTCCGGCGCCTTCACCACCGCGGCGTCGTCACCCGGGCCGAGGTCGACCGCGTCGGTGAGCGGTACCCGGGCGGTCAGCTCCCTGATGAGTCCGAACTCGCCGAGCTCGCCCACGGTCCCCTGCATCTGCCGTCCTCTCGCGTTTCCATCACAACTCGTGCCGCATCGCGCTCCCCCCGCGCGCAGCGTACGCCCTTCGGAGGTGCGGAGGTCTCCCCTCCCCGGCCCACTGCGCGGTAGCGTGGTGATCAGCCTGCCGGTGAGCCCGTTTCCCACCCCGACGCCTGACCGGGCGATCACGGCGGCGTTCCCCGTAACCGGCCGCCGGGAGGCCCCCGTGGTACAGGCATACATCCTGATCCAGACCGAGGTCGGCAAGGCCAGCGCCGTGGCCGAGTCGATCTCCAAGATTTCCGGTGTGCTCACCGCCGAGGACGTCACCGGCCCCTACGACGTGATCGTCCGGGCCGAGGCGGGGACCGTGGACGACCTGGGCCGCCTGGTCGTCGCCAAGGTCCAGCAGATCGAGGGCATCACCCGCACCCTCACCTGCCCGGTGGTCCACCTGTAACCCCCGGCTACCATCGGCGGGTGGCCCGAGAACTCCGTATCCCCCGCGTCCTGGCGGCCCTGCCGGCGCCGGTCCGCTGGCTGGCCCTGCCGCTCGCGCTGACCTGCACGGTCGTGCTGCTGCTCGGCAGTTGGGGCGGCGCCGACGACGGCGTCGAGGTGCCGCAGCCGAGCGGCAAGGCCGCGGGGTACTGCCGCGCGCTCGCCGCCGCGCTGCCGCAGCAGCTGCTCGGACACCCCCGCCGGGACCCGTCGCCCGCCTCGCCGTACGTGGCCGCCTGGGACAGCACGCCCCGGACGGTGCTGCGCTGCGGCGTCGACCGGCCGGAGGAGCTGGACGGCGAGCACGCCAAGGACTGGTCCCCGACGGTCGACGGCGTCACCTGGTGGTCGCAGCAGCTCACCGACGGCGGCCACCGCTTCGTGACGACCATGCGCGCCGCCTACGTCGAGGTGACCGTGCCGGCCGGGGCCGCGCAGAACCCGTTCGACCCGGCCGCCGCGCTCACCGCCGCGGTGAAGGCGACCGTCCCGGGCTGAGCACGCACGCGAGAGGGGCGGGCCGGGGCCGGACTCGGGCTCCAGCTGCGTCAGCACTGCCTGGCGTTCTGCGAGGGGCTGACGCACCACCACACCGGGGAGGACTCCGCGATCTTCCCC
>NZ_JBEOSA010000060.1:0-58080 GCF_040302625.1 Kitasatospora sp. NPDC097643 | reverse complement strand
GTGGGACACCGCCCTGATGGTCCGGGCCCTGCGCGCCGAGTGCCACCATGAGGCCGTCATCGAGGGCTTTCGGGGACACGTGCGCACCAACGACCCGACGCTGCTGAGGGGTTGGCCGCTGGAGCGGCCGTTCACGGACGACCCCGACGAGGTCCTCGCCACCGTCGTGGCACCCGACGCCAGGATCTTCGGTCAGGCCCCGGCCATCAAGTTGCAGGCGCCCGAGGCCGCCGCCGGGAAGCGTCTCCCGGGGCTGAGCGGCGGGCCGGTCCTGCACTGGAGCCACCGCGGCGCGGGCATCGGGACGGAAGCCGCGGTGGGCGTCGTCCGCTGGAACCCGCCCCGGCCGGACGGCAGCGCGCTCGGCGGCGCGCTCTACGCCACCCCCGTCCACGCGGTGACCGAACGCTGGCCGCAGCTGCGCCCGCTCGTGCCGCCGGAGCGCAGCCTGCCCGCCACCTCGAAGATCGACCAGTTCCTCACCGACCAGCTCGGCACTGCCGACGGCCACCTCCCCTTCGGCGGGCGCGCCGGTGAGCTGGACCGGCTCGACTCCTGGCTGCACGCGCCCGACGGGCCGGCCTGCCTGCTCGTCACCGCGCCGTCCGGGGCGGGCAAGTCGACCCTGCTGGCCCGCTGGTGGCACCGGCTGAACCGGACCCCGCCGGACGGGACGTCCTCGGTCTTCGTCCCGGTCAGCGCCCGCTACGACCTCGCCGGAGCCGACAGCGTCCTGGAGGCCGTCGTGACCCGACTGGCCGCCCTGCACGACCACGACCCGTTCGCAGCCGTGCAGGGCGGCATCGACAACCTGCGGGAACGGCTCGCGGACTACCTCGCCCTGCCCGCCCCGCGCCAGGGCCGGCTCGTCCTCGTCCTCGACGGCCTCGACGAATGCCTCGGCTGGGACGTGTCACCCACCCTGCTGCGCCCCGCCACCTTCGGCCGCGGCGTCCGGGTGGCCGTCGCGGCCCGGCAGACCGAACAGCGCCCGGACGCCGCAGCCTGGCGCGACGCCCTCGGCTGGCCTGCCGCCGACTGCCTGCACCTGCCCCTGTCCCCGCTGACCCGGAACGGTGTCACCGACGCCCTGGACAGCCTCCGGCCGCCCCTGGACGCGGCCACCCGCGACCGGGCCGGACCGATCCTCTATCGGGTCACCGCGGGCGACGCCCTGGTCCTGGGGCTGTACCTACAGGAACTCCAGAACGCCGACGACCGGTCCGGCTGGCTCACCGGCCTCGCCGACCTGCCGGCCCCGCACGGCCTCGACGGCTACATGAAACGCTGGTGGCAGACCCAGGAGTCGCTCTGGCAGGGGCCGCTCGGCGCCCGGGCTCCCGACGTCGCGCGGGTCTTCAACCTGCTGGCCTGCGCTCTGGGGCCGCTGCGCCGACGTGACCTCCTGGGGCTCGCCAGACGGTTCGGCCTGAGCAGCGGGGACGCCCTCGACGCGGCCCTGCGGGACCTCGGGCGGTGGATCATCACCGACACCGTCCCGTCCCGGGCCGACGCCGAGACCTTCGCCAACCCGACCTACGCGCTGTCCCATCCACGTCTGGCCGAGTACCGCCGCCACCAGCTGGCCCGCGACGACGAGCTGAGCCGCTACGACGAGGCGTACCTCGACTGGGGCCGCGACACCCTCGCCTCCGTCCGGCAGGACCGCGAGAACGCCCGCCATGCGGACCCGTACCCGGTCCGGTTCTACGGCGCCCACCTAGAACGGGCCCACACCCCCACCGCTCAGCTGGTCGACCTGGTCGACCCGGGCTGGAGCGCGGCCTGGGAGCTCGCCACCGAGGAGTTCCAGGGGCACCTGGTCGACGTACGACGGGCTTTCCGGGCGACCGAGACGGAGAACGACACGCGTGCCGACGCCGGCCGCCCGGCCCTCCTGCTGCCGGAACAGATCGCCTGCCGGGCTGCCATGTTGGACGCATCGGTGAGTGCCGCACTGATCTCCCCCCGGCTGGTGGCCCAGCTGCGCCGCCACGGCTTGTGGTCCGACCGGCAGGCACTCGCGTACGTGCAGAGCCTCGCCTCGCCCTACGAGCGGAGCCATGCACTCCGCACGGTCGCGCCCCAGCTCGGCGCGCCCGCGACGGACCACGTGGCCGCGCTGGCGGCGGCGCTGACGGGCGAGACCAAGCCGGAAGAGGCGATCGACGCTGCGGTCGGCTTCGTCCTGCACCTGGCCGCGACCGGGCAGACGGACCGGGCGGCCGCCACCGCCATGGCCCTCCCGCCCGGTTGGCGTGCCGTCGCCGCGACGGAGCTGGCCACCGTCCTGACCGACAGGAACCAGACCGAGATGATGCGCACGGTACTCACCGACGCGGCCGGTGCACCCGAGTGGCAGGCACCGGGGTTCGTCCGGGCCCTGGCGGAACGGATCGACCGCGAGACGGCCGCCGCCGCTCTCGAACAGGACCCCGCTCGGACGGCCCTCACGTACCTCGGGGCCCGACCCGTGCCCGTGACGACCCCGAACGACGTCCTCCTCCAGCGACCACTGCTGGAGCTGGTGGCACCCTGGATCGCGGACGCCGACTGGCCACCGATCAGCCGGACCGCAACGGCCGTGCTCGGAGCACACGCCGCGGTGAAGACCCTGCAGGAGCAGAGCAGACAGGCCCGACGGGAGACGGAACACAGCATCGACCAACAGGACGAGGACGCCGCACGGTTCCACTACGACCGGGCACTCGCTCTGGTCAGCAGCCGGAAGGACTGGCAGGTCCTGGCGGAGCCGGCGCTCGCCCTCTGGACCGGGCTCATGCCCTACGAGCCGGACCTGTCCGAGCAGACCGCCTCCTCGATCACGTCCATGGGTGTCCACAACCTCGCCCCGACGGCGCTCACCCGGCTCCTGTCCCGTCTCGACGGGCCGGCCCACGAGACCATCCTGACGGAGCTCTGCCGGTGCCTGACCGACGATCCGCAGCGGGCCAACCGACGGGAGCTCCTGGGGGTCGCCGCCGCGGCCGCGCGGACGGACTTCGTCATGCGCTTCGCCGCGCAACACCACGGCCTGCCAGGCCTGTTGGAGGACGTGGGCGCCGCAGCAGCCCAGTATCTGGACACCGAACGGCTCAGGGAGCTGCTGGCGCGGACCCGCGCCGCGGACGGTGAGCCGCAGGCCTCCCTCGCCGCGGAACGGCCCCTGCTCGCCGCGCTCGCCACCCACGGCCCCGACCAGGCGGCGGAGGCCCTCGACCTGGCCCGGGTCGGCTCCACCGCGAACACCACGACCGCGGTCCTGGCGACGGCCCTGCGAACTCCGCCCGCACCCGCCACCGACATCACCGCCACGCCGGCACCGGAGGCGCTGCACTGCGCCGCGCTGATGGTCGCGCCGGCCTCGGCGATCACCGCGGAGCAGACCTCGGACGTGCTGTGGACCTTCCAGCACCGCTACTTCGCGGTCGAGACGCTCCGAGCGTTGCTCCCCCGCATCCCCGGGAGCGAGCTCACGACGGCCGAGCTCGAGGAGGCCGTCTCCCGGGCGATCGGCCTGCCGGGCGACCATCCCGAACTCGACGACGTCCTGCTCGACCACCTGACCAGGATCGCCGCACGGGACGGCGGCAAGGGCGTACGCGCCGCCGCCCGGCGCCTCTCCACGCTACCGCCCGCCCTGCCCGACGCGCTGGCCGCCGTGGCCGCCGCACGGGCCGAATGCACCGTCCAGTACGTCCCGGGCGCGTGGGCGAAGGCTCGGGTGCGCACCAACCTCGGAAACGCCGTCCAACTCGAAGCGGCCCGCCACGAGGACCCCGGAAAGGTCCTGGAGACCGAACACGTCCCGCACGACGTGTTGGAGATCGATTCCCGGCTGGGCCGGCTCTTCCTGCTCGCCGTCCCGGAGGACATCCGGCGCATCCACCTCGACCTGCTGCTGCCGTCCGGGCTCCTCGACGGCGAATCCGCCTTCCGCAAGGGCGACTTGTGGGCGGTCGCGGTGTCCCGGCTGCTGGCCGCCTTCAGCCTGGAGGACCTGGACCGGCTGCTCCGCTTCGGTCGGCACACACCGTGGGAACGCTGGCAGCACGCCGAACCCGTCTCCCCCGCCGGGCGGGGACACCTCCTGGCGGCCGCAGCCGTCCGGTACGCCGAGCTCGGCAGGGGCGAGACCGCCCTCGAACTGCTGCCCTGGATCCCCAACACCGCGGACCACTCCCGCGCGCTCGCCGGTCTGGCCGTCGCCCTGCCCGCGGCGGCCCTCGCCCACTGGGCGGAGCTCGTCACCGCCGAACTCGGCGCCGCCGGTCCCACGGCGGCGGGCCTGCGCGCGGTGGTCTGGGCCCGCGCCGCCGGCCGCTGGACGGAACTCGACCCGGCCGACCGCTGGAAGATCGTCCGGTCCTGGCTGCACCATGGTCAGCATGCCGACCGCGACGACCTGTCCGCCGACCTGCTGGGCCTCGCTCCGCTGCTGCTCAGCGTCGGCGGCGCGGCGTCGGGCCCGCGGATCGTCGAGCGGTTGGCCCACTCCTGACGGCACCGTCGCCGCACCACCCGGGGTCTTGTACGGGCCCTGCCCCGTGGAGACGTCGTGGCCGGGGGCGGCCGGCGCGGGTCACTGCGGGAACGGGGCGGTCATCGCGAGCAGGAGCCTCACGACCGGGGGTGCGGTCCTGGGGTTGTAGGCCAGGCCCAGGGTGACGGTCGGGATCGGGGCCGAGAGGCGTCGCAGGCGGATGCCGGGGATCCGGAACACCCGGGCCCGGCCCTCGGGGATGGGGGCGATGCCGTAGCCGGACGCCACGGCGAGCAGGAGCTGTTCGTCGTCGGGTTCCTCCCGGACGATGTGCGGCACCCGGTCGGGCCAGAGTTGACCGGTGATCAGCGCGTGCATGCCGGGGCCGTTCTCGCGCGGCCACAGGACGACCGGTTCGTCCCTGATGCGGCGCCGACTGATCCGGGCCCGGACGTGGGCGAGCGGGTGGTCGGCCGGGACGGCCAGCAGCAGCTCCTCCTCGGCGATCACCTGGCAGGCGAGCTCCGGGATGTTGAGCGGGGGCCGGACGAAGGCCGCGTCCAGCCGCCCGGCGAGGAGCTCGGCAACGTTGTGGGCGGTCCACCCGGTCTGCAACGCGACGTCCACCAAGGGGTTGCGCTCGCGGAAGGCGGTCACCAGGTCGTCGCAGACACCGCCCCGGGCGGAGCGGGTGTAGGCCAGCCTGAGCTGTCCCTGTCGCCCCTTGATCACGGCCGCGATCCGGTCGGTGGCCGACGCCGCCTGCTGCAACACCAGCCGGACCTCCTCGGCCACCACCTCGCCGATCGGGGTGAGCGCGCACTTCTTGTGGCTGCTGCGCTCGATCAGCCGGGCGCCGAGCTGCTGCTCCAGCGCCTTGATCTGCTGGCTGAACGCGGGCTGCGAGATCCCGCACTGCCGGGCGGCCCTGGTGAAGTTCAACTCCTCGGCGAGCACGGCGAAGTAGTGCATCCGGCGCAGGTCCATCAGCCGATCATAAGCGCAGCCTATCGCCACGAACAGATTCCGACTTTGACGAATTGCCAGCCCGGCCGTTTCCCTGGACTCATCCCGCCACCACCCGCCGGGGGCCACCAAGCCGCCCATGGGGAACAGGAGTTCAGCGTGCGCATCGCCGTCATCGGAGCCGGGGTCATCGGACTGACCACCGCCCTGAGGCTCCAGGAGAAGGGGTTCGAGGTCACCGTGGTGACCGCCGACGACCCCGGGTCGACGACCTCGTCCGTGGCCGCGGCCGTCTGGTACCCGGTCGGCATGGAGGACAGCAGCCGGGTGGCGAACTGGTCCGCGCTCACCTTCGCCGAGTTCACCCGCCAGGCCTCGGACCAGGTACCCGGCGTCACCATGAGACGCACCCGGATGCTGGCCCAGCGGCCGGACGCCGACCCCGCCGTACCGTGGTGGGGCGCCGTCGTCCCGGACCTGCGCCGACTGGAGCCGTCCGAACTCGGGCCCGCCTACTCGAGCGGCTGGCAGTTCACCGCCCCGACCGTCGACATGCCCGTCTACCTGCCGTGGCTGCTCGGCCGCTTCCTGGACGCCGGCGGCAACCTCGTCCGCCAGCGCCTCAACTCCCTCCACCAGGTACACGCCTGGAAGCCCGACGCGGTGGTCAACGCCAGCGGGCTCGGCGCCCACCGGCTCTGCGGCGACCACGCGATGCAGCCGATACGCGGACAGCTCGTCCTGGTCCGCAACCCCGGGCTGCGCGACTCCCTCCGGGTCCAGGACGACCCCGCCGGGTACACCTACGTCCACCCGCGCGACACCGACGTCGTCCTCGGCGGCACCTTCGACCAGGGCAGCTGGGACACCACCGCCGACCCGGCGACCGCCCGCGCCATCCTCGCCCGCTGCACCGCGCACGTCCCCGAACTGCGGGGAGCCGAGATCATCGGCCACCCCGTCGGCCTTCGCCCCGCCCGCCAGGGCGGCGTCCGCCTCCAGGTCGACACCTACAGCCTGCCCGGCACTCGGGTGGTGCACAACTACGGCCACGGCGGCGCCGGAGTCACCCTCGGCTGGGGCTGCGCCGACACCGCCGCCGCGCTCGTCACCCCGGCGGCCTGACGGCCACCGGCCTTGTGCCCGCGTCGGTGTCGGCGCCGGCGTGGGCCGGGCCGGGTCACCACCAGGGCGGACGGGTCCACCATCTGGCCTGCTGCTCCCGGGCTCTGCCGAGCTCGCGCAGTGCCGCGTTCTCGCCCTCCTGGTCCCCGAGTTCGCGATAGAGGCGGAGGGCGGCGTCGCACAGGATGACGGCCCACTTCACCCGGCGTTCCGCCAGCAGCGCCGACCCCAGGGCGAGTATCGCCCCGGCCTCGCTGCGGCGGTCGCCGGTCTCGCGAAAGATCTCGGCGGCCCGTTGCAGGCCGTTGCGGGCGTCCTTGCGCTTGCCCATCGCCTCCAGGGTGTACGCCATGTCGAGCACCCCCTCCCCGGTGCCCTGGAGGTCATCGAGCTGGTCGCAGATGAGCAGGCTCTGGAGGTGGGCGTTGAGGGCTTCCGGGAGCCTCCCCAGCGCTCTCAGGCTGCCCGCCAGGTTGTGCCACGCGGCGACCTCGCCCGGGCGGTGACGGAGCGATCGGAGAATCGCGATGGCTCGCGTGTGGGCATCGACGGCATCCTCGTAGCGCTTCGCCCCGTGCAGCGCGAGCCCGAGGTTCGTCAGCCCGGTGCCCTCGTCATCGAGGTGACCGGTCTCGCGGAAGAGGTCGATGGCCCGGGTGAGCGTCTCGATGGCCTCGTCACAGCTCCCGGCCTCCTGCTGGGCGATGCCGAGGTTTCCGCACGCCCGGCCTTCGAGGTAGCGCTCGCCCAGCTCGTGGAAGATCCGGACGGACCGGGTGTGGGCGTCGACGGCCTCCTCGCGTCGCCCCGCCGCCGCCAGGGCGAGCCCGAGGTTGCCCCACACCCGGCCCTCGTTCTCGCGGTCGCCGCGTTCACGGCAGCTGGCCAGGGCGATCCGGTTGACGGCGATCCACTCGTCGACCCGGAAGTGGCTTTCCAGGTAGTCGGTCAGGGAGAGCGCGATCCCCACCGCGACTTCGGGGTGGCCGAGGCCGGGACCGGCGGTGGCGGCGACGATCAGGTTGGCGTGCTCGGCGTCCAGCCACGCGGCCGCCTCCTCGCGGCCGCTGAAGATCAGCGGGGGGCCGAAGCCGTACGGGGAGGTCACGTAACTGTTGGCCGCGCCGGCGAACAGGTCGTAGTACTCGAACAACCGGGTCTGACGCTCCTCGCGCCGGTCGGCGTCCGCGTGGAGCCGGCCGTGCTCCTCGGCGTACAGCCGGACCAGGTCGTGGATCCGCCAGCGGCCCCAGACCCGACCGGGCTCCACCAGGTGTGCCTCGGCGAGGTGTTGCAGGAGTTCCTCGGTCCTGGTGCGGTCCGCACCGGTGAGGTAGGAAACGGCCTCGGTGGACACGTCGGGGCCGAGGTTGAGGGGCAGCAGTCGGAACACCCGGGCCGGTTCGTCGTCCAGCAGCCGGTACGACAGGTCGAAGGCGGCCCGCACGGCCCGGTCCGGGCGCTGGAGTCGGTCCAGGCGGGTGTGTTCGGCCCGGAGGGAGTCGGCCAGTTCGGCGACGGGCTTGGCGGGCGCGGCCACCAGGTGGGCGGCGGCGATGCGCAGGGCGAGCGGAAGGCCCGCGCACAGTTGGGCGACCGCGGCGGCCGCCTGCGGCTCCTCGGCGATCCGGGCGTCGGCCTGACGGGCGTGGCGCAGCGTTCGGTCGAGCAGGGCGACGGCTGCGGGTGCGTCGAGGGCGCCGAGGTCGTGCAGGCGGGCGTCCAGGCCGTCGAGGAGGTGGCGGGAGGTCACCAGGGCCGCGGTGCCGCCGTCGGTGGGCAGCAGGGCGCGCGCCTGCTCGGCGGTGGCGGCGTTGTCGATGATCACCAGGATCCGTCGGCCCTGCGCGGCGTAGGCGGCGAGCGCGCTCCGGTACACGCGTTGCAGGGTCTCCAGGTCCTCCGGGTAGGGGCCGGGGATCCCGAGGGAGTGCAGCAGGCCGCCCAGGGCCTGCTCGGGCGACCGGCGGCGTTCGTGGTCGTAGCCCGCCAGGTCGGTGAACAGCACCCCGCCGGGGAACCAGTCCGGCTGTTTCAGGGCCCGGGCGGCGGTGTGCACGACCAGTTCGGTCTTGCCGATGCCGGCCAGGCCGCACACCGCGCTGACCCGGGTCGGGGGTGTCGCGCTCTCGCCGTCGCTCGGGCCGTCGCTCGGGCTGCCGGCGGGGGCCAGGTCCTGCATCAGTCGCTCGATCTGGGCGTCGCGGCCGACGAAGGCCGGCGAGGGCGCGGGCAGGCCGGCCAGGGCCGGGGCGACCGTGGGCGGCAGCTGGACGGTGATGTTGCGGCCCTGGATCACGGTTGAGAAGAAGACCCCGCCGGTGATCTTGTTGAAGACCTGGCCTGCGTCCCGGTCGGCGCGTTGACTTCCGCCCGTCACGTCTCCCCCAAGTCTCGCTCTGATCATCAGAGTTGATGATGCATCAATGACCTTACTGCGCCGCTCCCGCGAGAATCCCGTCCTCACCCGAAGCCTCCCGGCAACGCCCCGATCGAAACGGGTGTGACAGCCGGGCCCCGCGTCCGGTAGGACGGCGCGGTGAAGTTGCGAACCAAGATCCACCGTGTCCGGCTGGGGCGGGACGAGTACCGGGTCGTCACCGCTGCGCCGCAGGCCGGCCGGGCCGTGCTGTACGACGGCGACTGGTCGATGCAGATGTACCTCGACCGGCAGGGCGCCCAGGACCTCGCCGCCGCCTGGGCGCTGGCCGCCCGGTCCCGGCGGTCGCTGGTCCACCTGCCGCTGCGCGCCGCCGACGGCCCGGCCGGCCTGCCCTGGGACATCGGCCCGGACGGCCGGCTGGACCTCCTGCTGGTCCACCACAGCCTCGGCCTGCCGCCGTCCCGCTGGAAGGAGATCCGCGCCCGGCTGGGCACCGGCACCCCGCACACCGCGGACGTCCCGGCCACCGACTTCCCGCCCGAGGAGGCCATCGACCACGACCGCCGCAACTTCACCGGCTGGCTGGACGAACTCCGCTTCGCGGGCGCGGCCCACACCCTGGTCGTCACCGGCAGCGCCACCGCCTTCCGCTGGACGGGATCCTGGCTGCACTCCCTCAGCCGCGAGGCGCCCGCCTTCCAGCACCACCACGGGAGGTCCCCGGGCAGCCACTACTGCATCACGCTCCGCCACAACGGCAACCAGTTCTCCTCGGCGGCCAAAGGCATCCCGTCCATGCTCCACATCACCTACGCCCACCAGTGGAAGGTCGACTGATCCGCCGTGGAAAATCCTTCGACAGCGCGCGAAGCGGCTGGCAGGCTGGGGCACATGACCTACGGAATCGAGTCCCACACCGCCCGGTGAGCGCCCAGGACGAGCGTGACGCGCTCGGACTCCCGCCCGCCCTGTACGAGCACGCGCTGCGGCTGCTCGGCGAGTCCCCCGACGGGGTGCCGCCCGGCAACGGCTACCGGCTCCCACCGAGCTCCGCGCCGCACTCGCCGCCGCACTCGCCGCAGGCGAGCGGTGATCCGCTCCCCCACCGCGAGGTGAGGAGCGCGATCGAGGCCGCCCTCGACCCGCTGCCGGTCGACGCCGCCGACCTGCACCGCCGGTTCGTCCGGCTCGGCCTCCAGGACCGCCACCGACACCTGGTCCGCGCCGTCGTCGCCGACCTGCCGCTGGCGACCGGGCGGTGGGACGCGGCGCGTGCCCTGGCCCGGCAGCTGATCCGGACCGGCACGAGCTCGTTCACCGTCACCGCGGGCCTCGCCCTGCTCGCCCGCCTCGGCGAGGCCGAGGACATCCCGGACCTCTCCGTTCTCGGCCTGTTCCGGGAGTTGAACGGCCCGGCGGTGCAGGCCCTCGATGCCCTGGACCGCCGGGCCGCCGCCGTCCTCTGGCTCGCCGTCAACACCTACCACGCCGAACTGCGGCCGCTCGTCCGCGCCCTGTGGGCCGACGACCGGAAGTCCGTCCACACCGAGTTGCTCGCCCTCACCGCCCCGCCCCACCTGGTCAGCGGCGCCACCGCCCGGCGGATCGCGGAGGCCTCCCGGTTGCCCGCGCTGCTCGACCGGCACCCCGCCGTCGCCGGCCTGCTCGCCCAAGCCGGCCGGCTGCTCGTCCGAATGGGCAGCTCACGCGACGACCCGGCCAACCTCCTCGACTGCCAGGACGTGCAGGGCCTGTACGAGCGGGTCGTCGGCCGCACCGGCCTGCTGCCACCGGGCCTCGACCACGCAGCCACCCTGCTCTCCCTCGCCCAGGACCTCAGCAGCGGCACCGGCGTGCTGCTGGACTGGCCGCCCGGGCAGCGCACCGCCCTGCTGGACGCCCTCGGCCGGCTGCTGGCCACACCCCGGTGGACGGCGGCGGTGGACCGCGCCGCACGCCACCCGGAGCAACGGCCGCGCGCCAACTGGCTCCGCCGCTCCGGACGGCAGCCGTTCCGGCACCGTGCGGACCCGCCCGGCCGGCTGCGCATCGAGGTGGTCACCGGCGACCCGGCGGAGCGAGCCCTCGTCGAAGCCCGCATCCTGGTCGACGGCCGCCCGATCGTCCCCGCCCTCTTCGGCCGTGGCGCCGCCGACGACCCCGAGTACCTGTTCGGCGACGACCGGCTACGGGCCGAACCGGAGCCCCGCGAGGTGCGACTCGCCGAAGCCGGCTGCACCGAGGGGTGCTGCGGCGCGCTGTACGTCACCATCCGGAGGGACGGGGACCAGGTGGTGTGGGAGAACTGGCGCCGACCGTGGTCCACCTCCGACTCCCGCGAACCCGACCCCGCGCTGCCCGCGCACCACTTCGACGCCGCCGCCTACGACGCGGAGCTCGCCCGTGCCGAGGCCGACCACTCGTGGTCCTGGCCCGCCCGCACCGTGGCCCGCCTGATCCGGGCCGGCCTGGACGAGCAGCCCGAACTGCTCGGCCGATGGGGTGCCGGCCCCGGCTGGGTCACCACCGACATCAACAACCCCGACACCGCCGTGGTCACCTTCTGGTACTCCCCCGGGCCGGCCTCCGATCGCCCCGAACGGCCCGAACGCCCCGCCGGCCGCCTCCAGTTCCGCTGGATCATCCCCGACGACGGCACCCCGCCCGAGACCCAGGCCGCCGCCGCCCTCCACCGACTCACCGAGGAGGACCCCAAGACCTACAGCCAGGTCTGCGGCGGCCCCCGCCAACTCGCCCAGAACCTCGGCTACCCCTGGCCCACCCGGACCTGACCCCACCAGAGCAGCGCCGCGCCCCTCGCCCTCACCGCAGATTCACGGAAGGGCGCGGGGCCGGCAGGAGGCCCTCGGCCGCTGACGGTACCTGGGAGAAAGTCTTCACCGCCCTGCTCGCCCAGGCCGATGCCGAAGGCGATCTCGACTGGGTCGTGGTGGTTGGCTCCACCATCGTCCGCGCCCACCAGCCCGCCGCCGAGGCCCGTCGAATGGGGCCCCGGCCGGCGAGCCGGACGACCATGCTCCCGGACGCTCCCGCGGCGGACTGACCACCAAGGTCCGTCTCGCCGCCGACCGGTGCCGTCCGCTCGCCTACGTCATCACGCCCGGCCAGGCCGGTGACGCACCCGCATTCCCCAGCTCATGTCCCGCCTGCGGATGCCCCGGCCGATCGGCCGGCCCAGGACCACCTCGGAGATCGTCCTGGCCGACAAGAGGAGCTAACACAAGGCTCGGACGCGTCGGTAGGTGATCACGCAGCAGGCCGGTTTGAGGAAGGCCTCGTGGATGTCGCCGCGGATGTCCCATCGGATCCGCAGGCGGCGGAAGCCATGGATCCAGGCGTTGGTCCGCTCGACGACCCACCGCACGGCTCCGAGGCCGGAGCCGTGCGGCACACCTCGGCGAGCGATCACCGGCTTGATGCCCCGCCTCCACAGCAGGCGACGCTACTTGTCGAAGTCATAGCCACGGTCGTCGAACAGCTGACGAGGCCGGTGGCGCGGACGGCCGGTCCTGCCACGGATGTGAGGAATGGCGTCCAGGAGCGGCAGGAGCTGGTGACGTCGTGGCGGTTGCCACCAGTCAAGGTGATCGCCAGTCGCGTGCCCTGGCCGTCGGTGATCACGTGATGCTTCGAGCCCGGTCGGGCGCGGTCGACCGGACTCGGTCCCGTTTGGGGCCGCCACGACGGGCCTGTCGGTGCGAGCCGTCGATCACCGCCCGCGACCAGTCCAGCTCGCCGACACGGTGCAGCTCGGTCAGTAGCACCTGGTGCGGCCGGTCCCACACCCCCACCGCATGCCCGTCACGTAGCCGGCGCCAGCAGGTCATGCCCGAGCGAAACCGAGCTCCTGCGGCAGCCACGCCCACTGGATCCCCGTGTCCAGCACGAACAGGATCCCCTGCAAGCAGCCCTGGTCGTCCAGCGGCGGACGGCCGACCTTGCGAAGCCGCTGCTGCCGCACCGGCAGCAGCGGCTCGATCCGGCCCCACAGGTCGTCCGACACCAACCACGGCGGTCTCTTCCCACGCCCTACTCAACGAGACCGCAGACGCACAGACATGGGCACCGTACCGTTCTGTTAGTACCTCCTACTGATCATTTCAAAATGATCGCGAGAGCCGCCACAGGCAGATGATCGAGCGGGCGAGCTCGAGCAGTCCCTGGTGAAGGTCCGCCCGGCACTCGTAGCGGATGCGTGGGCGCTTGAGCTGGTGCAACCAGGCGAACGCACACTCCACGACCCAGCGCATTTTGCCAAGTCCGGAGCCGTGAGCGATGCCGCGTCGGGCGATCATCGGCTTGGTGCCAAGCTTCCACAGTTGGCGGCGGTACTTGTCGAAGTCGTATCCCGGTCGGCGTACAGTCGCCGGGGTCTGCGGCGGGGCCGTCCCCACCGGCCGCGGATCGGTGGGACCGCGTCCAGCAGCGTTAGAAGCCGCGTGATGTCGTGTCGGTTGCCGCCGGTGAGCGTGACGGCCAGCGTGGTGCCGTGGCGGTCGACGATCAGGTAGTGCTTGGAGCCGGGCGCGGTCGACGGGCAATGGGCCGACGTGATCCCCCCTTGAGGGCCCGGACATGCGAGCCGTCCACGGCACAGTCATCCAAGTCCAGCAAGTCGGCTCGGCGCAGTTGGTTCAATAGTGCGGCGCGCAGACGAGGCCAGACGCCAGCCTCGGTCCAGTCCCGCTGGCTGCGCCAGGCCGTCACCCCGGAGCAACCCACCACCTCGCTCGGAACGTCGCGCCAGGCAACGCCCTTGCGCAGGACGTAGACGATGCTGGCCAGCGCAACCCGGTCAGGCACCGGGAGCCGCCCGGGGTGGCGGTGCCGTCGGGCGGGCCGTGCCGGTAACAGTGGGGCTATCCGATCCCACAGCTCGTCGGGGACAAGGTTCGCGGGGACGACGCTGAAGCTTGACAGAGTACCCAGTTGAGCAGTCTGGACTGGATCGACATACTCCCTGAATGACCAACACTGGGCCCGAAGCCGTTCAGCAGGGACGGGACGAGCCCTGGTATCGCGTCCGAACAGATCGGTTCGAGGCGTCGTTCCTGCCTAGCGTGGGCGAACCTCTGGACGCCGTCTGCAACGTCGACGTCGAAGTCCGGCTGACAGCGGACGGCTCACGCTGGAGCGCGACTGTGTTCACGCTTGCCGAGGTCGAACGCATCATGGAGAGGTGGTCCCGAACTGGCGAGGCACTGGGCGGCCGCTACTTCTGGTGCACCGATGGCCTCATCGTCCGGGATCCTGGCATCGACAACATGACTCAGGTGCTGGCCGGACTCCTCGACGACGGCGAATTCACACAAGTTCTCCAGCGGCTCGACGACGAATGACCGTCCAACTACTCGTCCCGTACGATCCGCGCCCACCTTCGCCGACGCGGGATCCGGGCAGTGATCCCACAGCCGGCTGACCAGGCTGCCCACCGTATTCGGTGCGGCCGGCGCGGTGGCCGTCCACCGCCTTCAACCGCGACGCCTATAAGGCGTCGTTTCCTTTGGCTTCAGGTGGGGCCGCTCCGGATGGTGGGATGTCGCTCTGACAGTCTGATCGCATGGACGATTTTGCTGGTACCCAGGCACCGGTCCGGCGTATGACCGACCCCGTAGAGATGGTCGGGGAGCTTGAACACGTGGTACCGGGTCTGGCCGCCTTGCGCCTTCCGAAGCCCAGCAGCATCAGCTGGCAGGTCGTGGAAGCCGGTCTGGGCGTGCCCTTGCCGGCCGATTTCAGGCTCCTGTGCGAGCTCTACCCGCCTTTCGTGCTCGGCGACTTCCTTGGCGTCGGTGGTCCGGATCCTGGTGGTGAGCACGCGTGGGTGCAGGGGACACGCGAGACGTTGGAGACCATCGAGGAGTGGTGCGAGGAAGCCGACCTGGCTGTGCCGCTCCACACCTATCCCACCCCGGGCGGTTTGCTCCCATGGGCTGGATCGAATCAGGGGGACTTCTTCCTGTGGACCACCAGCCCGGCAGGGCCCCAGGACTGGACGGTCACCGTCGCCTCTCGGAGCTCCGCGTGGTGGCACTACACCGGTGGCGCCGTTCAGTTCCTGGCCGACCTGGTCAGCGGCGCACTGGAACCGTGGGCCCTGCCCAAGATCCGACCCAGCGTTATGGCCTGGTGAACGCCAATCAGACCAGCAGGCGGCGGAAGCAGATGAACATCGCTGCGATGCCGGCGAAGGCGAGGAAGTGCTCGGCCTTGCGCTCGTAGCGGCGGTGCAGGCGGCGGCATCCGGAGAGCCAGGACATGGTGCGTTCGACGACCCAGCGGTGGCGGCCCAGTCGGTGGGAAGACTCGACGCCGCGGCGGGCGATGCGCGGGACGATGCCGCGTCCACGCAGCCATTGCCGCAGGTGGTCGTAGTCGTAGCCCTTGTCGCCGGCGTCGGCGCGGTCCGCGCCGAGAACGGATGGGCGGGATGCCGCGCACAAGCGGTTCGAGGGCTTGGCTGTCGTGGAGGTTGGCTCCGGAGATGGCGAGCGAGATCGGCAGGCCGTTGCGGTCGCAGATCAGGTGGATCTTCGATCCGTTCTTGCCGCGGTCGGTCGGATTCGGTCCGGTCAGAGTCCCCCTTTGAGGGCGCGGATGCTCACCGAGTCGATGGCGCATCGCGACCCGTCCAGCGTTCCCTGGGCGCCGAGCTCGTCCAGGACGACCTGGTAGAGCCGAGCCCAGACGCGGTTCCGGCTCCACTGCGCCAAGCGCCGGTAGACCGTCTGCCAGCAGGCCCCGAAGATCGGCGGGAGCTGGCGCCAGGTGCAGCCCGAGGTCGCCACGAACACGATCGCAGCGAGCACTTCCCGGTCCCCGGCTCGCCGTCGGCCCCCGCCCTGCGGCCGGTGCACGACCGTCGGCGGCACCACCCTCCGAAACACATCCCACAGCTCGTCCGGGACCAGTGCGCTCAACAAGACTCTCCACGACCGGCCAAACGACTCCGAAGCACCAAAAGAAACGACGTCTACCTCGCCGGACGCCACCTCGCTGCCATCTTCATCTGGTCAGCCAGGTGACTCCAGCCGGGCTGCCTAGACCCATCCCTCGTCGAGGTGAACCGTCCAGACATCGCCCACTGCCCTGCGCAGTTCAACCAGGGCCGCAACGTCTGCGATGGCTGCCGGAGCGTCGGACAGCCGCAATGGGGAGTCCGGGACGCTGTTGCGGGTGTAGACCGGCAGCTCGCCGTCGCAGCTGAAGGCGTGAAGCGATGGGGGAGCATCGTCGAACCAACCGGGGCAGTTCTCCTCGACCCACGCAGCCGCGGCGTCGACACGATCCGCACGCGCCAATAGATGCTCAGGAGCAGGCCCACAGCTGAACTGCACGAGGAAGCCCTGAGCGTCCACTGCCCACCAATCCCACATGACTCCAGGTCGGGGGTGCCGCAGGATCATCGTCATGCCGTCACCGTATCCGGGCGGGGCAAGACTGCTGAAGAAGGCCGCAAGGCCCTCGGAGGGGCGGGCGGCCGGTATCCCGGTCGTCTGGGCGACCCCGAATCCCAGCAGCAGGACGTTCCCGGTGGCCAGGGCGGCGAAGGCGTGCCCCAGGCCGAGGAAGGTGACCGTGTCCGCGCATCGGCGGTGACGGTCAGGGCGGGCATCACCAGGCCGATTCGGGCCTGGCCACGGGTCGGTTCGTCGGGCACGCCGTCAGTGTGCCGACACCGCCGACGTCGTCAACGCGGGGTCTCGGTGGCTGCGATGATTTCCCGATGATCTCCCCCGTGCTCCCGGGACCGTGGCTGCGAGGCGTCGCCGCCAACCCCGCTGCCCCCTCCGAGGTACTGCTGCGGCTGCTGACCCCGCAGGGGCGCGCCGGATGGAGGGTGCTCTGTGAGGAACGCGGGCTTCCCCCGGAGGTCGTGGCAGCGGTGGTCGCGCACCCCGAACCGGCCGTTCGCCGCGCCTTCGCCCGGAACCGGCACGTGGCACCGGCGCAACGCGGTCGGCTGGTCCACGACCCGGACGCACGGGTTCGCGCCGCCCTCGCCTCGGGCCCACGCCCCCGGTCGGCCCGGGCCGAGCCGCTGCCCGACGGCGTCCTGGAGACCCTGCTGACCGCCCGGACCGCCGACTACGACGGGGAGCAGCTGCTCACCGCGGGCGAGATCAGACAGGAACTGCACTTCTCCGGGCAGATCCCACGGTCGTTCTGGCGCCGGTTGCCCGATCACCCGAACCCCGAACTCCGGGCCGAGGCCCGCGGCCTGTGGCTCTGGCTCACTCCCGCGCAGCGCGACGCCCTCCTCACCGACCCGGACCCCGCGGTGCGCGAGGCCGCGCGCGCCGAGAACCGGGTGCTGGACGCGGCGGCGATGGAGGCGGACCTGCCGGAGCAGGACTGCCACCACCGGGGTGTCCTGCTCATCAACTACGCCGTCTCCCATGCCGTTGCCGAACGATGCCTCGCCGAGCAGCGCGACCTGCGGTCGCTCGCCCGCAACGTCCACACCCCGGCCGACATCATCACCCGGCTCGCCCGTGACCCCGATCCCGACGTCCGCGCGCGAGTGGCCGCCCGGGCCGACCTCGATCCGGCGCTGCTGGCCGAGCTGGCCCGGGACCCCGACGGTGCCGTGCGCACCCGGGCCCGGCTCCAGCCGCTGCCGCGGACCTGGGCGCAGCGCGACGCCATCGACCGCGTGATCGGCTGCACGACCGAGTGCGTCGGCCCCGTCGACGAGATGATCGTCGAGCCGGAGAACGGCTGGTACGAGGCGTGCGCCCGGTCCGAACACCCGGTGCTGCGCCGGGTCGCCGCGACCTGCGCCCGGCTGCCGGAGGAGCTGGTGCACCGTCTGGCCGCCGACCCCGACTCCGACGTACGCCACCTCCTGGCCTGCAACCACCCGCTCGCGCCGCCCGCGATCGTCCTCGACGCCTTCCTCGCCCGGCCGCGCAACCGCCGCTACCTGCGCACCCTGCCCCGGCTACCCCGCACCGGCCTGCACCACCTCCTCGACCACGAGGACCCCGAGGTCCGCGCCCTGGCCGCCGCCGACACCGCCCTGGCGCAGCCACCCGTCCACCTGCTCAGCGACCCCGAACCGCCCGTCCGTCGGGCCGCCGCCGCCAATCCGCTGCTTCCCCTCCATCTGCTCTCCTCCCTCCTGACCGGCTCCCTCGTGACCGACTCGTTCCTGGCCGACTCGCTCCTGGCCGACCCGGACGTCGCCGAGGGTGCCGCAGCCAACCCGGCCCTCCCCGCCGAACGCCTCCACGAACTCCTCGACCTCATCGGCCTTCCCCGCGTGGCCGCCTGAGTGGTTTCGGTGTCCGGCCGGTCGGCCGGCCGGACACCGTGACCACTCAGGTCAGACCGACACGGCCACCGCCGGACCGAGGTGCCGGGCGAGGAACCGGACCGCGCTCTCGGCCTCGAACCTCGGCAGCTCCTTGTGCCGGCCCGCGTTGGCGTGCAGTGTCTTCTCCGTCGAGGCGAAGGCGTCGAACAACGCGAGCCCCGCCTCGCGCGGTATGTGCTCGTCGTCCCACTGGAGGTCGAACTCGATCGGGATGGTGATCTGCTTCGCCTTCTCGGCCAGGACGTCGGGCCAGTGCTGCCCGAACACCGCGGCCGTGATCCTGGGTTCGACCGCCACCAGCGGCACCCCGATCGCGGTGCCCATGTTGATGCCGAGGTAGCCGACCGGCCCGCCGGCGCCGATCTCCGGAAGCTCCTGCAAGGCGTCCAGAGTCGCCCGCCACTCGGGCACGGCGAGCTCCGCCAGGTGGGCGTTGTAGCGGACGACGATCGGGCCTTCCGGCTCGCCCGCCGCCCGCGCCGCGAACAGCGCGGCGATCTCCTGCTCGTCGTGCGCCGTACGCGGTCGGTCTCCATGCCCGGGCGCGTCGATGCAGGCGACGTGGAAACCGCAGCTGGTCACCAGCAGGCGGGCGCGGCCGGCCATCGCGGGATGCTTCTTGTGGTTGCCGCCGCCATGGCCCAGCAGGACCAGGGGCGCGCGCTCGGCGCCGGAAGCCGGCGACCAGAGAACTCCGGGGACATCGCCCACGGTGAAATCGCGCTCGATCACGCCGTTTGACGAAGACTCAGCGGTGAAATTGAGAGAGTGCACAGGTGTTGCCTTTCGAGAGTGCCTGGTTGTCAAGGCGCTCCCGGCGACACCTACGTCAATCGCCAGACCGTGACGGCAGGGGGAGCACCCACGTGGATATGGAATTCACGGGTCTCACCTCCTCCAACGGTGTCGCGGTCAGCTGCAAGCTAGCACCCCGCCCGTGATCTGCCCACCCATTTTTCGCCCCGCCCCGCAATCACCTCCGGTATCCCCCATCCCCCATCTCCCATCCCCCATCTCCCGGACTGGGCCCGGCAAATGCAGGTGCGTGGGAGGCGGGACGGTGGGGAGGATGTGCGGATGAGTTCATTCACTGCCGCTCGTGACGCGTTGGAGGGCCTGGCCCTCGGGGACGGATTCGGGGAGCGGTGGTTTCCGCTGTTCAGGCCGGCACGGACGGCCTTCGAGGAGATCAGGGCGCGGCGGGTGCCGGAGGAGTCGCCCTGGCACTGGACCGACGACACCGCGATGGCCCTGTCGGTGTACGGGATCCTCACGGCGTTCGACGCGGTGCACCAGGAGCGGTTGGCGCACGCCTTCGGCGCGACGTACCGGGCCGACGCGTACCGCGGCTACGGGCACGGCATGCACCAGCTGCTGCCCAAGCTCGCTGCGGCGCCCGCGAATTGGCGGATGCTGGCGCTGGACCTGTTCAACGGGCAGGGGAGCCTGGGCAACGGTGCGGCGATGCGGGTGGCGCCGCTGGGGGCCTGGTTCTGCGCGGACCTGGACGAGGGCGCGGAGCAGGCGGCGCTCTCGGCCGAGGTCACGCACGCGCATCCGGAGGGAGTGGCCGGGGCGGTGGCGGTCGCCGTGGCCGCCGCGCTCGCCGCCCGCGGCCGGGGCGACTCACCAACCGCCGGTCCCACGCACGCCGGCCCCACGCACGCCCACGCACCCGCCGGAGCCGAGTTCCTGGCGGAAGTGGCCGAGCGTACGCCGCAGGGCGCGGTCCGGGACGGGCTGCGCAGGGCGGCGGCGCTGTCCGCCGGGACGGAGCCGTGGCGGGCGGCCGACCTGCTGGGCAACGGCCAGCGGATCACGGCGGGCGACACCGTGCCGTTCGCCCTGTGGTCCGCCGCCCACCACCTGGACAGCCTGACCGATGCGCTGTGGACCACCGCGGAGGGGCTCGGCGACGTGGACACCACGTGCGCGATCACCGGCGGCGTGGTCGCGGCCCGCACCGGCCTGGCGGAAGTACCACCGGAGTGGCTGGCCCGGCGCGAACCGCTCCCCGCGTGGGTGGCCGAGGCCACGGCCGAGATCGGCGCCGCGGAGCCGTCCCGGTAACGTCCGCCGGGTGACGGGTGACGAGGAACGAGGCCGGCTCCGGCCGGCGGGCGTGGACCCGCCGGCCGGAGCCGTGCGCGCATCTGACGGATACTCAGGAGGCCTGGCGGGCCCGGGCGTTGTCGATCTTCACCTGGAGGGCGGTGAGCACGTCACGGAGGATGCCGATGGTGACCTCGTCGACCAGCTCGCCCGCGTCGTCGAAGCGCTCGTGGGAGCGGAAGGCGACCAGCTCGGGCTTGACGACCACGTCGGTCTCGGTCCAGACGAACACCTGGCGCAGGGCCAGCTGGGCTCGGACCGAGCCGAAGTTGGTCGGGGCGGCTCCCAGGATCGCGGCGGGCTTGTGGCGCAGCGGCAGGCCCTCGGTCTTCGTCCAGTCGGTGCTGATCCAGTCGATCGCGTTCTTCAGCACGCCGGGGATCGAGTAGTTGAACTCCGGGGTGGCGATCAGCAGGCCGTCCGCCTCGGCGACCTTGCGGCGCAGCTCGTTGACGACGGCCGGGCGCAGCTCGGGGGTGTCGAGGTCCAGGTCGTACGGCGGGATGTCGCGCAGACCGTCGTAGATCTCGATCTCCATGCCGCCCGGGTTGTGCTTCTGCGCGGCGCGCAGCAGCGCGGTGTTGTGCGAAGTGGCGCGCAGGGAACCGGAGATGGCGAAGATCTTGGACGTGCTCATGGTGAGTGCTCCGTGGCAGGTAAGTGAGCGTGCGTGAGTGCACGAGTGCGTGCGTGGACGCATCGCTCAGTGCGTGAGTGCGTTGCTGCGATGGTGCGGTGGTGCGTGAGTGCGTGGATGCGCAGGTACGTAGGCGCGCAGGTGCGTGGGTACGTAGGCACGCAGGTGCGCAGGTACGTAGGCGCGCGATCCTTGCGAGGGAGCCGGCGGCCGCACGGCGTCCCGAACCGGGCGGCCGCGCAACATCGGTGGGCTCGACGCCGGCGATGACATCGATGACCTGGACGTTGCGGGGCGTCCCGACCCGGGCGGCCGTGCAGCCGCAGGTAGGAGGGGCGGTCGGGCCGACCGCCTGGGGTGCGCGAGCGGTCAGGCCGACCGGAAGGTGATCAGCCGGACCGCCGGGGCCGAGACCACCTGGACGGTCCCGGTGCCGGGCAGGCGCAGCTTGGCGAAGCCGCCCTGGAGGGCCACCAGCGCCTGGGGAACGGAGGAGACCGAAGCCCCGCCCGCGTCCACCACCGTGTAGCCGGCGTTCAGTTCGACCGCCGCCTCGCTCCAGTCCTCGCTCATGCCTTCACCTCGGGGAAGTCGAGCTCCGGACGGGCCAGGTGGTTGTAGTAGTTGGAGAGCGTGTTGAGCGCGACGTGCGCCACGACCTCACCGGCCTCCGCGTCGGTCACGCCGGCGGCGGCGAGCAGTTCGCGGGTCTCGTCGCCGATCCGCCCCCGGGTGCGGATGAGCTCGCGGGCCAGCGTCAGCAGGGCCTGGGTGTGCGGGTCGGCGTCCGAGGCGTCACGGGTGGCGAGCAGTTCCTCGTCGCTCAGCCCGATCTTGCCGCCGCGGAAGGAGTGGGCGCTGACACAGTAGGTGCAGTCGTTCTCCTGGGCGACCAGGAGGGCGAGCTGCTCCCTGATCCGGGCCCGCAGCACGCCGTGGGCCAGCTGGTCGCGGAACGCCAGGTAGCCCTCCAGGGCGGCCGGCGCCTCGGCCATCGAGGCGTAGAGGTTCGGCACCCGACCCAGCTGTTTCTGCACGCGATCGAGCAATTCGCCCTTGTCCACGGATGCTTGCATGACGCCCCCCGGCATGTGTGTCAGCTTCGCGAAAACGGTACCGATCGGTACCGACATGCAGGACGGTACCGACTGGTGCCGTTTGGCGTCAAGGGTGGTTAGGATCGAGTACATGGCAGTCAACGCACGGGCGCGCCTGCTGAGCACGGCCGAGTCCCTCTTCTACGCGAACGGCATCCGCGCGGTCGGCGTGGAGCGCATCCTCTCCGAGTCCGGTGTCGGCCGGGCCTCCTTCTACCGGCACTTCACCGGCAAGGAGGCCCTGGTCGTCGCGGTCCTGGAGGGGCGGGACGAACGCTGGCGCAGCTGGCTCTCGGAACGGGTCGCGGCCCACGGCGGGCACCCGCTCAACATCTTCGACGCGCTCTTCGAACGGTTCTCGGCGCAGGACTACCGCGGCTGCGTCGCGATCAACACGATGACCGAGATCGCGGACCCGGCGAGCCCGGCGCGGCGGATGGCGGCCCTGCACAAGACCCGCGTCATCACCCTCGTCGAACAGCTCATGCGGGACGCGGACGTCCCCCAACCAGGCGTCCGCGCACGACAGTTCGCCCTCCTGATGGACGGCGCCATCGTCACCGCGCTGCGCGAGGGCACCCCGGACGCCGCCGTACGGGCCCGCAGCATCGCCGAGGCCCTGCTGGCCTCCTGACCCGACCCGAGGGCGGACGGCCTGACCCGGCCTCAGCGGCGGGCGGCCCGACCCGCCCCGGGACGGGCGGCGGCCCTCAGGACACCACGGGGCTGCGGCGCTCGACGAGGGTGACGTCGCGCCAGACGCCGTTGAGCCGGCCGATGCGTTCACGGGTGCCGATGACCCGGAATCCGGCACGGGCGTGGAGGGCGAGGCTCGCGGTGTTCTCGGGGAAGATGCCGGATTGGACGGTCCAGATCCCGGCGGCCTCGGTGGAGGCGATCAGCGCGTCCAGAAGGGCCGCACCCACTCCCCGGCCCCGCGCGTCGGGGTGGACGTAGACGGAGTGCTCGACCACACCCGCGTACGCGCAGCGGCTGGACGGGGCGACGACGGCGGCCCAGCCGAGGACCCGGGCGTCGTCCGCTCCGGCGAGCGCGACCAGACGGTGGCCGGGGAGCTTGGCCGCGTCGAAGGCGGCCCAGTCGGGGGCGACGGTCTCGAAGGTGGCGTTGCCCCCGTCGATGCCCAGCCGGTAGATCTCCAGGACCTGCTCGGCGTGCGCGGGCAGCATCGCCGCGACGGTCCCCCGGCCGGGCTCACGCCGCAGCCTCGACGCCCAGCTCGGCCAGCAGGCCGCGGATGCGCCGCTCGATCTCGTCGCGGATCGGGCGGACGGCCTCGACGCCCTGCCCGGCCGGGTCGGTCAGCTGCCAGTCCAGGTACCGCGTGCCGGGAAAGTAGGGGCAGGCGTCGCCGCACCCCATGGTGATCACCACGTCGGAGCTCCGCACGGCCTCGGCGGTCAGTACCTTCGGCACCTCGGCCGAGATGTCGATCCCGGCCTCCTTCATCGCCTCGACCACGGCCGGGTTGACGGTCTCGGCGGGGGCGGAACCGGCCGAACGAACCTGGACCCGGTCGCCGCCGAGATGGGTGAGGAAGGCCGCCGCCATCTGGGAGCGGCCGGCGTTGTGCACGCACACGAACAGCACGGACGGGACGGACGGGACGGACGGCACGGCAGGGTTGCTCACGGGTGCTCCCTCCGGACGGGGGACAACAGGAACGAGGGACAACAGGAATCAGTGGCCGACGACAGCGGGGCGGTCGTGGTGGTGCTCACCGTGCGGGACGGTGACGTCCTCACCAGCCGGCCCCGGGCGGCCGAACAGCGCGGCGACCAGGACGACGCCCACCGCGAGGCCGACGAGCTGCGCGGCGACGAACGGCAGCACCGAGCCGGGGGCGATGCCGGCGAAGGTGTCGGTGAAGGTCCGGCCGATGGTCACGGCGGGGTTGGCGAAGCTGGTGGAGGAGGTGAACCAGTACGCCGCGCCGATGTAGGCGGCGACCGCGACCGGCGCGAGGTGCGCCCGGCCGACCCGGGCCAGGCCGAAGACCAGCAGGACCAGCCCGGCGGTGGCCACCACCTCGCCCAGCCACAGGTGCGGTGCCGAGCGGTCGTGGCCGGACCAGTGCACCAGCGGCTCGGCGAACATCGCGTCCGCCAGCACCGCGCCGCCGATCGCCCCGGCGACCTGCGCGGGCACGTACGCCGCGACCTCGCGCAGGCCCGGCCCCTCGCTCCCGGGGCGGCCGGTCCACCAGGCGGCGAGCGTGACGACCGGGTTGAAGTGGGCGCCGGAGACCGGGCCGAGCAGGGCGATCAGCACGCCGAGGCCGAGGACGGTGGCCAGCGAGTTGGCGAGCAACTGCACGCCGACGTCCTGGGAGAGCTTCACGGCCTGGATGCCGGAGCCGACGACCACGGCGACCAGCGCACCGGTCCCGACGAACTCGACGGCGGCGCGGCGACCCAGCGGAGCGATCCCGGTCATCCGGCACCTCCCGCGGTGGCCGGCGCCTCCAGCAGCGCGGCGAGCCGGGCGAGCGCGGCGGGCAGGACCCAGTAGTACACCCAGGTGCCGCGCCGCTCGGAGCCGACCAGCCCGGCCTCGCGGAGCACCTTGAGGTGGTGGGAGATGGTCGGCTGCGAGACGTCGAACGGGCCGGTCAGATCACAGACGCACGCCTCACCGCCCTCGTGCGAGGCGATCAGCGACAGCAGCCGCAGCCGGACCGGGTCCGACAGCGCCTTGAACATCCGCGCCAGGTCGACGGCGGCTTCCTGACCCAGCGGTTCCCGGACCATCGGCGAGCAGCACTCCACCGCCGTCCCGTCCTGGCCGAGCACCGGCAGTTCCAAATTCGACATGCGTCTATGTTGACAGCCATCTATACGAGCGGCAAGGTCGACTGTATCGACATCCATCGATACAGCAAGCGCATCAGGAAGGAACCGCCATGTCCCGCATCCAACTCGCCCTGCGCGTCGCCGACCTCGAAGGCTCCATCACCTTCTACTCCAGGCTCTTCGGCACCGAACCCGCCAAGCGCCGCCCCGGCTACGCCAACTTCGCCATCGCCGAGCCGCCGCTCAAGCTCGTTCTCATCGAGGGCGAGAGCGACCAGGACACCCGCCTGGACCACCTCGGCATCGAGGTCGCCTCCACCGACGAGGTCACCGCCACCACCCGCCTCCGGGAAGCCGGCCTGGCCACCTTCGAGGAGAACCACACGTCCTGCTGCTACGCCCTCCAGGACAAGGTCTGGGTCCACGGCCCCGGCCGGGAGCCCTGGGAGGTCTACGTCGTCAAGGCCGACGCCGACACCCCCGCCAAGCCCGCCGACACCCCGGCGGCCTGCTGCGCCCATCGGTCACGTCCATGAGTCGCGCCTCACGACGCACCCACCACCCCGTCGCACGGTTGTGCAGATCCCGTGATCCGGATGGATGCGGGAACAGGTGTTCTGACGAGTAGTGCCATACTCCTGGGCGCAACACCTCGGCGTCCGTTCCTCGACGCCGGGTCAGTACACAGGGGGACTTGAAAATTCATGTCATCAACTCGTAGGGCCGGGCGCACCGTCCGGGCCGCCGTCGGCGCGTCCGCGCTCACTCTCGCTCTGCTCGCCACCTCGGCCTGCGGTCCGGACAACAGCCCGGACGCCACCGCGGCCACCGGAGCGGCCAAGAACGGTGTCGACCTGGGGCTGCCCGCCAACCTCGCCGACCTCAAGAAGTGGAGCTTCGAGGACTGGGAGAAGTGGGCGAACGACTACGCCCTCCCGGCCGTCGCCAAGGGTTACTGGACGCTGGAGAAGATCCTCGACGCCAAGCCGGACGATCCGGTCCTGCCGCCCGCCCCGCAGCCCACCGGCCAGCCCAACACCCAGGCGCCGGCGCCGCAGCCGACCACCACCAAGGCCCCGGCCCCGCAGCCGACCGGCCAGCCCAACACCCAGGCACCGGCCCCGCAGCCGACCACCACCAAGGCCCCGGCGCCGCAGCCGACGGCCACGCAGAACCAGCCCACCCAGCCTCCGGCGCCCAAGCCGACGCCCACCCAGGCCCAGCCCACCCAGGCCCCGCCCACCCAGGCGCCGGCGCCGCAGCCGACGCCCACCCAGGCCCCGCCCACCCAGGCGCCGAACGACAACGGCAACGACCCGCTGCCCAACACCATCAACGCGCAGCCCGTGCCGCACCCGTACGCCAAGAACATGGCCGTCAACGGGAAGATCCTCTACTCGAACCCCGGCGAAGCGAAGCCCCAGAACGGCGAGCCGTACACGCACTCGTGCTCCGGGACCGTGGTCGTCGACCCGGCCCACCCCGGGAAGAGCAACCTGGTGTGGACCGCCGGCCACTGCGTCCACCAGGGCAAGGGCGGCACGTACTACAGCAACATCACCTTCTTCCCCGGTTTCAACACCAGCGGGGCCTTCAGCAACGGCAAGAACGCGGACGTGTCACAGACCGCGCCGTACGGCATGTGGGACGCGGTGAACTACGTCACCTCCCCGACCTGGAAGGTCGACGGAGGCGCGCACGAGGCCACCAAGGCCTCCCAGGACGACTTCGCGATCATCCGGGTCAAGCCCGAGAACGACACCGGGAAGTCCCTGGAGGAGACGGTCGGCGGCGCGCTGCCCCTCTGGTTCAACGCTCCTCGTGACCAGCTGATCCTCAGCGCCCACGGCTACCCGTCCAACCCGCCGTTCGACGGCCGGGAGATGGAGCAGTGCGACGGTGGCAAGCCGACCCGCTGGTCGATGGACCCGGCCCGGCCGCCGATGCTCGTCATCGGCTGCACCATGACGGGCGGTTCCAGCGGTGGCGGCTGGACGGTCGTGAAGGACGGCAAGCCCACCCTGGTCAGCAACGTCTCTCTCGTCTCCTACGCGCAGACGGGGAGCAAGTTCTCCATGGGCCCGTACCTCGACGACGTGGCCGCCTCCGCGTACAACTTCATCTCCAAGAAGGGCTGACGCGGCACCGGCACCTCCACCGACCCGCACCTCCACGGACCGGCCCCACCGCGCTGCGCGGTGGGGCCGGTTCCGCATCCCGCCGCTACGCGCCCGGGGGCTGTCCAGCCGGGACGCACCACCGCTCGCCGAGGCGCCGAAAACCCTTGGACAGACCGGCGACTCCCCTGATGGGATGGTGCACGAACCTTGGGCGAGGGGGTGGGCGTGGAGATCGGTGCCGGGTTGGTGCGCAGGCTGCTGGCGGGGCGGTTCCCGGAGTGGGCGGGGCTGTCCTTGCAGCGGGTGGAGCCGGGCGGGTCTGATCATGTGATCTTCCGGCTGGGCGAGGAGCTGTCCGTTCGGCTACCCCGGGGGGACTGGGCCGCCGGGCAGGCCGCCAAGGAGTACACCTGGCTGCCGAGGCTGGCGCCGGAGCTGCCCCTGGCGATACCGGTCCCGGTGGCCGTCGGGGAGCCGGCGGCGGGGTATCCGTGGCACTGGTCGGTCGCGCGCTGGCTGGACGGAGCGGTCCCGGCGGCCGACCCACCCAACGGTCTCGCCGCACCCAGCGGTCTCGACGCACTCGCCGATCTCGACGACGCCGCACGGCAGTTGGCCGGCTTCCTGACCGCCCTGCAAGGGATCCCGCCGGAGGAGTCGCTGGCGCCCGGGGAGCACAACGGGTTCCTCGGGGCCCCGCTCGCCGAGCGGGACGCCGGCACCCGGGCCGACATCGACGCCGTCAAGGGCGAGTTCGACGCCGGAGCGCTGACCGCCCTGTGGGACGCCGCCCTCGCGGCACCCGGCTGGGACAAGCCCCCGGTGTGGTTCCACGGGGACCTGCACACCGGCAATCTGCTGGCCCGCGACGGGCGGCTGTCGGCGGTGATCGACTTCGGCGGGCTGGGTGTCGGCGATCCGGCCTGCGACCTGGTGATCGCCTGGACGCTGCTGACCGCCGACACCCGGCGGACGTTCCGCGCCGCGCTGGGGGTGGACGACGCCACCTGGCTGCGCGGGCGGGGCTGGGCGCTCACCACCGGGCTGAACGCCCACGCCACGTACGCGGCGACCAGCCCCCGCATCGCGGCGAACACCCGTCGGCAGATCACCGCGGCGCTGGAAGGGAGTTGACCGCCCAGCCCCTACTCGAAGCTCAGCCCTTGCCCGAGCCGGCCGACCCACCCGAGCCGGTCGACCCTCCCTTGCCCCCTGACCCGTTCGCGTCGCCCGGCTGCACGACGCAGGCCGTGTTGGCGAGCATCGAGCCGAAGCCGCCGAGCAGGGTGCCGACCACCGACCTACAGGCGGCGGCCTCCTGGGGCGTCTTGGGGCCGTCGGCGGCGGCGGGCTGGGCGAGGGCGAGCGGGGCGGCGAGCAGCAGAGCGCAGCACGCCGCCCCGAGGGCGGACTTCTTCCACACGGACAGGGAGCGAACGGACAGGGAGCGAACGGACACGGGAACCCCTTCGGAGTGAGGTGGGATCGGCGGAGAGCCGAGCCATCCCTATCCGAAGGGGTTCAGGTGTTCACGGATCCTGGGCCATCCGTGAGCGTGTCCGCATCAGGCGGCCGTCACGCGGCCTCCGTCCGGTCGGTGCGCTCCAGGGCCCGGATCGCCGCGACCAGTTCGCCCACGCCGTGCTCCTTCAGCACGCCGTAGTGGTCCCCGGCCAGGTCGACCGTGGTGGGCGGGGCGGCGGAGTAACCCGTCCTGCCCTCGATGAACGAGTAGTCGTCCCCGGCGGCCTTGAAGACGGTGACCGGTGCGTCCAGTCGCCGCTCGGCCAGCTCGCGGAAGCTGTACTCGAACTCGTAGGTCTCGCCGACGATCCGGGTGATCCGGCGGATCAACTCCTCGTCCAGCTGGGGCAGCAGCCGGTGGATCGAGGCGACGAAGTCGTCCTCGTCCGCCGTCTCGATCAGGCAGCGCTCCAGCTCGGGCCCGCTGATCGCGCCGGCGAACACCGAGAAGAGGATGGTCACGTACGCCGGGTTGGCGTACGAGGCCTCGCGCCCCCACCGCCGGCCGTCGGCCTGCCGGACCTCCGGGTTGCCGGGGCAGATCAGCAGCAGGTTCTCCACCTGCTGCCCGGCCTGCTCCAGCTGCCAGGCCGCCTCGAAGGCGACCCGGGCGCCGAAGGAGTAGCCCCACAGCGTGTACGGGCCCTCGGGCTGGATCCGCCGCAGTTCGGCGACGTCGGCCGCGGCCATCTCACGGATGGTCGGGTACGGCGTCTCGCCCGGGTTGATGCCGTGCGCCTGGATCCCATAGAACGCGCGGCCGTCGGCGGCCTCCCGGCCGAGCAGGCGCAGGTTCATCGGGTAGCCGCCCAGGCCGGGCCAGCAGAACACCGGGCGCTCGCCGGCACCGGGGTGCAGCGGGACCAGCCGCGAGCCGGGCTCGGCGACACCGCCGTCACCGGTCTCCGCCCGCTCGATGCGCGCGGCCAGGTCGGCCAGCTTCGGGCGCTCGAAGACCACCTGGAGCGGCAGCGCGATCCCGAACTCCCGGTTGATCCGGTTGACCAGCGCCACCGCGACCAGCGAGTTTCCGCCGACGGCGAAGAACTCGTCCGCCACCGAGACGTCCTCGTACTTCAGCGCCTGTCCCCACGCCTCGGCCAGCCACCGCTCGTGCCGGGTGGACGGGGCGACGTACTCGCTGCGGACCTCGGCCGTGCGGACGGCGTCGGAGGCGGCGAGGGCCTTGAGGTCGACCTTGCCGTTCGCGGTGAGCGGCAGCGAGTCCAGCACCAGCACCCGGTTGGGCAGCATGTAGTCGGGCAGCAGGTTGGCCAGTTCGTCCTTGATGATCTCGGCCGGTCCCTTCATGTGCACGGTGTCCTCGTGCATGCCCTCGCTGTGGATCTGCTCCTCGCTCACCCGGCCGCCGAGGAAGAAGTACGACGGGCCGGTGGCGAGGCCGTGCGCGGCGAGGATCGCGTCGAAGCGGCGTGCGGCGGGCAGCGGGTGGCCGGACTTGGAGCTGTAGCCGGAGGACATGAAGCCCAAGCCCAGGCCGTTGCGCTGTAGGTGGTGCAGCTTGGTGCCCAGCACGATGTACTCCAGCCACTCCCCTCCGGCCGGCCCGGCCCCGGCCACAGCCCCCGCGCGGCTGACGGCGGTGATCCCGAAGGAGGCCCGGGCGTAGACGGCCTGGTTGATCGCGATCACGTGCCGGGACTCCACCACCTCCGCCGAGACGGGCGCCAACTCGCCGTCGACGTACCGGTAGAGGCCGGCCGGCAGGCCGTCCACCCGGTCCCCGTGGGCCTGGACGTACAGCTCCGTCGGGTCCGCGTGCGGCCGGCCCGCGTTGCGGCCGATCACGAAGCTGCCCAGGTAGTGGTCCTCCTCGGCGACGTCCAGCCGCTCCTTGACGGCCGGGTGGAAGCCGAGCGGCCGCACGTCCAGCCCGTACTCGGGCAGCACCTCCTCGAAGACGCCGAGCATGTGGCCGGTCTCGAACTCCAGCACCTCCTGGATGTTGTTGCTGTAGACGGGCGCGATGGCAGCGGTCCTGCCGCTGAAGTGCAGCGTCAGGTACGCCTCCGCGCGCTCCTCGGCCGGTCCGATCCGGACCAGGGCGTGCTCGACCGGGTGGTAGTAGTACAGACCGGCCGCGAGCCCGTCCAGGCCGCCGGTCTCCAGGTACAGCTGGGTGGCGTACAGGGCGCCGGGCGAGGCGTAGGCATACTTGGGCAGCAGCCGCTCCTCGCTGTGGAACTGGCCGAACCAGCGGAGGATGCGGCCCAGTTCGGGGAAGGTCAGCAGCGCCAGGTCTCGGCCGAACGGGGCGGCCGGGCGCGGGGCGAGCAGTGCGGTGAGGTCGTCCCGGGTGACCGGGCCGCCGTCGTAGAAGCGGTAGGTCTTGCGGGCGAAGGTCTCCCGACGCTGGGTCTCGCTCTCGCGCCGGCCGGGCAGTTCGACCCGCTCACGGCCGGTCAGGTCGTCGGCGTCGCGCAGACCCGGATCGGAGAGCTGGGCCTTGACCTGGAGCCGGCTGGCCTTGGACTGGTGGTGGCCGCCGTGGTTGCCCTGGTCCATCAACGCGGCCTCGCGCGGGTTGAGTTCGACGCAGGCGACCAGGTTCTGGTGGCCGGTGCGGTCGTCCGCGGCGACGACGGCGGCCGCGCGGCGGACCCAGGTGTGCTCCTCGATCGCGCGGGCGATCTCGTCCAGCTCGACCCGGTAGCCGCGCAGCTTGACCTGGTTGTCGACGCGGCCGGCGAACTGGATGGTGCCGTCGGCGTTCCAGTGCGCCAGGTCGCCGGTGCGGTACAGCCGCTCGGTCGGCGCGAACGGGGACGGCACGAACCGCTCCTCGGTCAGCTCCGGCCGGTGCAGGTAGCCGCGGGCCAGCTGGACGCCGCCGATGAACAGCTCGCCGACGGCGCCGAGGCCGACCGGCGCCCGTTCCTCGTCCAGGATGAAGCACTGGGTGTTGTCGACCGGGCGGCCGATCGGGACGGCACCGGCGCCGTCGCCGATCACCGCCGGGTCGACCAGGTGCGCGGTCGCGTTGATGGTGCACTCGGTCGGGCCGTACAGGTTGACCAGCGAGGCCTGCGGCAGCGCGCCGCCGAGGCTGCGGGCCAGGCGCAGCGAGAGCGCCTCGCCGCCGGAGAAGAGCCTGGTCAGGCTGGTGCAGTCGGTAAAGCCCTCGGTGTCGAGCAGCGCCTGGAGCAGGGTCGGGACGCACTGCAGCGCGGTCACGCCGTACCGGCGGACGGTGGCGACCAGCGCCTCCGGGTCGCGGTAGAGGCCGGGCGAGCCGGCCACCACGCGGGCGCCGACGGCCGGGGCGAGGATCTCCCACTGGGCGGCGTCGAAGCTCATCGGGGTCTTCTGCAGCACGGTGACGTCCGGGTCCAGGTGGCCCTCGGTGAGCATCCAGCGCAGCTGGGAGACCACGGCGCGGTGCTCGATCATGACGCCCTTGGGGCGGCCGGTGCTGCCGGAGGTGTAGATCACGTAGGCCAGCGACGCCGGCTTCGGCCCGTCGTCGGCGGGGGCCTCCGGCCGGTCCTCGGCCGATGCGCCCCTGACCGGCGCGCCCTCGGCCGGTACATCCCCGACCGGCGCGTCCTCGAAGGTCACCACCGCGGTGCCGGGCGGGGCCAGCGCCGTCAGCCGCTCCCGCAGGTGCTGCTGGGTGACGACGACCCGGGTGCCGCTGTCCTCGATCATGTAGCGCAGCCGGTCCTCGGGGTACTCCGGGGAGAGCGGCAGGTAGCCGGCCCCCGCGTAGAGGACGCCCCAGGCCCCGGCCACCAGCTCCACCGAGGGCTCGACGAACAGGCCGACGCAGCCGTCCGGGCCGGCGCCGCGGCGGCGCAGCTCGGCGGCCAGCCGGCGGGCGTCCGCGGCCAGCTCCAGGAAGGTGAGGTTGCGGCTCTCCCCCAGCACGGCCGGGGACGCCGGGTGGGTGCGCACCTGGCGGTCGAGCAGGCCGGTGAGTGCGACGCCGACCGGGGCGCGGCGGGCGTGCGGGAGGGCGGGGGCGGGCTGCGCGGACGGGGCGGACACAGTGGCCCGGTCGGACTGGTCGGACTGGTCGGGCTGGTTGACCTGATCGGACTGGTTGGACTGGGCGGACGGGGTGATTCGCATGGGAGAAGCCTTTGGTGCGTCGACATACGGTCGCCGGGCTCCCGCTCTCCAGGAGCGCCGGGCATGACCACCACGTTCGGCCGCCCGTTGTCCCGACCGCCTGAGGCACCGGTCTGGACCTGCGCCGAAGCCCGTCCCGGCCGAGCACCCCACCGGTCCCGGTTCCGGGCCCGACCGGTCCCGGTCGAGCGCCCCGCGTCCGTCCCGATCCGGCACCCCACCCGCCCCTGCCGTCCGCCGGAACCGCCCCAGTCATTCGTGCGTTCACGATCACGTAACCGGCCGGAAGCGCGGTGTCGATAGCGTCGGCCCCATGACGGCACCCCGCACTCGCCCCGAACGGCTCTGGCACCGACCCTTCCGCAGGTCGGACCGCAGGTGCGCGGCGCCCGAGGGCCAGGCCACCCGGCTGCCCGCGCTCACCGGCGGCCCGTACCGGATCGCCCGCCCGCACCCGGCGACCGTCCGCCCGCAGGCCCCCGCCGTCCGCCCGCCGGCCCCGGCCGCACCGGTCGTCGACGTCCCGTCCCGGCTGTCCCTGCCGGACGGGACCGAGCTGGTGCTGCGCACGGCCGGGCCCGCCGACAAGGCGGCGGCGCTGGCGCTGCACCACCGCTGCTCCCCCGCCTCGCTGCGGATGCGCTACCACGGGCCGGTCCGCGACGCCGATCGCTACCTGGACCACCTGCTGGACGCCCGGCACGGCCACAGCCTCGCCGTGACGGCCGCCGACGGGCGGGTCCTCGCCCTGGGGCACCTGATGTGGGACGACGGCGAGGCCGAGCTGGCGGTGCTGGTCGAGGACGCCTGGCAGCGGCACGGGCTCGGGCTGGCCCTGCTGCGCCGACTGACCGCGGCGGCCCGGGCGGCCGGGGTCGGCACGGTGTACGCAGTGACGCAGGCCTCCAACACGGGGCTGATCGCCGCGATGCGCCGGCTGGCGGCGCCGCTGGAGTTCCGCGCCGAGGACGGCACCCTGGTGATCACCGCGACCCTGACGGCCGGAGAGGCCTGCACCCAGCCGATCCGCTGATCATTTCTTCACCACATCCTTACCTGGGAACCGGCGGGGCCCGTCGGAACGTCCCGGACGGTGAAGGGCTGTCCGTACACCGCCCTCCTTGACGGAGCATCAGCGGCCTCTCCGGCCGCGTCGCAGCAGGCGGCATGGGGTCCGGAGCGTCGAGCCGGGCGTCGGAGTCGGTAGGCTGGCCCCGTCCCCGCCGCCCGACGGCCCGTTATCCGGCCACCGGGTGGTGCCGCAGCAAGGAGGAACCACTGAGCATGGCAGGCACCGAATCGGAGCCCACAGGCGCACGCGACGCCTCGCTGCCGGCCCGCGCCAAGATCGCGGTCACGGCCGGCCGGGTCGCCGCCGCCGTGTCGCGCAAGGCCGGACGCGGAAGCGGCTCGGTGATCGGCGGCAAGGTCGCCCTCAAGCTCGACCCCGACCTGCTCGCCACCCTCGCCGACCACCTCGACGTGGTGCTGGTCAGCGCCACCAACGGCAAGACCACCACCACCCGCCTGATCGCCGAGGCGCTGCGCGCCGCCGGCCCGGTGGTCTCCAACGCCCTGGGCGCCAACATGCCGGCCGGCATCACCTCGGCCCTGGCCGGCGGCTCGGACGCCCGCTTCGGCGTGATCGAGGTCGACGAGAAGTACCTGGCGACGGTCGCCCGCGACACCCGCCCCAAGGCGATCGCCCTGCTCAACCTCTCCCGCGACCAGCTCGACCGCGCCGCCGAGACCCGGATGATGGCCGAGAAGTGGCGCGAGGGCCTCCAGGACACCGAGGCCGTGGTCATCGCCAACGCCGACGACCCGCTGGTGACCTGGGCCGCCTCCTCCTGCAAGAAGGTGGTCTGGGTGGCCGCCGGACAGGCCTGGAAGGAGGACGCCTGGTCCTGCCCCGCCTGCGGCGGCGTGATGCAGCGCCCCGGCGACGACTGGTTCTGCCAGGACTGCGGCTTCCGGCGCCCCAACCCGCACTGGGCGCTCCAGGGCACCCACGTGATCGACCCGCAGCGCGGCGCCTGGCCGATCCAGCTCCAGCTGCCCGGCCGCGCCAACCTGGCCAACGCCACCACCTCGGCCGCCGTCGCCGCCGTGTTCGGGGTCTCCCCGCAGGTCGCGCTGGAGCGGATGCGTTCGGTGACGGCGGTGGCCGGCCGCTACGACGTCGTCCAGTACCAGGGCCGGGACATCCGGCTGCTGCTGGCCAAGAACCCGGCCGGCTGGCTGGAGACCTTCACCCTGATCGACGGCCCGCCCGCCCCGGTGATCCTCTCCGTCAACGCGCTCGACGCCGACGGCACCGACACCTCCTGGCTGTGGGACGTCGACTACGAGCGGCTCGCCGGCCACCCGGTGTTCGTGATGGGCCAGCGCAAGCTGGACCTGGCCGTCCGCCTGGAGGTCGCAGGACTGCAGTTCCACGTGGTGGACACGCTGGAGCAGGCCGTCCGGATGGCCCCGCCCGGCCGGATCGAGGCCATCGCCAACTACACCGCCTTCCAGCAGCTGCGGAAGGCCGTGGCCGGCTGATGCCGCGCCCGCACCTCCATCTGATCGTGACGGAAGGCCTTCGAGGATGAGTGAGAGCAGCCTGCGCGTGGTCTGGGTCTACCCGGACCTGCTGAGCACCTACGGCGACCGGGGCAACGCCCTGGTCGTGGAGCGCCGGGCCCGCCAGCGCCATCTCAACGTGACCCGGATCGACGTCCGCTCCGACCAGGCGATCCCCACCAGCGGTGACATCTACCTGATCGGCGGCGGCGAGGACCGCCCGCAGCGCCTGGCCGCCGAGCGGCTGCGCGCCGACACCGGTCTGGTCCGGGCCGCCGAGAACGGTGCGATCATCTTCGCGGTGTGCGCCGGGTACCAGATCATCGGCCACGAGTTCATCAACGACCTCGGCGAGCGCGAGCCGGGCCTGGGCCTGCTCGACGTCTGGTCCACCCGCGGCGAGGGCGAGCGCTGCGTCGGCGACGTCCTCGCCGACGTCGACCCGCGGCTCGGCCTGCCCCCGCTGACCGGGTTCGAGAACCACCAGGGCGTCACCCACCTCGGCCAGGGCGTCTCGCCGCTGGCCACCGTCACCGCCGGCCAGGGCAACGGCACCGGGGACGGCACCGAGGGCGCCTGGCGGGACACCGTGTTCGGCACCTACCTGCACGGCCCGGTGCTGGCCCGCAACCCCGCCGTCGCGGACATGCTGATCAAGCTGGCGCTGGACGTCAACGCCCTGCCGCCGGCCGACACCACCTGGTACGACGCGTTGCGCGCCGAGCGCATCGCCGCCACGACGCGCCCCGCCTAGTACGCCCCCGGCCCCTCCGCGCTCCCGCCGGGTGCCCGCGATGCGGTCACCCGGTCCGCGGACGGGCCGGGACGTACCAGAATGGGGCTGCCGGCTGCACACCCTCCTCGGCAGCAGGCTGCAATTCCGCGCGGGGGCGCCGACGGCGCCGCTCCCGCGTCGGCTCCTGCCCGGCCGGACGCAGGCGCCGTATGCTCGACTACACGGCCGGTTTCGGACGTTCTGTCCGGATCGGCCGGTCCTTCACCCCGCGGCCACCTCCCCGCCATCGCGGTGTGGGAACACCCCGCTACGGTGACGGCTCGTCGTCCCAGCCTGTAGTCCGGCCGTTCCTCGGTTCTGCTCGGGAGTTGCAAAGCTAATGCGTATCGGAGTGCTGACCAGCGGCGGTGACTGCCCCGGCCTGAACGCCGTGATCCGGTCCGTGGTCCACCGGGGGGTGGTCGACCACGGCGACGAGATCATCGGTTTCCAGGACGGCTGGCGCGGTCTTCTGGAGGGCGTCCACCGGCCGCTCACCCTCGACTCGGTGAGCGGCATCCTCGCCCAGGGCGGCACGATCCTCGGCTCGTCCCGGGTGCAGCCCAGCCACCTGCGGGACGGCGTCGAGCGCGCCAAGCGGCTCTGTGCCGACCTCGGCATCGACGCGGTCATCCCGATCGGCGGCGAGGGCACCCTGAAGGCCGCCAAGCTGATGAGCGACGCGGGCCTGCCGGTCGTCGGCGTGCCGAAGACCATCGACAACGACATCGCCGCCACCGACGTGACCTTCGGCTTCGACACCGCCGTCTCGGTCGCCACCGAGGCGCTGGACCGGCTGAAGACCACCGCCGAGTCCCACCAGCGGGTCATGGTCGTCGAGGTCATGGGCCGGCACACCGGCTGGATCGCGCTCAACGCGGGCATGGCGGCCGGCGCGCACGCCATCGTCGTCCCCGAGCGGCCGTTCCACATCGAGAAGCTCACCGCCGTCGTCCGCGAACGCTTCGACCGGCAGAAGAAGTTCGCCATCGTGGTCTGCGCCGAGGGCGCCAAGCCCGAGCCCGGCACCATGCACTGGGAGGAGGGCACCAAGGACATCTACGGCCACGAGCGGTTCACCGGCATCGCCACCCAGCTCTCCCGCGAGCTGGAGCACCGGCTCGGCAAGGAGGCCCGCCCGGTCATCCTCGGCCACACCCAGCGCGGCGGCACCCCGACCGCCTACGACCGGGTGCTCGCCACCCGCTTCGGCTGGCACGCCGTCGAGGCCGTCCACAAGGGCGCGTTCGGGCACATCACCGCGCTGCAGGGCACCAACATCAACCTGGTGCCACTGGCCGAGGCTGTCGCCGAGCTGAAGACCGTCCCGCAGGAGCGCTACCTGGAGGCCGAGACGGTCCTCTGACCGCTCTCCGCCCCCTCTCCGCCCCCTCGGCACCCCTCCCGGAAGCCCCCGGCCCACGCGGCCGGGGGCTTCCGTGCGTCCGACGGGCGTCCGCGAGGGCGCCCCGCTAGCGTGACCCGTGGAGCGGACCGGACCACGGGCGGGCCACAGGTGGCCACGAGCGGAAGGACCAGCCGATGGAGATCCTCGCGTACGGGGTGCAGGCCGACGAACGGCCGCTGCTGGAAGGGGCCTTCACCGGCCGGCACGCACTGCGCTGCCTCGACGTGACGCTCAACCGCGACACCGCGCCACTCGCCGCCGGCTACCCGGCCGTCAGCAGCAGCGTCAACGCCGTCCTGGACGCCGAGACCATCGCCGTCCTCGCCGCCGGCGGCACCAAGCTGATCGCCCAACGCTCCACCGGCTTCAACAACATCGACCTCGACACCGCCGCCGCACTCGGCCTGACCGTCGCCCGCGTCTCCTCCTACAGCCCGTACTCCGTCGCCGAACACGCCTGGGCGCTGGCCATGGCCGTCAACCGGCACATCGTCCGGGCCGCCCGGCGCAGCCGCGACTTCGACTTCCGGCTCGACGGCCTGCTCGGCCGGGACGTCCACGGCATGACGGTCGGCGTCATCGGCACCGGCAAGATCGGCGCCGCCTTCACCCGGATCGCGCACGGCTTCGGCACCACCCTGCTCGGCTGGGACCTGGTGCCCGACCCGGCCTGCCTCGACCTCGGCATGACCTACACCGACCTGCCCGAACTCCTCGGCCGCGCCGACCTGGTGAGCCTGCACGTCCCCCTCCTCCCGGCCACCCACCACCTGATCGACGCCGCCGCACTGGACCGCATGAAGGACGACGCGATCCTCGTCAACTCCAGCCGCGGCGGCCTCGTCGACAGCGCCGCCCTGGTCGAGACCCTGCGCGCCGGCCGGCTCTCCGGCGTCGGCCTGGACGTCTACGAGGAGGAGACCGACGTCTTCTTCACCGACCGCTCCCTCCAGGGCATCACCGACGACGTCCTCGCCCGCCTCGTCACCTTCCCCCAGGTCCTGGTCACCTCCCACCAGGCCTACTTCACCCGCACCGCCGTCGCCCAGATCATCGACGCCACCGCCCGCAACATCGACGACTTCGCCGCCGGCCACACCAACGAGAACACCCTCGTCCCCGCCCGGACGACCTGATCCGGAGCGGGCCGGGCCGGCGGACTGTCGCCGGGTCGAACCGCGGCATTGGGGTGCCCGCATCGGGGGCATCTTCCCGGCCGGAGGCCGGGGGAGCGCGTGCCCCGACGCCGTGGGCGTGGCAAGATCCGCCGGACAGGCCCTAAGCTCGTCGCGGCCGTCCGGCGGGTGCCGGCGGGATGGGGCCATCTGGGGGGAGTGGTGGGCCGTGGAGTCGTTGCTGCCTGAGGATCCGTCGGCGGTCGGTGCCTACCGGTTGCTGGGACGGCTGGGCGCGGGCGGTATGGGGTGCGTGTACCTGGGTCGTACGGCGGGTGGGCGGACCGTCGCGGTGAAGGTGGTGCGCCCGGAGCTGGCGACGGACCAGGAGTTCCGGGCCCGCTTCCGGCGCGAGGTGGCGGCGGCACGCAAGGTGGGCGGCGCGTGGACCGCGCCGGTGCTGGACGCGGACACCGAGTCGGCCCGGCCGTGGGTGGCCAGCGGGTACGTCGCCGGACTCAGCCTGTCCGAGGCGGTGGCGGAGTTCGGCCCGCTGCCCGAGCAGGGCGTGCGGGCGCTGGTGGCCGGACTCGCGGAAGCGCTGACGGCCGTGCACGGGCTGGGGCTGATCCACCGCGACCTCAAGCCCTCGAACGTGATGCTGTCGCCGGACGGCCCGGTGCTGATCGACTTCGGGATCGCGCGGGCGATGGACGGCACCGCGACCGCCTCGCTGACGAGCACCGGCATCGTGGTCGGCTCGCCCGGCTACATGTCGCCGGAGCAGGTGCAGGGGCACCGACTGGACGCGCCGTCGGACGTGTTCCAGCTCGGGACGGTGCTGGCGTTCGCGGCCACCGGGCGGGGCCCGTTCAGTGCGGACAGTGCCGCCACCATGCTCTACAAGGTCGCCCACGGCGAGCCCGAACTAGGCGATCTCCAGGGCGAGTTGCGGTCGGTGGCGGAGGCCTGCCTGGCCAAGGACCCGGCCGCCCGGCCGACCCCGGGGCAGCTCGCCGCCCGGTTCGCCCCGCGCGGTGCGGCCGAACTGGTCGGCGCCGACTGGCTGTCCGCTCCGGTCCTGAGCAGGATCAGCCGCCGCACGGTGGAGTTGCTCAACCTGGACGCCGCCCCCGAGGCGGGCGCTCCGGCGAGCGTGACGGCGAGCGTGACGGCAGCCGTACCGCCCCCGCCGCCGCCCGTACCGCCTGCGCAACCGCCCGTACCGGTGGTGGTACCTCCCGTGCCGGAAAGCCCGGCACCGGCGGGCCCGGCACCTGAAGGCACAGTGCGGTTGGCCGCCTCGCCGGACGGCTCCGCGCCGACGCCGCCCAAGCACCGGCGCCGGGTGCTCCTGACCGCCGTCGCGCTGCTGACGGCGGGCGCCGTGGCGGCGACGGCAGTGGTCCTGCTGACCAGGGATTCCGGACCCGGACCCGTGCCCACGGCGTTCCGGGGCGAGTGGTTCGGAGAGATCACGGACGGTGCCGGGCTGGACGGCGGCCTCAGCTTCCGGGTGCCGGACCCCGGGCAGGACGTCCCGTTGTCGGCAGGGGCCTCGCTCCTCCCCTCCTCCGTTCCGGTCGGGCGGGGGATCTGCCGCCTGGAGTACAAGCGCCAGAAGGTGACGGACCGCAAGCTCGTGCTCGCGCCGAAACTGCTCGACGCGGACGACGCGGACTGTCCGAGGTTCTTCGACGGCACCGTGACCGTCGACCTCAACGACGACGGCTCGCTCGGGGTGAGCTGGAACGAGCGCAACGGTAAGACGGTCGCCGGCAGGCTGACCAGGGAGGGCGCAGCGGGCGCCGCCCCGGTGACGTCGCCCGCGACCACACCGTCGGCGAGCCCGTCGAGCTCCTCCCCGGTCGCCGTCGCCGGCCCGTACCAGCCCGTGGCGAACCTCTGCGACCGGATCGACCCGGGCGTGCTGACGAAGGCGTTCGGCGCCGTCGACGACACCCCGCAGCACGGCTCCGACGTCATGAACCGGGGGACGGCCCACCAGGGCACCCAGCTGAACTGCGCCTTCTCGTTCAACAAGGGCCTCGCGAGCCTGCACGTGACCGCCGAGGTCCACCCGGACCTGGGATCGGCCCAGGCCCGGTGGCGGGACGCCAGCAAGCCCCCCACCGGTGGCCAGGTGGTCCAGACCCACGTCTCCCTGGGCGAGGAGGCGCTCCAGGACGTGGAGCACAAGGGCGGCAACTACCCCACCGTGTCGGACCTCCTGCTCGTCCACGACGGGAACCTCTTCGTCATGGCCAGCGCGTTCTACGCGGAGGGGAAGCCCCTGGACGCCGCCGCGACCGGTGCGGTGACCGACGCCGTCAAGGGGATGATGGCCGGCCTGAAGTAGTCCACTCCCGTTCCGCTCCCCCGCCTCCCCACGGTCGTCACCCGGCTGTCATGCGGGCTCGGGGAGACCGAGATGGCCGCGGTACCAGGGGGCGGCGGCGGGGAGGCGGGTGAGCGGGCCGGGGCCGGACGGGCAGGCGGCGAGGTGCCAGATCTCCGCGCTGCGGTACCAGTGGTCGAGGGCGATCAGGGCGAACTGGCGCTCGGAGATGCGACCGGGGGCGGCGGCGAGCAGGCGACGGCACTCGGCCCAGGGGACGGCGGGGCCGGACAGGGCGGGCAGCAGGCCGTGCGCGGCGAGCTCGGCGAGCAGGTCGCCGGCGCGGACGGGCTCGGGGTGGCTCGCGTGGTGGACGCCCGGCGGGACGGCGTGGTCGGCCAGGGCGAGGGCGGTGATCAGGCGGGCCAGGTCGGTGCGGTCGACCAGGGAGAGCCGGGCCTCGCCGCCCTCCCACAGCGCCGGGACGCGGCGGACCAGCTCGGCCAGCGCGGGCACCACCCAGCGGTCCCCCTCCCCCGTCACCAGGCCGGGCCGCAGCACGACGGCGCCGGCGGCCAGCGCGTGGCGTTCGCCGAGCAGCCTGGTCCGACTGGCCTCGGACAGCGGGGCGGGCGGCACCTCGTCGACGGTGATGCCCGCGTGCGGTCCCACGCCGTAGACGGCCGCCGTGGAGAGGTGGACGATCCGGCCGATCCCGGCCCGGGCGGCGGCGGCCGTGACCGCCGCGGTGCCGTGGAGGTTCACCGCCTCGCACTCCGCGGTGGTGCCGGCGACCCGAGAAGCCAGGTGGAGCAGCACGTCGGCGCCCTCGCAGAGCGCGGCCAGCGCCCCCTCGTCGGCGAGGTCGCCGGGGATCCACCGGGCTCCGCCGCGCCCGTCCGCGACCTGCTCGCCCCTAGCCCGGCGGGTCAGCGCCCGGACCCGGGCACCGCGCGCGACCAGGGCGGTCAGCACCGCGGAGCCGATGAAGCCGGTCGCGCCGGTCAGCGCGACCGTGGTGCGGACCACCTGCTCTTGTGCCATCGCCACCCTCCGGACCGACCGGCCGGTCAGTCTATCCACCGTGGCGCCACCGGGCTGCCACCCGTACGGAGGGGGCGGGGCACGGCGCCGGGTAAGGCCCACCTAGGCTGTATGCCAAGCAAAACGGGCGAACCGGACCCGCTCCAGGGGCCACGAGGACGGAAAGCAGGACTCGCCGATGGGCGACGGAATGTCAGGAATGCACCACCACGGCGGGATGACCCAGCTAGGCCCGTTCTCCTTCTCGAACGCCTGGACCTGGTCCCCCGACTGGGTGTTCCTGCTCGGCGGCCTGGTCGCCCTGGGGCTGTACGCGGCGGGCGTGGTCCGGCTGTACCGGCGCGGCGACCGCTGGCCGGTCGGCCGGATCGTCGGCTGGGCGGCCGGTGTCGGCAGCATGCTGCTGGTCACCTGCACCGGACTGAACGACTACGGCATGGTGCTGTTCAGCGCGCACATGATCCAGCACATGGTGCTCTCCATGCTGACGCCGATCCTGCTGCTGCTGGGCGCGCCGATCACGCTGGCGCTGCGCGCGCTGCGCCCGGCGGGCAAGGGCCGCCCGCGCGGCCCGCGCGAGCTGCTGGTGGCGCTGCTGCACAGCCGGTACGTCCGGGTGATCTCGCACCCGGCGTTCACCATCCCGCTGTTCATCGCGAGCCTGTACGGGGTCTACTTCACCCCGCTGTTCGACTTCCTGATGCAGTACCGCGCCGGGCACATCTTCATGATGGTGCACTTCCTCATGACCGGTCTGGCCTTCTTCTGGCCGATCATGGGCGTGGACCCGGGCCCGCACCGCCCGGGCCATGTGATGCGGATCATCGAGCTGTTCATGGGCATGCCGTTCCACGCCTTCTTCGGCGTGGCCGTGATGATGGCCGGCCACCCGCTGGTGACCACCTTCACGGCGGCGGGCTCGCCGCCCGGCACCGACCTGCTGGAGGACCAGAAGCTGGCCGGCGGCATCACTTGGGCGTTCGGCGAGATCCCGACCGCGATCGTGCTGATCGCGCTGGTGTACCAGTGGATGGGCTCCGAGCAGCGGCAGGCCCGCCGCCGGGACCGCGCCGAGGACCGCAGTGGCGACGCCGAGCTGGAGGCGTACAACGCCTACCTGGCCTCGCTGCACAAGCGGGACCAGCGCCCGGCGGGCCCCGCTGCCCCCTCCGCTCCTTCCGCCTCCCCGGCCGCACCGGCCTCGGCGGCCGAAGCCGGCTGAGAACGCGCGTTCTCCCCCGCGGAACCCCCGTTCTCGATCGGAACGGGGGTTCCGCCGCATCCGTTCCGAGAACATGCACGCCCTGATGATCGTCGCCGTCCTGCTCGGCGGGTACGCCCTGCTCTGGCTGCTCGGCTTCCTCGGCCGGGCCCACTGGGAGCGCCGCCGGCCCGTCCCGCCCGGCGCGGACTACCTGGTCGTCCTGGGCGGCACGCTGGACGGCTGTGAGCCCGCACCGGTGCTGGCGGCCCGGCTGGACGCTGCGCTGGAACGTTCCGCCGCCGAGGAGGCCGCCGGGTACGCGCCGCTGCTGGTGGTCACCGGGGGCAAGGGCCGGCACGAGACCTGCACCGAGGCCGCCGCGATGGCCCGCTACCTGGCCGCCCGGGGCGTCCCGGCCGAGCGGATCCGGCGCGAGGAGCGGGCCCGGAACACCATCGAGAACCTGCGGTTCAGCGCGGAGCTGATGGCCGCCGAGCGGCCCGGCTACCGGTGCACGGTCGTCACCAGCGGCTTCCACGCCGTCCGCTCCGGGCTCGCCGCCCGCCGGGCCGGCGTCCCCGGCCGGGTGCTCGGCGCGGACGGGCTGCTCGCCCACGGGCCGTACGCACTGCTGCGCGACGCCGCCGGGACGGCGCTGGCCTTCCCGTGGGCCAACGGCGCCGCCGTCCTGCTGCTGACCGGAGCGGGGCTGCTGCTCGCCCGCACCTGACGGGACGACCGACGACGCGGGGAGCCCCGAGCCCGTCGTGGACCGCCGACAACGCCGGGAGGCCCCGGGTCCGTCGTGGACCCGGGGCCTCCCTGACGCCTCAACCCGATCGGCGTCAGCCGAGGTTGGCCAGCGCCTCGTTGAAGGTCTTGGACGGACGCATCACGGCCGCGGCCTTGGCCGGGTCCGGCTGGTAGTAGCCGCCGAGGTCGACCGGGGAGCCCTGGACGGAGATCAGCTCGTCCACGATGGCCTGCTCCTGCTCGGTCAGCGCCTTCGCCAGGCCCTCGAACGCCTTGGCCAGCTCGGCGTCGGCGGTCTGCTGGGCCAGCTCCTGGGCCCAGTACAGGGCCAGGTAGAAGTGGCTGCCACGGTTGTCGATGCCACCGAGGCGGCGGCTCGGCGACTTGTCCTCGTTGAGGAAGGTGCCGGTGGCGCGGTCCAGGGTGTCGGCCAGCACCTGGGCACGGGCGTTGCCGGTGCTGGTGGCCAGGTGCTCGAAGCTGGCGGCCAGCGCGAAGAACTCGCCCAGGCTGTCCCAGCGCAGGTAGTTCTCCTTGACCAGCTGCTGGACGTGCTTCGGGGCGGAGCCGCCGGCGCCGGTCTCGAACAGACCGCCGCCCGCCATCAGCGGGACGACCGACAGCATCTTGGCGCTGGTGCCCAGCTCCAGGATCGGGAACAGGTCGGTCAGGTAGTCGCGCAGCACGTTGCCGGTCACCGAGATGGTGTTCTCGCCGCGGCGGATGCGCTCCAGCGACAGCTTGGTGGCCTCGACCGGGGACTTGATCTCGATCTTCAGGCCGGTGGTGTCGTGCTCCGGCAGGTAGGTCTTGACCTTCTCGATCAGGACGGCGTCGTGGGCGCGGTCCTCGTCCAGCCAGAAGACGGCCGGGTCGCCGGTGGCGCGGGCGCGGGTGACGGCCAGCTTGACCCAGTCCTGGATCGGCGCGTCCTTGGTCTGGCAGGAACGGAAGATGTCGCCCGGCTGGACGGCCTGCTCCAGCACGACGTTGCCCTCGGCGTCGACCAGGCGGACGGTGCCGGCCGCGGCGATCTCGAAGGTCTTGTCGTGGCTGCCGTACTCCTCGGCGGCCTGGGCCATCAGACCGACGTTCGGCACCGAGCCGATGGTGGCCGGGTCCAGGGCGCCGTGGGCGCGGCAGTCGTCGATGACGGCCTGGTACACGCCGGCGTAGCTGTGGTCCGGCAGGACGGCGAGGGTGTCGGCCTCCTGGCCGTCCGGGCCCCACATGTGGCCGGAGGTGCGGATCATGGCCGGCATCGAGGCGTCGACGATGACGTCGCTGGGGACGTGCAGGTTGGTGATGCCCTTGTCGGAGTCGACCATGGCCAGGGCCGGGCCCTCGGCCAGCTCGGCCTCGAACGAGGCCTTGACCTCGGCGCCGTTCGGCAGCTTGTCCAGGCCGGCGAGGATGCCGCCGAGGCCGTTGTTCGGGTTCAGACCGGCGGCGGCCAGCGCCTCGCCGTGGGCGGCGAAGGTCTTCGGGAAGAAGGCGCGCACGACGTGGCCGAAGATGATCGGGTCGGAGACCTTCATCATGGTGGCCTTGAGGTGCACCGAGAACAGCACGCCCTCGGCCTTGGCGCGGGCGACCTGGGCGGCCAGGAAGTCGTTCAGGGCGGCGGCGCGCATCACCGAGGCGTCGACGACCTCGCCGGCCAGCACCGGGACCTTCTCGCGCAGGACGGTGGTGGTGCCGTCCTCGCCGACCAGCTCGATGCGCAGGGCGCCGTCGGCGGCGATCACCGCGGACTTCTCCGTGCTGGCGAAGTCGTTCTCGGCCATGGTGGCGACGTTGGTCTTGGAGTCGGCCGACCACGCGCCCATGCGGTGCGGGTGGGTCTTGGCGTAGTTCTTGACCGACAGCGGGGCGCGGCGGTCCGAGTTGCCCTCGCGCAGGACCGGGTTGACGGCGCTGCCCTTGATCTTGTCGTAGCGGGCGCGGACGTCCTTGTCCTCGTCGGTCTGCGGGTCGTCCGGGTAGTCCGGCAGCGCGTAGCCCTGCGCCTGGAGCTCGGCGATCGCGGCCTTCAGCTGCGGGATGGAGGCCGAGACGTTCGGCAGCTTGATGATGTTGGCGCCCGGGGTCTTGGCGAGCTCGCCCAGCTCGGCGAGGGCGTCCTCGATCCGCTGGCCCTCGGCGAGACGCTCCGGGAAGGTCGCGATGATGCGCCCGGCCAGGGAGATGTCACGGGTCTCCACCCGCACACCCGCCGTCGAGGCGTACGCCTGGACCACCGGCAGGAACGAGTAGGTCGCCAGGGCCGGAGCCTCGTCGGTGTGCGTATAGATGATGGTCGAGTCAGTCATCGGTACTCCGCTTCACGTCTCCAACGTCTTGACGTCAAGATATCTCGTCACGGGCCCCTCGCTCCACCTCCCCCCCACCACGGAGCGCGCCCCGGAGCGCGCGCCGGGTGTTCCGGCGGGCGCGACGGGGGTCAGCTCCACGGTGGTCCCGGGGCGGGCAGAGGGCAAGCGGAGAGCAGACGGAGCGCAGGCGGAGGGCGGACGGAGCCGCGTTCAGACCGTCGCGAACCGGGCCGTGAGCTCGGCCTCGTCGGCCAGGAACCAGAGCTGCCGGCCGCGGTTGCTCTCCCGGACGAAGTCGCGCAGGGCGTCGCTCGCGGCGACCTGCGCGGTGATGTCGCCGAGGACGACCAGGCCGACGCGGTAGTTGACGAACCTCTGCACGATGTCGCCGGCGACCCGGGTGCGCAGGGCGAAGAAGTCCGGGTGCAGCCGGGCGGCGGGGAGCACGACCCATTCGGCGCCGTGGCCGAAGGCGTCGCCGATCAGGTCGACGGCGTCCCGCTCGGTGCGGATCGGCGCGCCCTCGACGGGCACCCGCAGAATGCTCGGGCGGTCGGTCATCTCAGTTCTCCCTGGTCAGCGCGTGGACGATGGTGAGCAGGCCGGCGGTGTCGGCCGGGTCGCCGAGGATGATCAGCCGCAGGGTGTCCCGTTCCTGCTCGTGCACGGTCTCGACGTGCAGCGGGCGGCCGCCGTCCCGCGGGCCGGCGATGGCCGCGAGGACGGCGGTGGAGATCCGGTCCGCGGCCGCGCGGTCGACGTCCTCGATCCGGACCACGGCGGACACCTCGGCCCGGCGGCGCGCCGGGCCCGGCGCGGCGACCGGGGCGCCCGTGAGGAGCTCCAGGTCCGCGCGGGCGATGCGGTACTGCTTGCCGATCCTGGTCGCGGCGAGTCGGCCGTCGCGGATGTAGCCGCGGACGGTCCGGACGTGCAGGCCGAGCAGGTCGGCCACCTGTTCCACCGAGTAGTACTGCGCCACCTGCGAACACCCTCTCAAGCTTCCCTATCGGCACCCAAACTATCATCGGATAGGGATTTTTAGGGAAGGATGAGGAGTGGAGTAGTCCACTCGGGTGAACCGGGCGTCAGAAGTGCGTCAACGCACCACCGCATTCGGTCAACGCCGCGTCAGGAGCGGCGCCACTCCGCGGAACCGGGCCTAGCGTCGAAGCAGCACGTCCGGCAGGCACCACCACCCCACTCGGGAGCATCCGCATGGCCCGCGTCGTCTGGCACGTCCCGGTCACCGACCCCGGTACCGGCGCCACCGTCCTCCGCCTCTTCCGCCTGCGCGACGGCCGCCGCTGCGCCGTCGGCTTCTCCACCCCCGAAGCGCTGACCGCCCTGCTCGGGCCGGACCAGGCCTTCACCGAACTCGGCGAAACCGCCCTGCGCGCGCTCACCGCCCCGCTCGGCGTCGACACCCTCGTGCTCGACCCGCGCCTGGTCGCCCCGCCCGTCGGCGGCTCGCCCCGGATCCCCGCGCTCCCGCCGGTCGGCCGGCTCCAGCACCGGTGACCGCCCTCCACCTGGTCCCGGGCGAGGGCGCACGACTGGGCAAGGACGCCCCGGAACCGGCCCGGGAGCTGCACGCGCTCGCCCGGGTCAGCTACGGGCCGGTCCCGCTCGACTTCGACCGGCTGGCGGCGGAGCTCCCGGCCGTCCGGAGCGGGCTCGCCCTCGCCGGGGACGCCGACCTGGAACTCCGCCTCGCCTGCACCGGCCCCGAGGAGTTACGGGCGGTCGCCGCCGCCCTGCACCGGGCCGGGGCCGCCAGGGTCCGGATCGACCTGGTGCTGCGCGCCCTCACCCCGGGCCCGCCCACGCTCCGGCCGGTGCCCTGAGGCACCGTCCCCCGTTCGGGCGAGCCCGGCGGGCCGGTCCAGCCGGCCCTCACTCCTCGCCCGGACGGGGATCCGGATTGATCGCCTGCCCGTCGATGGGCTGCCCCCAGACGTCCTCGCCGAGGGCACCCACGCAGTAGCCGCTGCCCTCCACCCACCCGCCGGCGTCCCGGCACTGCTGGGCGGTGACATCACGCAGACCGGTCACCGCGGCCGAGGCGGGGACGGCGGCGGAGGCAGCCGTGAGAAGAACGGCGGTGGTGGCCGTCAGGGCCACCCGGGCGAGAGGTGAGGTGCTCATGCGGCCAACGACAGCACGGCGCCGAGGAGCCGGCGAAGCCGACACGCCCCGGAGCCGCCGAGCCAGCCCCCGTCCTCGCGCCGCCCCGCCGTCGCGCCGCCCCCGCCCTCGCGCTATCCCCGCGCCAGTGCCGCGATCGCCGCGAGCAGCAGCGCCGAACCGGCCAGCAGGCCCGCGGTGAGCGGTTCACCGAGGAACAGCACCCCGATCACGGCCGCCGTCGCCGGTTCCAGCAGCACCAGCACGGCGGCCGTGGCACCCGGGACGGCGGTCAGCCCGGCGAAGTACCAGCGGTAGGCGAACAGCGTCGGCACCGTCCCGAGGAACAGCAGCGCGCCCCCGGTCAGCGCCGGCTCGCCCGCACTCGGCAGCACACCCTGGACGGCGGCCAGCGGCAGCAGACAGACCAGACCGGTGGTGAACGCCCCGGTACTGGCCCGTGCCGAACCACCGCCCCGGGCCCACAGCGTCAGCCCGCTGTGCCCGGCCCCGGCCAGCACCGCGAGCGCCACCCCGAGGGCCGGCCGCGGCCCCGCCGCCGGGGCGGCCACCAGCAGCGTCAGCCCGCCGAGCGCGAGCCCGATCGCGGCGAGGGCCCGGCCGGTGAGGCGCTCGCCGAGCAGCAGGTGCCCGCCGAGGCTGGTCAGCACCGGGCCGGCGCCGATGGTGATCAGCGTGCCCAGGCCCAGACCGGCGTACCGCACCGAGCCGAAGTAGGCGCACTGGCTGACCGCCAGCCCGATCCCGGTCAGCACGGCGGCCCGGCGCGCGGTCGGCGCCCCGTTCCGGGAGTGCCGGGTGTTCCCGGAGTTCCCGGAGTTCCCGGAGTTCCCGGACGGCAGCAGGGCCAGACAGAGCGCCGCGACGGCGAAGCGCCAACAGGAGACGGCCACCGGGCCGAGGCCGCTGGTCCGCAGCAGCAGGGCGGCCACCGCCCCGCCCACGCCCCAGGCGACGGCGGCGGCCGAGATCGACAACAGGCCGCGCCGGAACGGCACGGCGGTGTACGAGGTCATGCGTCGGTACTCCACGATGAGAAGCCGGATGAGGTCCGCGGGTGACGCGGGCGGCCGTCATCGCCCCGGCGGCGGGCACACCCGCCCGGCTCCGGGGTCCGTGAAGTACGCCGCCCGCTAGCGGACCGGCGGCGGAAGGATCACGTGACGCATGAGGGTCAGCCTACGCCCGGCCTCGACCCCGGCCCCGACCCCGGCCCTGACCGCGGGCGGGCCGATCGTGATCTTCCCCTCGCCGCCCGGGAGCCCGTACCGTCGGGCGGTGGCCTGATACAGGTGGCCCGGTACAGGCGGCCCGGTACAGGCGGCCCGGTACAGGCGGCCCGTACAGGCGGCCCGGTCCAGCGGCGAAGGGGCGAGCACCATGCAGCAGTTGACCTACGACGACGTCGAGGCGGCCGAGCGCCGGATCGCCGGGCGGGTGCGGCCGGTGACGGTGACCCGCGGCGACCAGGGCCGGCGGGTCTGGCTGGCGCTGGAGTTCCTCCAGCACACCGGCAGCTTCAAGGCGCGCGGGGCCCAGAACTTCCTGCTCGCGCACGCCGAGGCGGGCACCCTCCCGGACGCCGGGGTGACCATCGCCTCGGGCGGCAACGCCGGGCTGGCCTGCGCCTGGGCGGCGCGCGAACTCGGCGTCCGGGCCACGGTGTTCCTGCCCGAGACGGCCTCCCCGGTGAAGCTGGCCCGGCTGCGCTCGTACGGCGCCGAGGTGCGCCTGACCGGCCGGGAGTACGCGGAAGCACTCGCCGCCTGCGAGGAGTTCGCGGCCGGCAGCGGGGCGCTGGCCTCGCACGCCTACGACCACCCGCTGATCGCCGCCGGGGCGGGGACGGTGCTGGACGAGATCCACGCCGAAGTGCCCGGGCTGGACACCGTGGTGGTCTCGGTGGGCGGCGGCGGACTGTTCGCCGGGGTGGCGGTCGCGGCACGCGAGCGCGGCATCCGCGTGGTGGCGGTGGAACCCGAGGGCAGCCGGGCGCTCAACGCCGCGCTCGCCGCCGGCCACCCGGTCGACGTCCCGGTGGCGTCGGTCGCCCAGGACGCCCTCGGCGCCCGCCGCGCCACCGCCCTGGCGGTGCACGCGGCCGCGTACGAGGGGGTGCGGTCGGTCCTGGTCTCCGAGGAAGCCATCGTCCGCGCCCGGCAGCACCTCTGGGACGACCGCCGGATCGCCGTCGAGTACGCGGCCTCCACCGCCCTCGCGGCCCTCGACCGGACCGACGGCGACCGCATCGCCGTCCTGCTCTGCGGCGCCAACACCGACCCGTCCGACCTCGTCGAACAGCCCTCCGACGCCTAGGAGTTGTCGGACACCACTGGTATGCAGGAGGCATGACGTCACCTCAGTTCCCAGACCCCGAGGCCTCCTTCGAGCAGGGCCTGCTGATCATCGAGCGCCACGGCGACGAACTGGACCTCGCGGAGCGGCACTTCGACGCGGCCCTGCGCGGCCCGGACCCGCAGATGCCCTGGCGGGTGGCCCAGGCCTGGTCCTACGCCGCCGACGGACGCGCCGCCTCGATGATGCGGCGGGCCGTCGCGGCGCTGAACCCTCCGCCGGGGATCACCGTCGACCCCGGGCTCCTGCCCGTCATCACCTCCGACGACGGCTGCTACGCCCTCTGGCAGGACTGGAGCGTCACCGTGCAGGCCGAGGACCGGGGTCGGACCGTCGCCGCCCTGGAGGCCGCCCGGAAGCGCCTGCCTTTCACCAGCCATGACGGCCGGGAGCTCACCCGCGAGCAGTACGACACCGCCCTCGCCACCGAAAGCGACTTCTACAACCCGAACTTCGTCGGCATCGAGAACAAGGACGGCACCCCACCGCGAATCTGGCTGGACTGCAAGGACGGCGTCTACCCGCTGCTCGCCCGGGAGGTGATCCGCATCGTGATCGAGGAACTGCTGGCCGCCGGAGTCTCCCGGGCCACCCTCCGCACGCCCGCCGGGTAGCGCCCGGACCGGCGGCTCCCAGGATCACCCGCCCAGCAGCCGGCCCAGGGCCAGGGCGTCCGGGGCGGCGGCGGTGAGCAGCGTGGCGGACTCGCCGGGGAGGGTGAGCAGGGCGGCGTCGGCCTCGGCGGCCGGTGGCGCCGGCGCCGGGTCGCCGACGGTGAGGAGCTGGCCGGTGGCGCGGTGCGGGCCGAGCACGGCCGGGCCGTCCCAGGCCGGGGCGCCGGGGCCGAGGTCGGTCTGCTGGTCGAGCAGGAGCCGCCCGGCCCGGCGGACGGTGAGGCGGGAGGTGAGGCGTCCGGGGCCGGCGCCGCGCGACCAGTCGTGCTGGCGGCCGAGCACCTGGACCTCGCGGTAGCGCAGCCGGGCGCCGGGGGCGAGGGTGATCCGGGTGTGCAGGACGAGGTGGCTACCGCTCGCGGCGACGACTGGTTCGGGCCGCCAGTCGAGCCGGCCGCCCTCCCCCACGGTCAGCTCGACCTCGTAGTACGCGGGCCCGGGGGCCGCCCCGGGCAGGCTGATGGTCGCGGCGGCGCTGGTGACGGTGAGCGCCGCGCCGGGGCCGACCTCGGCGGCGAGGGCGAGGTGGTCGCCACCGAGGGGCGCCGCCATCGAGCCGACGATCACCACATGGGCACCCGCGTCCACCCCGCGGGTGCGGCGCAGCGCGAGCGGCCCCCCGCCGGCCAGGACGGGCAGGGCGGTGCCGCCCCGCCCGTCCGGCTCGGCGAGGATCCGGGCCCGGCCGGTGAGGCCGCCCGTCACGCGGCCGGCCGTCACGAAGCCGTCCGTCACAAACCCGTCCGCCACGAAGCCGTCCGTCACGCGGCCTGCCGCCAGTCGGCCAGCCGGGCGCGCACCCAGGCGGCGACCGGGCTGACGCCGTCGGCCGAGGTGAGGGAGCAGAACACGGTCGGCAGCGGGCCGCGCTGCGCGGCGGCGTCGCGGGCCATCACGTCGAGGTCGGCGCCGACCAGCGGGGCGAGGTCGGTCTTGTTGATGACCAGCAGGTCGGAGGTGGAGACCCCGGGGCCGCCCTTGCGCGGGATCTTGTCGCCGCCGGAGACGTCGATGACGAAGATCTGGTGGTCCACGAGGCCGCGGCTGAAGGTGGCGGTGAGGTTGTCGCCACCGGATTCGACGAGCACGAGGTCGAGCGGGCCGACCGCGCTCTCCAGGTCCTCGACGGCCTCCAGGTTGGCGGAGATGTCGTCGCGGATGGCGGTGTGCGGGCAGCAGCCGGTCTCGACGGCGGTGATCCGCTCGGGCGGCAGGACGGCGTTGCGCAGCAGGAACTCGGCGTCCTCGGTGGTGTAGATGTCGTTGGTGACGACGGCGAGCGAGAGTTCCTCGCGCAGCAGTCGGCAGAGCGCGGCGACGGTGGCGGTCTTGCCGGAGCCGACCGGCCCGCCGAGGCCGATCCGCAGGGCGCGGCGGTGGCCGTGGTCGGTGTAGGTGTGGCGGATCGGGGCGTCGACGGGGTCGACGTGGTCACGATGCAAAGAGGCGCACCTTCCAGGAGCGGTGCTGCTCGGCGTAGACGTCGAGCAACGGGGCGGAGGCTGCGGGCAGTTCGTCGGGATCGCCGCGCAGGGCCGCGTCGAGGGCGGCGTCGGCCACGGCGTCGAGCCGGGGCGCGAGGCGGGCGAGCGCGGCGGCGACCTCGTACGGGTCGAGGCCGAGCAGCCGGATGCAGGCGGTGGCCGGTCCGTTGACGCTCTCGTACGCGGCGACGGACGCGGTCTGGGCGGGGGTGAGTCCGGCGGCGCGGGCGGTGGCGCCGAGGACCACGCTCTGGTGCGCGCCGCGCGGGAACTCGCCGGCGAGCCGGTCGAGTTCGGGGTGCGGCCAGGCCGCGCGGGCGGCCCGGAGGAGCTGGCGGCCGAGCCGCCGACTGGTGTCGCGCAGGGCGGGTGAGGGGGTCCGGGCCTCGGCCGCCGCGTCGAGCAGGAGGGTGTCCTGCCCGGCGGCGGCGGAGGCGGCGAGGGCGGCGGCGACGAGGCCGGTGGTGTGCAGCCGGCCGGTGAGGAAGGCGGTCATGCTGGCGGTGTCGTGCACCCGTCCGGCCTTGACCGCCGCCTCGGCGCCGCCCGAGTGGGCGTGTCCGCCGGCCGGGAACCGTCCGTCGGCGAGCAGCAGGAACGCGGCGGACGGGGTCATCGGGCGGCGGCCATCAGAACAGGAAGTACCGCTGGGCGAGCGGCAGTTCGACGGCGGGTTCGGGAGTGACGGGCTCGCCGTCGATGGTGACGGTGAAGGTGTCGGGCTCGACCCGGACGTCCGGGCGGGCGCTGTTGTTGACCATGTGCTCCTTGGTGACGCCGCGGGTGTTCCGGATCGCGGTGAACTCCTTGCGCACGCCCAGCTGTTCGGCCAGCCGGGCGGGCAGTCCGTCCTCGATCGCGGCGGGTGCGGTGAAGTTGAGCGAGTTGGCCGCCGCGGAGCGCCCGGTGGCGCCGAACATCGGCCTGGGCAGCACGGGTTGGGGGGTGGGGATGGAGGCGTTGGCGTCGCCCATCTGCGCCCGGGCGATCTGTCCGCCCTTGATGACGAGGTCGGGTTTGGCGCCGAAGAAGGCCGGCGACCAGAGCACCAGGTCGGCGAGCTTGCCGGGTTCGACCGAGCCGATCTCGCCGTCCAGGCCCTGGGCGACGGCCGGGTTGATGGTGTACTTGGCGACGTAGCGGCGGGCCCGGGTGTTGTCGGCGCGGCCGTCTCCGGGCAGCGCGCCGCGCCGGGCCTTCATCACGTGCGCGGTCTGCCAGGTGCGCAGCACGATCTCGCCGATCCGGCCCATGGCCTGGGAGTCGGAGCTGATGATGGAGATGGCGCCGAGGTCGTGCAGGACGTCCTCGGCGGCGATGGTGGAGGGCCGGATCCGGGACTCGGCGAAGGCGAGGTCCTCGGGGACGTGCGGGCTGAGGTGGTGGCAGACCATCAGCATGTCGAGGTGTTCGTCGACGGTGTTGACGGTGTGCGGCCTGGTCGGGTTGGTGGAGCTGGGCAGCACGTTGGCCTGGCCGACCACGGTGATGATGTCGGGGGCGTGGCCGCCGCCGGCACCCTCGGTGTGGTAGGCGTGGACGCCCCGCCCGGCGATCGCGGCGAGGGTGTCGCCGACGAACCCGGCCTCGTTCAAGGTGTCGGTGTGGATGGCGAGTTGGGCACCGGTCCGGTCGCAGACCCGCAGGCAGGCGTCGATCGCGGCCGGGGTGGCGCCCCAGTCCTCGTGGATCTTGAACCCGAGGGCGCCGGCCCGCAGTTGGTCGTGCATCGCGGCCTGGTTGACGGTGTTGCCCTTGCCGAGCAGGCCGAGGTTGACCGGCAGGTCGTCCATCGCGGCGAAGATCCGGCCGAGGTGCCAGCCGCCGGGGGTGATGGTGGTGGCCTTGGAGCCCTCGGCGGGCCCGGTGCCGCCGCCGACCAGGGTGGTGACGCCGGAGGCGAGCGCCTCGTCGACGAGCTGCGGGCAGATCAGGTGCACATGGGCGTCGATCGCCCCGGCGGTGACGATCCGGCCGTTGCCGGAGATGATCTCGGTCTCCGGGCCGATCACCAGCTCGGGGTGGACGCCGTCCATGGTCTCGGGGTTGCCGGCCTTGCCGAGCGCGGTGATCCGGCCGTCCCGGATGCCGATGTCGGCCTTGACCACACCCCAGTGGTCGAGCACCACGGCGCCGGTGATGACGGTGTCCGCGGCGCCCTCGGCGCGGCTGGTGCGGGCCTGGCCCATGGATTCCCGGATGACCTTGCCACCGCCGAAGACGGCTTCGTCGCCGCCGCGGCAGCGGTCCTCCTCGACCTCGATCAGCAGGTTGGTGTCGCCGAGCCGGATCCGGTCGCCGGTGGTGGGGCCGTAGAGGTCGGCGTAGCGCTCGCGGGTCAGGACGAGCGCGGGCCGCAGCGAAGGCGTGTCAGTCATCGAGCGGCCCTCCGGTCTCGCCGCGCAGTCCGGCGATCTCGCGCCGGCCGCCGATCGGGACGAGCTCGACCTCGACCGGGATGCCGGGCTCGAAGCGGACGGCGGTGCCCGCGGGGATGTTCAGCCGCAGGCCCCGGGAGAGCGAACGGTCGAACTCCAGGCCGGGGTTGGCCTCGGCGAAGTGGTAGTGGGAGCCGACCTGCACCGGTCGGTCGGCGGCATTGAGGACACCCAGGCGGGTGACCGGCAGTCCGAGGTTGAGCTTGACCTCGCCGTCGCCGTGGAGGACCTGGCCCGGGGCGAAGGGCTGCCCGGGCGCGTCGGCCTGCGCGCCCGTCACTGGATCGGCCCGTGGACGGTGACCAGCTTGGTGCCGTCCGGGAAGGTCGCCTCGACCTGGACGTCCGGGATCATCTCGGCGATGCCGGTCATGACGTCGTCCCTGGTCAGCACCTTGCGACCGGACTCCATCAGCTCGGCGACGGTCCGCCCGTCCCGCGCGCCCTCCAGGACGTGGGAGGTGATCAGGGCGACCGCTTCGGGGTGGTTGAGCCGCAGGCCCCGGGCTCGACGGGAGCGGGCCACGTCGGCGGCCACGTGGATGAGCAGGCGCTCCTGCTCATGGGGGGTGAGTTTCATCTGCGCGCACCTTCGAGGGGAGGTAAGAGCGCGCGGACACGACGCTGTGCCGCGGGGGTCGGAGCCCGTGGGTGCGGACTCGTGGCGCATACCGTAGCGGACGAACAACCCTCGCGGCAGGCCACCTCACCTGGCCAGGTCGGCATCGTTATGCGGTTGACGTCATTTGTATGACCCTATTCACCGTCAAGATTGCCTGATCGCGGAACGAAGCTCAAATGCCGCTCAAATACTGAAGCTACTCGCCAGTTACGTAACACATGTATGAACTGAATGCCCCCTACCTGCACGGATGTAGGGGCAATGTAGGTAAACATTCAGCAAAGCGATCTGTGCAGAGGCCTATGAATACGCCTACTGTGTGGCAACTCTCGCGCTCCGATGGCCGGGGCCCCCACCCACAGAGAGACTTCGCATGGCATCCCTCAACCAGATCTCGCCGCCGAGCACCGGATCCGACTCCAAGGCCCCCGCCCAGCAGTCGCTCCGCCGTCACGTCGGTCTCATCGGCCTCATGTGGGCCTCGGTCGGCTCGATCATCGGCTCCGGCTGGCTGTTCGGCGCCAAGAACGCCGTCGTCGCCGCCGGTCCGGCCGCGATCATCTCCTGGGGCATCGGCGCGGTCGCGATCGTGCTCCTCGCCCTGGTACACGCCGAGCTCGGTGGCCTCTTCCCCGTCGCCGGTGGTACCGCCCGCTACCCGCACTACGTCTTCGGCGGGCTCGCGGGCATGTCCTTCGGCTGGTTCTCCTGGCTCCAGGCCGCCACCGTCGCCCCGATCGAGGTCGAGGCGATGATCGGCTACGCCGGTCACTGGGAGTTCGCCAAGAGCTTCCTGAACGAGAACGGCACCCTCACCACCAGCGGCTTCATCGTCGCGGTGCTGCTGATGGGCGTCTTCGTCGCGGTCAACTTCCTCGGTGTGCGCGTGCTGGCGGCCACCAACTCGATCGCCACCTGGCTCAAGATCGGCGTCCCGCTGCTCACGATCCTGGCGCTGTCGATCAACAGCTTCCACGGCTCGAACTTCACCTCGCACGGCTTCGCCCCGTTCGGCGCCAAGGGCGTGCTCGCCGCGATCAGCTCCAGCGGCATCATCTTCGCGCTGCTCGGCTTCGAGCAGGCCATCCAGATCTCCGGTGAGAGCAAGAACCCCAAGCGCGACATCCCCCGCGCCGTGCTCGGCTCGGTCGCCATCGGCACCCTGATCTACGTCCTGCTCCAGGTCGCCTTCATCGGCGCGCTGCCGGTCAGCTCCTTCATCAACGGCTGGGACAAGCTCGACTTCCCCGGCATCGAGGGCCCGTTCGCCGGCCTCGCCACCCTGGTCGGCCTCGGCTGGCTGTCGTACGTCCTGTACTTCGACGCCATCGTCTCCCCCGGCGGCACCGGCCTGATCTACACCACCTCCACCTCCCGCATCTCCTACGGCCTGAGCAAGAACGGCTACGCGCCGCAGCTCTTCGAGCGCCTGGACAAGCGCGGCGTGCCGTGGTTCGGCCTGGTGATGTCCTTCATCACCGGTGTCATCTGCTTCCTGCCCTTCCCGAGCTGGCAGGAGCTGGTCGGCTTCATCACCTCCGCCAGCGTCCTGATGTACGCCGGTGCCCCGCTGGCCTTCGGCGCCCTGCGCCGCCGCCTGCCGGCGCGCGAGCGCTCCTACAAGCTGCCGCTCGGCGGCGTGATCTCGCCGGCCGCCTTCGTGGTCTCCAGCCTGATCATCTACTGGTCCGGTTGGCACATCCTGGAGCGCCTGGGCGGGGCGATCATCCTCGGCTACGCCCTGCTCGGCAGCTACGCCGCCTGGGCGATCAAGAAGCGCCTGCCGAACGCCCCGCGCCTGGACTGGCGCGCCGCCCAGTGGCTGCCGGTCTACCTGATCGGCCTCGGCCTGATCTCCTGGCAGGGCGGCTTCGGTGACGGCACCGGCGCCATCCCGATGTGGTGGGACATGGGTGCGGTGGCGGTCTTCGCCCTCGGCATCTACTACTGGGCGATCCGCGTGGCCCTGCCGGCCGACGTCATCGAGGCCAACGTCGAGGGCGTCCAGGTGGTCGACGCGGGCGGTCACTGACCTGTCCCACTGAGGCACCCCACCACCTGAGGGGCGGGCCCGCCGGTTGCACAGCAACCTCTGCAGGTGGTGGCCGGGCACGCTCTCGTGAAAGGCCAGCGCCTCGTACTCGTAGC
>NZ_JBEOSA010000059.1:0-58099 GCF_040302625.1 Kitasatospora sp. NPDC097643 | reverse complement strand
GCGCCCAGCCGCGACAGCATCGCGGCCAGACCGGCCTGGAGCACCATGAACAGCGTCACCCCGCTCTCCCGGGCCAGGGCGGCCAGCGCCCGGTGGACGTCCGGGTCGAGCTCGGTCGTCACCACCCCACCCTCGACCGAGGCCACCGCCGGGCGCGGCCGGTCGGCCGGCAGCGCCAGCTCCTCCGGCAGACCGGCCAACTGGCCGCGCCAGTAGTCGAGTTGCCGGGCGAGCAGGCTGTCCGGGTCGCCCTCCGCGCCGAGCAGCTCGCGCTGCCAGAGGGTGTAGTCGGCGTACTGCACCGGCAGCGGCGCCCAGGCCGGCGCCCGCCCGGCGCGGCGCGCCTCGTACGCGGTGGACAGGTCGCGCAGCAGCGGTGCCAGGGAGGAGCCGTCCACCGCGATGTGGTGGAAGGTCAGCGCCAGGACGTGCTCCTCGGGCGCGATCCGGAGCAGGTCGGCGCGCACCGGCAGGTCGGTGGTGACGTCGAAACCGCGGCCGGTGGCGGCGGCCAGCGCCGCGGCGGGCCCCTCGGCCCGGCAGTCGTGCACGGTGAGGGCCAGCCGGCCGGAGACGTCCTCGACGATGTGCTGGCGGGGTTCGCCGTCGCGCTCCGGGAAGACCGTGCGCAGTGCCTCGTGCCGGGCCACCAGGTCGCGGACGGCCGCTTCCAGCGCGAGGGCGTTCAGCGGGCCGCGCAGGCGCAGCACCAACGGGTTGTTGTAGCTGTCGTCGGCGCCTTCGAGCCGGTTGATGAACCAGAGCCGCTGCTGGGCGAAGGAGAGCGGGATGTCCCCGTCGGCCCCCTTCCCGGTGCGCGGCATCGGGACGAGTGGCGCGCGGGCCCCGGCGCGGCGGCTGTCCAGGGCGGCGGCCATGGTCCGGACGGTGGAGCTCTGGAACAGCTCGCGGATGCCGAGTTCGGCCCCGAGGGTGGTGCGGATCCGGCTGATCAGGCGGGTGGCGAGCAGCGAGTGGCCGCCGAGGGCGAAGAAGTCGTCGTCGATGCCGACCTGTTCCAGGCCCAGCACCTCGGCGAACAGCGCGCAGAGGATCTCCTCCTGCGGGGTGCGCGGCGCCCGGCCGGTGCTGGTGGCGGTGTAGTCGGGGGCGGGCAGGGCGCGGCGGTCCAGCTTGCCGTTCGGGGTCAGCGGCAGCGCGTCCAGGAGCACGACGGCGGCGGGCACCAGGTACTCGGGGAGCCCGGCGGCGACCGCCTCCCGCAGGGCGACCGGGTCGAGCCCGTCCTCCCCGACGACGTAGCCGACCAGGCGCTTGTCGCCGGGCACGTCCTCGCGGGCCAGCACCGCGGCCTGCCGGACGCCCGGGTGGCGGCTCAACGCGGCCTCCACCTCGCCCGGTTCGATCCGGAAGCCGCGGATCTTCACCTGCTGGTCGGCCCGGCCGAGGAACTCCATCACCCCGGAGGCCCGCCAGCGCACCAGGTCGCCGGTGCGGTACATCCGCTCGCCGGGTTCGAAGGGGTTGGCGACGAAGCGTTCGGCGGTCAGCCCGGGCCGGTTCAGGTAGCCGCGGGCCAGGCCGACCCCGGCGAGGTGGAGCTCGCCGACCACGCCCGGCGGGACCAGGTTCAGCGCGTCGTCCAGCACGTAGGCGCGGGTGTTGGCGATCGGGCCGCCGATCGGCGGGATCCCGGTGCCGGGGCCGAGCGGCAGGCTCATCGTGGCGCAGACCGTCGCCTCGGACGGGCCGTAGGCGTTGATCACCCGGCGGCCCGGCAGCCAGCGGGCCACCAGCTCCGCCGAGGCGGCCTCCCCGGCCAGCACCAGCGTCATGCCCTCGGGCAGGCCGCCCTCGGCGGGCTGCTGGGCCAGCGCGGCGGGGGGCAGGGTGACGTGGGTGACGCGCTGCGCGGCCAGCAGCTCGGCCAGCGGCTCGCCCGGCATCAGCTTGGCGGCCGGGGCCAGCACGATGGTGGCGCCGGTCAGCAGGGCGGTGCTCAGCTCGGAGAAGGCCGCGTCGAAGCTCAGCGAGGCGAACTGGAGCACCCGGCTGCCGGGTTCGATGCCGAACCGTTCCACCTGGGCCGCGACCAGGTTGGCGATGCCCTGGTGGGTGACGACCACGCCCTTGGGCCGGCCGGTCGAGCCGGAGGTGTAGATCACGTAGGCCGGGCGCCGGGGGTCGCCGCCGCCCGGCAGCGGCTCGGCGGACCGGCCCGCCGGCGCGGGCGCGATCTCGGCCGGGACGAGCACCCGGACGCCTTCGGGTGCCGCGAGCGGCGCGTCCGTGAGCAGCAGGGTCGGCCGCGCGTCGGCCAGCATGAAGGCCACCCGGTCCGCCGGGTAGCCGGGGTCGATCGGCAGGTAGGCGGCGCCGGACTTGGCGACGGCCAGGGTGGCCACCACCAGCTCCACCGAGCGGGGCAGCGCGAGGGCGACCAGGGTCTCCGGCCCGGCGCCCTCGGCCATCAGGTGGCGGGCCAGCCGGTTGGCGCGGGCGTCCAGCTCGGCGTACGTGACGCTCTGGTCCTCGAAGACGACGGCGGTCGCCGCCGGGGTCCGGGCCGCCTGGGCGGCGAACAGCCCGGGCAGGTCGCCGGCCGGGACGGGCCGGTCGGTGGCGTTCCACCCGGCGAACGCCTGCCGGTCGGCGTCCGAGAGCAGGTCGAGCGCGCCGACCCGGCCGTCGGGGGCGGCGGCGGCCCCGGTGAGCACCCGCACCAGGCAGTCCAGCAGCCGGCGGGCGGTCTCGCGGTCGAAGAGGTCGGCCGCGTACTCCAGCGAGCCGGTCAGGCCCGCCGGTGCGCCGGTCTCGTCCCGGCGTTCGGAGAAGGCCACGCCGAGGTCGAACTTGGCGCGGTCCCAGCCGACGGTCTCGAAGGCGGCCTCGACGCCGGGGAACTCGGCCCGGGCCTCGGCGGTGTTCTGCACCTGGAGCAGCACCTGGAAGAGCGGGTGGCGGGCGCTGGACCGGCCGGGGTTGACCAGCTCCACCAGACGCTCGAAGGGCACGTCCTGGTGCTCGAAGGCGCCGAGGTCGGTCTCCCGGACCCGGGCGAGGAGCTCACGGAAGGTCGGGTCGCCGGAGACATCGGTGCGCAGCACCAGCGAGTTGACGAAGAAGCCGACCAGCTCGTCCAACGCCTCGTCGGTGCGGCCCGCCGCCGACATGCCGATCGGGATGTCGGTGCCCGCGCCCAGCCGGGAGAGCAGGGCGGCGACGCCGGCCTGGAGCACCATGAACAGCGTGCCGCCGTCGGCCTGCGCCAGCTCGGCCAGCGACCGGTGCAGCTCCGCCCCGACCGGCATCGACACCACGCCGCCGGCGTACGACGGCTCGGCCGGGCGCGGCCGGTCCGCGGGCAGTGCCAGCTCCTCCGGCAGCTCCGCCAACTCGCCACGCCAGTAGTCGAGTTGGCCGGAGACCAGGCTGTCCGGGTCATCCTCGGTGCCGAGCAGGTCGCGCTGCCAGAGGGTGTAGTCGCCGTACTGCACCGGCAGCGGCTCCCAGCCGGGCGCCCGCCCGGCGCAGCGGGCCTCGTAGGCGAGGGCGAGGTCGCGCAGCAGCGGGGCCATCGACCAGCCGTCGGAGGCGATGTGGTGCAGGACCAGCATCAGCACGTGCAGGTCCGGGCCGAGCCGGTACAGGGTGGGTCGCAGCGGCGGCTCGACGGTGAGGTCGAAGGGCCGCTGCGACTCCGTCTCCAGGGCGGCCGTCAGCCCGTCCTCCGCGCAGTCGGTGACCGTGAGCCCCGGCCGGGCCTCGTCGGCGGCCAGCACCCGCTGGTACGGCTCGCCGTCGACCTCGGGGAAGACGGTGCGCAGGGGCTCGTGCCGGTCGGCGAGGTCGGCGAGCGCGGCCTCCAGGGCGGCGACGTCGAGCTCGCCGGTCAGCCGGAGGGCGACGGGGTTGTTGTAGGTGCCGCTGGCGCCCTCGAGCCGGTTGACAAACCACAGGCGCCGCTGCGCGGAAGACGGGGGTATCACGGGGACTCCTTCACCGCGGCCGCAGAGCCGGCCGGGCCTTCGGGGCGCCGGCCGGTCTCTGCGCGACGGCGGCGGACGCTGGGGGCTACGAATGGGGGCGGGTGAGGGGGCGTTCCGCCGGTCAGCCGGCGTCGGGCTGGCGGCGGCGAAGGGCCGGGCGGGCCTTGCGGGCGCCGGTCAGCCGGGTCGCGAGGGCCGCGACGGTCCGCGCCTCGAAGATCGTCCGGATGCTCACCTCGACACCCAGCGCGGTGCGGATGCGGCTGATCAGCCGGGTGGCGAGCAGGGAGTGCCCGCCGAGGGCGAAGAAGCTGTCGTCGATGCCGACGCCCTCCAGGCCCAGCACCTCGGCGAACAGGGCGCAGAGCGACTCCTCCTGCGGGGTGCGCGGGGCCCGGCCGGTGCTCAGGGTGCGGTAGTCGGGGGCGGGCAGGGCTCCGCGGTCGAGCTTGCCGTTGGGCGTGATCGGCAGGGCCTTCAGCACCACCACGGCGGCCGGAACCATGTACTCGGGCAGCAGGGCGCCGAGGTGCTCGCGCAGCGCGGCCGGGTCGAGCCCGTCCTCCCCGACCACGTAGCCGACCAGGCGCTTGTCGCCGGGCACGTCCTCGCGGGCCAGCACGACGGCCTGCCGGACACCGGCGTGGCGGCTGAGCGCGGCCTCCACCTCGCCGAGTTCGATCCGGAAGCCGCGGATCTTCACCTGCTGGTCGGCCCGGCCGAGGAACTCCATCACCCCTCCCCCAGCCTCCGGCCGGGGGGACCCCCAAGTGCGCCAGCGCACCAGGTCACCGGTCCGGTACATCCGCGTGCCGGGCTCGAACGGGTTGGCCACGAAGCGCTCGGCGGTCAGCGCCGGCTGGCCCGCGTAACCGCGCGCCAGGCCCTCGCCCGCCATGTACAACTCCCCGGCCACACCCGGCGGCACCAGGTTGAGGTAGCCGTCCAGGACGTACACCTTCTTGCGGGCGATCGGCCGGCCCACCGGCAGCGACACGGCCGCGCCGTCCGCCTCCACCGCGGTGTGGCACATGGTGAAGATCATGTTCTCCACCGGCGAGTACCCGTTCACCAGCCGCAGCCCCGGGTGCTCCGCCATGATCCGGCGGACGTGCGACATGGACGCCGCCTCGCCGCCGGTCATCACGTGGGCGAGCCCGGCGAAGGTGCCCGGGTACTCGTCGAGCATGAAGTTCAGCAGGCTCGCGGACAGGTGGACGGTGGAGACCTTGTGCTCGCCGACCAGCCGCTCGATCACCGCCGGTTCGGGCCGCTGACCGGGCTGCAACACACAGGCCGCGCCCGAGAACAGCGCCCCGAACAGCTCCAGCGCGAAGGCGTCCCAGGACACCGGCGAGCACTGCAACCACACCTGCTCCGGCTCGAAGCCGACGAACTCCTGGTCCGTCAGCGTCGCCACCAGCGCCCGGTGCGAGGCCACCACACCCTTCGGCCGCCCCGTCGACCCGGAGGTGAACATCACGCAGGCCACATCGTCCAGGCCCACCAGCGTGTCCAGGTCCCCCGCTGCTCGCCCGGCGATCTCCCCCGCCAGCGCGTCCAGCCGCAGGACGGCGGCCGCCACCTCGGGTACGGACCGGGCCCACGTCCCGTCGGTGACCAGCACCGGCGCCGCGGTCTCCCGCAGCACCGTGCTCCACCGCTCGGCCGGGAAGTCGGTGTCCAGCACGGTGTACCCGGCGCCCGCCTTCAGCGCCGCGAGCACCGCCACCACCAGCTCGACGCCGCGCTCCAGCAGCACCCCGACCACGTCACCGCGCTCCACCCCGGCCGCCGTCAACTGCCGCGCCAACCGGTTCGCCCGCGCGTTCAACTCCCCGTACGACACCCGCTCGTCCCGGAACAGCAACGCCGGCGCCTCCGGGGTCTCCGCCGCGAACCGCTCCACCACCTCATGCGCACAGGCCGTGACCCGCTCACCCGCCGGACCGTTCCAGTCCTCCAGCAGCAGCCGCAACTCCTCGTCCCCGAGCAGGTCCAACTCCCCCACCCGCACATCCGGGAACGCCGCCACCGCCTCCAACACCCGGACCAGACACGCCCCCAACCACTCCGCCGTCCGCCGGTCGAACAGATCCGCCGCGTACTGCAGGGTGCCCGTGATGCCGCCCGTCGTGCCCGGGCCGCTGCGCCGTTCGGCGAGTTCCAGGGTGAGGTCGAACTTCGCCCCGGCCGCGTCGGCGACCCGGAAGTCCACGTCCAGGCCGGCCAGGTGCAGGCCCGAGGCTTCGGTGTTCTGGAGCACCAGCATCACCTGGAAGAGCGGGTTGCGGGCCGGCGAGCGCTCCGGGTTGAGCTCCTGCACCAGCAGCTCGAACGGGACGTCCTGATTCTCCAGGGCCGCCAGGTCGGTGCTCCGCACCCGCGCCACCAGTTCGCGGAAGGTCGGGTTGCCGGAGACGTCGGTGCGCAGCACCAGGGTGTTGACGAACATGCCGACCAGGTCGTCCAGCGCCTCGTCGGTCCGGCCCGCGACCGGGGTGCCGAACGGGATGTCGGTGCCCGCGCCCAGCCGGGAGAGCAGCACGCCGACCGCCGCCTGGAGCACCATGAACAGCGTGCCGCCGTCGGCCTGCGCCAGCTCGGCCAGCCGGCGGTGCACCTCCGCCGCGATCTCGACCCGGATCATGCCGCCCCGGTGGGAGGCGACGGCCGGCCGGGGCCGGTCGGCGGGCAGCGCCAGCTCCTCCGGCAGTTCGGCCAATTCCCGCTTCCAGTAGGCGAGCTGATGGGAGACCAAGCTCTCCGGGTCGTCCTCGGCACCGAGCAGCTCGCGCTGCCAGAGGGTGTAGTCGCCGTACTGCACCGGCAGCGGCTCCCAGTCGGGCTCCTCGCCGGCACGGCGTGCCGCGTAGGCGGTCGACAGGTCCCGCAGCAGCGGGGCCTGCGACCAGCCGTCGCCCGCGATGTGGTGCATGACCAGCACCAGCACGTGCTCCTCGGGGGCGACGGTCAGCAGTGCCGCGCGCAGCGGCAGGTCCGTCGAGAGGTCGAACGGCCGGGCGATGTACTCCGCGACGAAGGCCTCGACCTCCGCCTCCACGCGCTCCTCGACGGCGAACGGGATGTCCACCTCCGCCGCGTCCGTGATCCGCTGCCAGAACTCCCCGTCCCGTTCGAGGAAGGCCGTCCGCAGGGCCTCGTGCCGGGTCACCACGTCCCCGAGGGCGGCGCGCAGGGCGTCGGCGTCCAAGGTGCCCCGCATCCGCACGACCATGGGAATGTTGTACGTTCCGTTCGGCTCCTCGAACTGGTTGATGAACCACAGCCGGCGCTGGGCGAATGACAACGGGATCACGGGAACTCCTCAGGGTCCTGCGGGTTCGGTCAGTTCGACGCGTTGATCAGGCTCGCCGGCCGCATGTCCGTCCAGGCGGCCTCGATGTGGGCCAGGCAGGCCTCCCGGGTGTCCTCGCCGTGGGCCACCGTCCAGCCCTCGGGGACCTGGATCGAGGCCGGCCACAGGGAGTACTGGCCCTCCTCGTTGATCAGGGCCCAGTACGACGCCTCGGGGTTCTCGAACGGGTTGCTCATGACCCGGCTCCGTTTCTCGAAATCCTTTATGGGGCTTGCCAGTTGGCGGACAGCCCAGGTTCTGGTGTCGACCCTGTCGACCCTACGAGCGGCAGGTCCGCCCGGGCGGCACTCGGCGAGGCAGACCGGCGGCAGTTTCGGCCCGGCCGTCCGGTCCGGCCGCCTCAGTCCAGCCGGGCCCGGCCGATGGCCGGACGGACCAGCGCGATCGCGGCGGCGGCCGCCGCCAGGGCCCCGTGCAGGGCCATCGTCGCCGCCAGCCCCATCAGCTGGACGAACCAGCCGAGCATCAGATTGCCGAGCGGCGCGGCGATGAAAACGGTCATGCTGAGCACCGACATCACCCGCCCCCGGACCTCCGCCTTGCTCCAGAGCTGCACCAGCGAGGACAGCACGTTGCCGACCAGGCCGGACAGCACACCCAGCCCGAAGTACACGGCCACGGCCGGCACGATCGAGCCGAGCTGCCCCAGCACGACCAGCAGCGCCGCCTGCGCCGCCACGCCGTACACCACGACCCCGCCGCTGCGCCGTTTGGTCGGCCACACCACCGTCGCCAGGAAGCTGACGACGGCGCCCAGCGTGAAGGCGGTGAGCAGCGCGCCCACCCCCAGCGGGTGGCCGTACTGGTCGGCGAGCAGCACCAGGCCGACGTTGACCGGCCCCATGCTGGCGAGTTCGCTCAGGCCGATCAGCACGATCAGCCAGAGCAGGTCGCGGTGGCCCCGGATGTAGCGCAGTCCTTCGCGGATCCGGCTGCCCAGGCCGTCCTGCGCGGGCGCTCCGGCGGCCGGTGCCGGTGCGGCCCGCACCAGGGCGGGCACCCGGACCAGGAACACCGCGAGTGCCGAGAGCGCGAAGCTGGCCGCGTCGAAGGCGGCGACCAGCGCGGTGCCGCCGAGCCCGATCAGCAGCGCGCCGACCGGACCGCCGAGCGCCTGGCCGCCGCGGGTACCCAGCGAGTAGAGCGAGTTGCCGCGCAGCAGGTGCTCGCCCGGCAGCAGCCGGGGTCGCAGGGCCCCGGCGGCCGGCATGAAGAAGGCGTTCGCCAGGTTGGTGAGCAGCAGGACGAGGGCGAGGACGGCCACCGACAGGTCGGCGAGGTAGGCGACGGCGGCGGCCGCGCCCTGCACGGCGCAGCGCAGCGCGTCGGAGACGATCATCACCTTGCGCGGGCCGACCTTGTCGACGACCGCGCCGCCGATCAGCATCCCCGCCAGCGAGGGCAGCGAGGACAGCGCCAGCACCGCGCCGACCACGGTCGGCGAGGCCAGTTCGGTGAGCAGCACGGTGAGCGCCACGAACCAGGCGGAGTTGCCGATCGCGGAGAAGCCGTTGGCGGCCACAAAGCCCAGGTAGCCGAGGCGGAACGGGCTGTCGTACGAGACCGGCTCCGGTTCGTCCTCCCGGGCGAGGGTCTCGGTCTCAGCCATGGAGGTGTCCCTCCGTGGGCTGCGGGACGCGCTCGGCGGTGGTCGTCGGGCCGAACCAGACGTCCTCGGGGGTGAGCGCACCGCTGGTGTAGACCCCGAGCGCGCTGGTGACCAGCCGCAGTTCCAGGGCCAGGCACTCCAGCAGCCGGGTCAGGCCCGCCTCGGGGTCCTCGTCGGCGGCCAGCAGGGCGGCCCGGCCGAGGCCGACCGCGGTCGCGCCCAGCGCGAGCGCCTTGGCCGCGCGGGCGCCCTCCCAGATCCGCCCGGAGGCGAGCAGGCAGCCCTGCGGCGCGCCGATCCGGTGCAGGCACTCGTGCAGCGGCAGGCCGACCTGTGCCGGGAAGAGCCCGGGCACCCAGCCGGAGCCGCCCTCGGCGCCGTCGACGGTCACCGCGTCGGCGCCCGCGGCCCAGGCCACCCGGGCGGCCTCGGCGACGTCCCGGGCCGGCGGCAGCTTGACCCAGACCCGGGCGCGCGGGAAGTTGTTGCGCATCAGCCGGATCTGCTGGCGCAGGATCTCGTCGGTGAAGGTGCCGGGGCTGCTGCTGCGCAGCACCCGGGGGTCGTCCGGGCCGAAGACGTCCTGGAGCTGGAAGCGGTCGGCGAGCGCGGCCGCCTCCCCGCGCGGCAGCACGGTCATCCCGCCGAGGCCGGGCTTGGCGCCCTGGCCGACCTTCAACTCGAAGCCCAGGCGCCCGGATTCGAGCAGGCCGCGGGTGCGCGGGTCGCTGTAGACCAGGTTCCACACCTCGGCGTCGGCGTCCTCGGTGCTCTGCTGGACGACCAGCCCGCCGAGGCCGTCCGGCAGGTGTTCGGCGTAGGCCTCGATCCGGCGCAGCAGCGAGCGCTGCTCCTCGGTCTCCACCCGGCCGTAGCCGCTGACCGGGACGATGTTCTCGCCGATCGCCATCGGGACGCCGAGCCGGCCGGCCTGCCGGGCGACGGCGGTGCCGAGGTCGCGGCTGGCGACCTGGGTGGAGCCGAAGGCGGAGACGTAGACGGGCAGCGCGGCGGAGAACCCGCCGATCACGGTGGACAGGTCGACGTCGGAGAAGAGCGGTTCGCGGCCGAGGTCGATCAGCTTCTCCAGCCGCTGCGGCACGAAGACCGGCGGGACCAGCCGGGCCCGGTCGAGCGGGTCGCCGACGGGGCGGCCCTCGTCGCCGAAGAGGGTGTGGCCGTAGCTGTCGACGTCCGGGAAGGCGGCCGCGGCGCCCGACCTGGCCCGGGCCCGGATCGCGGCCTCGGGCAGGCCGGCGGCGTGCAGCGCGGTCACGGCGAGACCGTCCCGACGAGCTTGGGGAAGGCGCTGGCCTGCCAGACCGCCTCGACGCCGGCGATGTAGCGGGTGAGCCGTTGGAGGCCGATGCCGAAGCCGGAGCTGGCCGGGATGCCCTCGCGAACGGTCTCCAGGTACCAACCGTACTTGGCCGGGTTCTCGCCGGTCTCCCGCATCCGGGCGACGATCCGGGCGTAGTCGAACTCGCGCTCGCTGCCGCTGCACAGCTCGCCGTAGCCCTCGGGGGCGATCAGGTCGAAGTTGCGCAGGACACCGGCGGTCTCCTGGCTCTCCCGGTCGTAGAAGCCGCGCGAGCCCTTCGGGTAGTCGGTGACGAAGAACGGGCGGCTGGCCTTGCCGGAGAGCAACGCCTCGCCCGGCCAGTCGAGTTCGGCGTCGGGGCTCTGCCCGTGGCCGAGCTCGTGCAGCCGCTCGACGGCGGCGGAGTGCGGGATCCGGTCGAAGGCGGTGCTGATCAGGTCGGCGAACACGCCCGGGTCGCGGCCGAGTTGCTCCAGTTCCGCGTCGTGCTCGGCGACCACCCGGGCGGTCATGTGGCGGACCAGGTCCTCGATCAACTGGAGGATGTCGTCCCGGGTGGCGCCGGCGACCTCGACGTCGAGCTGGTGGAACTCGGTGAGGTGGCGGCCGGTGCCGGCGGTCTCCACCGGTTCGAGCCGGACGTTCGGCGCCACGTAGAAGATCTTGTCGAAGGCCAGCAGTGAGGCCTGCTTGTAGAGGATCGCGCTGGTCATCAGCTTGTAGCGGTGCCCGTAGTAGTCGATGTCGACCTGCTTGGCGCCCCGGTTGCCCGGGTCGGTGACCGGGCCGATGATCGGGGGCAGCAGCTCGGTGAAGCCGTTGTCGCGCAGGAACTCCCGGGCGGCGGAGAGCAGTCCGCTCTGCAGCCGCAGCACGCTGCGGGTGACCGGGGAGGTCAGGTGCTGCCGGGGGTGCGGCAGCCGGGGCGCGCCGTGATCGAGCGGTGTGTCCGTGGTCTGCGGTGTGCCGGTCTGCGGGGTGGTGGTCATGGCCTGGCGTCCTCCGGGGTGGTGGGGTCGGCGGTGATGGATCGGGCCGCCGGGCGGCCGAGTTCGGTGCGGTCGTAGGTGTGCTGCACGTACGACAGCGAGCTCAGCAGTCCGGCGGAGGTCAGCGGGCGGGTCCGGGCGGTGACGGCGGACGGGCCGAGCGGCATCGAGCCGAGAGCCGTCCAGCGCAGCCGGCCGGAGCCGTCGATGGTGCTGCGGGAGCGCCCGGCGTTGTCCGGGTGCAGGCAGAACGGGACGTCCAGGTAGCCGCGTTCGAAGGCCAGCGGCAGCGAGCGGGCGACCGTCCCGTCCAGGTCGAGCACCGCCTCGACGAAGGCCCGGGCCTCGGCGTAGACCTCGCTGTCCTGGGCGGTCGGGTCGGTCGCGGCCCGGGGGGTGTCGGCCGCCACCGCGGCGGCGTGCTCCAGGGCGGTGAGGTTCTCCTCGACGGTGGGGATCCGGAACGCCTCGGCGGCCGTCTTCACGATCAGCCGGGAGGCGCCGGAGCGCACCGCGAGCCGCGCCGAGGCGGCGAGCAGGTCGGCCGCCCCCTCGGGGGTCTGCGGGTACACGCCCATGTAGGTGTAGACCACGACGTGCCAGCTGGGCGTGGGCAGGAACTCGGCGGCGAGCCGGCGCAGCGCGGCCACCGCCTCCTCGTCCTGGTCGCCGTCGGTCTGCTGGGCGTAGCTCAACGAGACGTCGGGCACGCCGTTCTGGCAGAAGAACAGTCCTTCGAGCAGGCTCAGGGCGACCAGCAGCGAGGGCGGGCAGAGCTGGCCCATCATGCAGCCGCCGAAGGTCTCCAGGTGCGGCTCCTGGCCCGACTCCCGTACGGCGGTGAGCAGTCGGCAGCACTCGACCCAGTTCGCCACCGACTCGCGCAGCGGCACCCGCCCGTACGGCAGGCAGTACGAGGCCGGTCCGCCCTCGGTGGCGTGCAGGCCGGCTTCGGCGAGCGCGGTCATGATGGCCTGCGGCCGGGCCGAGCCGTGCCGGACCTGGATCGGGAAGCGGCCGTCCAGCGCGCCGTCGAGCACGGCCCTGGTGCGGGCGGCGCCCTGGGCGACGATCGGGTAGCCGTTGAGCCGGAGGCCGTCGGCGAGGGCGCGGCGGGCCGCGTCGTGGTCGCCGATCCGGGTGTAGCTGTCGAGGGTGAGGGTGCCGACGGTGGTGGCCCGGGCGCCCTTGACGGCCAGCAGGCCGTCCCGCATCTCCACGGGGTCGCTGAAGCCCATCCGCGGCTGGACGACCAGCTCGCCGCGGGCGTGCGCCCGGGCGACGAACTCGCCGAACGCCGACCGCCGTACCGGGATCGTCCGGGCGGCGAGCAGGTCGGCCGCCCCGCCGGGTTGTTCCAGCTCGGCGCTCATCGCCCACCTCTCCCTTCCAGGGCCCCGTGTTCCAAGGCCCTTTGTTCCGCGGCCCCTTGCTCCAGAGCCCCTTGCTCCAGAGCCCCGACGAAGGACCGGAAGGCCGTCACACCGGCCGAGTCGTCGAAGACCGCGTCGAACCCGGCCCGCATCAGCTCCGCGGACCGGTCGCCGTCCCCGGCGCCGCGCACGCCGAGCTTCCCGCCGATGATCACCGGCGCGCCGGCCAGCTCCGGGCAGGCCCGCAGCTGCTCGATGGCGTGCAGGCCGTCCTGGTAGCCGTGCCCGTTCACGCTGCTGAGCACGATCAGGTCCGGCCGGCGCCACTGGCATTCGGCGACCAGCAGGTCACCCGGCACGCAGGGCCCGAGGTTGGCCACCCGGTGCCCCAACTCCTCCAGCAGCAACTGGAGGTAGACGAGGTTCCAGGTGTGGGCGTCCGACCTCACCCCGGAGACGACGACACTGAGTGCGGTGCGCGCGATGGCCGACCGCGTGTTCTCTGCTTCCATAGTTCGCTTCCGCCGGGATGCCGCTCTTCGCGTCGCATCTGACGTCTCGATGAGATCGACTGTTTATCGACAGAGCAGAACCTAACGACGGCCCGGACCGGCGAAGGGCAGTCCCGGGGGCAGCAGAGCGGTAGTTTCAGCCCGACCGGACCGGCAGCCGCAGGCACCCGCCGACGGGCTGCTCGACGGCCCGCCGGGCGGCCTGCTCGTCGATCAGCGCCCGCACCAGGTTGAGCACCGTGAAGCGGCGCCGCGCGCCGTCCGCGGTCTCCCGGACCAGCCCGTGCACCAGCAGCGTGTGCACCGCCCGGGCGGTCCCGGCGTACCCGCCGCCCTCCTGGCCCAGCGCGACCGCCGCGTCGGCCACCGTCCACGGCCCGCGGTGCCCGCCCATCCGCTCCAGCACCCGCCGGTCGGCCGGCGACAGCAGGGCCAGGCTCCGCCCGAACTGCCCCCGGGCATCGGCGAGTCCGCCGGTGCCCGCCGGGGAGGAGGCCAGGGTCAGCGGGTTGCGGGCGGCCAGCGCCAGCAGGTCCTCCGGGCCCTCGGTCAGGAACCACTCGGCGGCGTGCGCCAGCGCGCAGGGCACCCCGTCCAGCCGTCGGCAGATCGCCGCCACGGCCGACACCGAGACCGCGTCCAGTCGGAAGCCCGGGTGGAAGCGGTGGATGTGCGAGACCAGCAGCCGCACCGACTCCACCCCGGCCAGCGCGGCGACGTCGGTCACCGACGCCGCCGGGACCCGCAGCGGGCCCATCGGGACGACCTGCTCCCCCGCCGTGCCCAGCGGCGCCCGCGCGGTCACCACCACCCGCAGCCGGGGACAGCGCTGCAACAGCCCGACCACGTCCCCGGCGTACCCGTCGACCGGGTCGAAGCCGTCGATGACCAGCAGCAGCGGGCGGTTGCCGATCAGGCCGCCGAGCGCGGCGAGCGCCCGGCCCGGATCGTCCGCCGCCTCCCGCAGCAGCCGCCCGACCGGCAGGTCCGCGAGCCGGCCGGCGGCCTCACCCCGGTTCACCAGCCCCTGCCAGGGCAGCCACAGCACCGACCAGCCGCACCCGGCGTACACCGCGCCGGCCAGTTCCAGCGCCAGCCGGGTCTTGCCGATCCCGCCGAGCCCGACGATGCTCAGCGAGCGGTGCCCGTCGGCCGTCAACAGCCGCATCAGCGTGTCGAGTTCGGCGAGGCGCCCGACCATCGGGGTGGTCGGCGCGGGCGGCGCGACCGGCTCGACCAGCCCCCGCCGGGCGCCCGCCGCCGGCGCGAACGCGGCCGACTCCAGCTCGGCCCGCCGCGAGTCGTTCAGCCGCAGCACCTCGCTCAACAGCCGGACCGTCTCCTGCCGCGGCCGTTGCGCCTTTCCCAGCTCCAGGTTGCGCACCGCGCGCACACTCACCGTGGCCAGGTCCGCCAGCTGTTGCTGGGTCAGCCCCCGCCGATTCCGGTGGTCCCTGAGGAGTTCGCCGAACCGAGTCCCGTCCATGATGCTCTCCCGCGCAGATTCCCGCCCTGTCGACCGGTGCCCTGTGAGGCTCGAGGCCGCCGTCGCCGCCCTCCCGGGTAGGAGGGCGACTCCAGTGACCTTCCCGGCCGGGGATCCATGGCGGATCTCCGGGCGATCTGCGCGGACCGAATCCGCAGGTCGGCGCCCCGCCCGGGTTGGCGGGCGGGCGGGGCGCAGGTGTCAGCGACCGGTGTGGTGGACGAACCGGTAGGTCTCCCGGTCCAGCTCGGTGACCTCGACGCCGATCCCGGCCGGCACGTCGATCCGGGCCTGGAGGGCGGCGAGCACCCGCGCCGTGAGCTCCGCCCGCTGGGCGGTGCTGCGCCCGGCCAGGAGCTTGATCTGCACCAGCACCAGCTGCTCCCCGGTCGTCCCGTCACCGACCGTGAACTGCTCGGCCGGGCGGAACAGCGTCTTGCACTCCCCCACCGTGGTGTCGATCACCTCGGTGATCAGCTTGTGCACCTCCTCGGCCAAGCCGGCACGGTCGAACTCCAGACCGGCCGAGTGGTCGACCAGGATCTGCGGCACGGAAACCTCCCAGGATCAAGGGCCATATCCAACAAGCCCCGTGACGCTACACCAGGGCTCCGGCGGGTCCACCCGCGGGAGGTCAGCCGCCGTCGTAGTCGGTGGCGGCCAGCACGGCGAGCCGGCGGCCGTCCGGGGTGAGGGTGAGCAGGCCGATGTCCATGCTGTCCCGGTTGAACCACTCGTTGGCGGGCTGGAAGCCGTACCAGGCGCAGTCCCCGGCCCGTCGCTCCACCTCGGCGACCGAGGCGCCCGCGGGTGCCCCGACCAGGGCGGCCAGCGAGCGCCAGGCGGCCAGCCGGCCGTAGGCGCCGTACCACCAGTTCTCGTCCTCGCGGCCGCCGCCGATGGCCGCCGCCCCGAACAGCCGGGACCAGGCCTCCGCCGCCGTGCCGGGGACGACGGTCAGGTGCTCGGGGTCGGCCGGGACGCCCTCCAGGCAGTCCAGCGGCAGCCCGGCCAGCAGCGGGTGGAGCGCCCGCGGCTCGGCGAGCGGTTCGGCGAGGAGGAAGACGGCCGCCTCGACCCGGCCGTTGAAGCGCCGTGCCCAGCGCTCCACCGCCGCGGTGAGGTCCGGCTCGTCCGGGCCGATCTCCACCGCCGGGGCCCGGCCGCCGCGCGCCACCGGGGCGCCCTCCGGCAGCCCGTACTGGACGCCGTAGCCCGCGCCGCCCCGGAAGTAGCGCGGCAGGTCCGGCCGGCCCTCCGACGGGGTGAGCGACCAGGGCAGCGGGGCCAGCGGGTGCTCGGCCCAGAACGGCGAGGCGGCCGCCCAGGCCACCGCCGCGGGCAGCTTCTCGGCGACCGGCACGCCCCGCAGGACCAGCTCGTGGATCAGGCAGGCGCGCAGCTCGTCCGGGGTGTCGTCGTACGCCCGGCCGGGCGCGTACAGCACCGCCAGGTCGGCCGGGCGCCGGTGCTCGGCGAGCACGGCGGCGGCCCGCCGGGCCGGGAGCCGGGTGCGCGCGCGGGTGGCCAGGCCGAGCCGCATGGCGAGCGTGACGTTCTGCGGCCCGGGGGCGGTGACGACGTCCCAGAGGATCCGGTCGAAGAGGTACTGGTGCTCGGCGCCCGCCGTGCCGGAGCCGTAGCGCGTGTGCAGCGCGGCGCCGAACTCGGCCAGGTACCCGGTGTCACCGCGCTCCAGGTGCTCGTCGAGGAGCCGGCACACGTCCCCCACCTCGAAGTGCCCGGCCAGTCCGGCCACCAGCTGCTCGATCGTCTCTGCCACGCGGCGAGCTTAGGCGTTGCCGTCCGACGTCTTGTCAGCCGGGCCCGCCCCTCCCTACCGTCGAGTGGCGCAAGCTGACAGACCGTCTCACAAGCCGTCGTACCACCCCCCGCGAAGGAGCGACGATGTCCCGGTCAGGTTCCCGGCGCCGTCCCGGCGTCCGTACCCTCTGCACCCTGGCGGCCACCCTCGGCCTGCTCGCCCCGGCCGCCGCCACCGGCACCGCGAGCGCCGCCGGGCCCGCCCTGCGGGAGGTGATGTTCGTCGGCAACAACTGGGACGGCACCGCCGACGTCATCGAGTCCTCCGGCGCCCTCACCAGGGTCGGGCGGATCAACGTCATCCCGGACAAGGACCAGCGGCTCGCCGAGATCTACCTCAACCCCGTGAAGCTCGGCTTCTTCCTCGGCGTCCGGCTCGGCCCCGGCGAGGGGCACGACCAGTTCGTCGACGACATGTACACCACGCCGGACGGCACGGCGGTGGTCGTCTCCCGCCCCAGCTTCGCCGACGTGGTCTCCCTCGACCTCGCCACCGGCCGGATCAACTGGCGCTTCCCGGTGGCCGGTTACCGCTCCGACCACATGGCGCTGTCGCCCGACGGCACCCGGGTCGCGGTCTCCGCCTCCACCGCCAACACCGTCCACGTGCTGGACGTGCGCACCGGCTCCGAGCTCGGCTCCTTCCGCACCGGCGACAAGCCGCACGAGAACATCTTCACCGACGGCGGCCGGCGGATCTGGAACATGTCCATCGGCAACGTGGAGACCGCCCTCGACGCGCCGTGGCTGGACTGGACGAAGGGCGACCGGCACATCACCGTCGTCGACGCCACCACCTTCGCCACCGTCCGGGTGATCGACATGCGCAAGCGACTCGACGAGGCCGGTCTCGGCGGCCTGTCCAACGCCGTCCGCCCCGCCGTCTTCTCCCCGGACGGCTCGAAGCTCTACTTCCAGGTGTCGTTCTTCAACGGCTTCCTGGAGTACGACGTCGCGGCCGACCGGATCACCCGGGTGAAGACCCTGCCGACCGACCCGGCCGCCAGTGGTGACCGCACCACCTGGCCCAACGACTCCCGTCACCACGGCCTGTCGATGAGCCCGTCCGGCGACCGGCTCTGCGTGGCGGGCACGGTGGACGACTACGCGACGGTGGTCGACCGCGCCACCCTCCAGGAGGGACCGCTGGTGCCCGCGTCCAAGCCGTACTGGGCGACGGTCAGCGGCGACGGCCGGTCCTGCCTGATCTCCGAGAGCGGCGCCGACCGGGTCACCGCGATCGACTTCGCGACCGGGCTCAGGACCGTCTCGGTCCCGGTCGGCCACCACCCGCAGCGGGTCCGCCTCGGCCACGTGCCCGCCGACTGGACGGGCCCCACCGGAGGCTGACCCCCCGGGGCGTGCGGCACGACCACCGCACGCCCCGGGGCTGCGACTCAGCCGCGCGGCAGCACCAGCGACTGGACCTCCGGGAGCCGGCGCCAGTCGCTGGACACGATGCTGGCGTGCGCCGCGGCCAGCTGCGTGGTCCGGGCGCGGGCCTGGTCGGCGGTCGGGTCGGTCGCGCTGATCGCCGGCGCCACGTTCTGGGCGTCCGTCATCACCAGCAGGTAGTGCGAGCGGTCGTACCAGGCGGTGTCGATGCCACCGGTGTAGGCGGCGGCGTCACCGTCGAAGACCACGAACCAGGGCCGGATCCCGGCGTCCGAGCCCGTGTAGGCACTGCGCGGGTCGCCGCCGGCGGCCCCGTGCACGGCGGGGAACAGCTGGGCGTCCCCGACCCGCCCGGCGGCGGCCAGGTCGCGCAGGTGCCGCCCGTACTCGACGTCGGTGTGCAGGGTGTCGAACGGGTTGCCCTCCTCGACCGTGCCGGGGATCGCGTAGAGCAGGACCTTCCCGGCCAGCGCCGAGCGGCTCGGCCAGTTCCCGGCCCGCACCGCCTCGTCCACGCTGGTGTACGCGCCGCCGCCGGGCTTGGCCAGCAGGTCGGCCGGGCGCAGCACCGCCGAGCCCAGGTGGGCGGCGATCAGCGAGTCCAGCTGGGTCGGGCCCATCCCGTGGTTGGCCGAGAAGCCCGCCTTCAGCTCCAGCTTGACCACCAGCGGACCGGCGCCCGGGTGGGCGCCGAGCCAGACCCGGATGTCGTCGAGGCAGTTCTCCAGGTTCTTGTTGGCGCCGCCGCTGTAGAGCTGCGCGGGGGTGCTCGCGGCGGTGCAGTTGTTGGCGTTGCCGAGCGGGTTGGAGTGGCTGACCTTCCACTCCTTGGTGATGATGTCGGTCCAGACGTCCAGCTCGATCATCCCGGTGCCGGTGTCGAGCCCCTGGGCCAGGTACGGGAACGCGGCCGGGTCGTAGGTGTTGTGCAGGCCGACGGTGGTCGCCGAGCCGAACGGCAGGGCCCCCGTCCCGGTCGCGGCGGCCCCGGCCGCCTGCGCCGGGAGCGTCGGGACCAGGGCGGCCGCCGAGGCGAGCAGGCCGGTCGCCAGGAAGCCGGCCATGGTGCGGCGTACGGTCACAGGTACTGTCCCCCCGAGTCGGATGTGTGTCCCGGCCGCCCCGGTACGGGCCGCCGGGCGAAGCATCGCCCACCGGGGCGTGCTTCGGATGACGAGGGGACGACCATAGCGTGACGACTTGTCATGTCATCCCACCGGGTACCGCCGGGTAACATCCGGCCCGCTCTCCGCGCCACGGGTCAATGGCGGCCGTGATGCGGCGTCACATCGGATACTGGGACACCCCACCCCCGAGGAGGCCCCCGTGTCCCTGGTCCGCGTCCACAACTTCTCGGTCTCGCTCGACGGCTACGGCACGGGCGAGGGGCAGAGCCTCGACGCCCCCTTCGGGCATGCCGCCGACCGTCTGCACCGCTGGTTCTTCGGGACCAGGGCGTTCCGCCGGATGCACGGCGACGAGGGCGGCGAGGCCGGCGTCGACGACGCGATGGCGCGCGCCTGGGGCGACGGCATCGGCGCGGAGATCATGGGCCGCAACAAGTTCGGCCCGCAGCGCGGCCCCTGGGAGGACCACGAGTGGCAGGGCTGGTGGGGGCCGGAGCCGCCGTTCCACACCCCGGTCTTCGTGCTCACCCACCACCCGCGGCCCAGACTGGAGATGGCCGGCGGCACCACCTTCCACTTCCTGGCGGCGGAGCCGGAGGAGGCGCTGCGCCGGGCCCGGGCGGCCGCCGGCGGCCTGGACGTGCGGATCGGCGGCGGCCCGAGCACCGTCCGCGCCTTCCTGGCGGCCGACCTGATCGACCATCTGCACGTGGTGGTGGTCCCGGTGGTGCTCGGTCGCGGCGTGCCGCTCTGGGACGGCCTCGAAGGGCTCGAACAGCGCTTCCGCACCGAGTCGGTGACCACCCCGAGCGGTGTCACCCACCTCACCTTCACCCGCCGCACCTGAGCAGCAGCCCGGCGCAGCGGCCCAGGACCCGGCCCGAGCCGCAGCCCCGAGCAGCCGGAAGGGCCTCCCCGCGCCACCCGGGGGGAGACCCTTCACCGCGTGTGTCAGACCCGGTCGGCGGCGATCAGCACGTACTGGAACGAGCCGTCCTTGTACGAGTTGATGAACGCCTCCTCGATGCCGGTGACCAGCGAGGAGGTGGCGCGCAGCTCCCAGTAGGGCAGGGTGTCGGGGGTCAGGTCGATCACGGCCTGCGGCACCAGCCGGTTGTCGGCCATGGCCCGCAGGTACTCCCGGCGCGAGTGGATGTTGCACTCGAAGTGCGCGTTGATCTGGGAGACCCACTTCGACGGCTGGCCGTACTTGGGGTTCCAGCAGCCGGTGATGGTCACGTAGCGGCCGCCGACCGCGAGCACCCGGGAGTGCTCGGCGAAGAGGTCGTGCAGGTCCACGTACATGCTGGACTCGTTGTTCCAGGAGCCCGCGATCGTGCCGTTCTCGAAGGGCATGTCGAGCATGTTGCAGACGCGGGAGCGGACGAAGTCGCCGATGCCGAGCTCGCCGGCGCGGTTGTTGCCGAAGTCGGCCTGCTTGGAGGAGAGGGTGAGGCCCTCGACCTTGCAGCCGAAGCGCTGGTGGGCCATCACCATGGAGCCGCCGCGGCCGCAGCCGGCGTCCAGCAGGGTGCCGTCGGCGGGGATGTCGCCCAGGTGGTCGAGGAGCACATCGGCCTGGGCGGACTCCAGCCGGTGCAGCTCGCTGATGACCTTCTTCTCGCGCTCGCTGTCGGCCGGGTCGCCGATCGCGGCCTCGTCGACGGCGCCGATCCCGTAGTGGTGGTGGTAGAGGCCGTCCACGTCGCCCAGGCGCAGGTTGACCGGCCGTGCCTCGTTGTTCCAGTAGCGGGCGATGTCGCCCTGGTAGGGGGTGGCCGGGCCGGGGATGACGGCGGTGTCGGTGGCGGGGGTGTCGATGATGGACATGCGGTGGGGCTCCTTGGTTACCAGAAGTCGGGCAGGCTGTAGCGGAAGGTGTTCGTCTGGTGCCAGTAGTGGTTGCCGTCGACCCACGCGGCCACGCCGCGTAGGAACCGCACCAGGGTGGGGACGGGGCAGGCCGCGGCCAGGGCCGCCGCCTCGGCCTCGAAGGTGTGCATCAGGTCGTTGTGGACCTCGACCGCCTTGAGGTACCCCTCGCGGTGCGAGCACTCCTCGCGCTCGGCGATCACCACGGGCAGGTTCAGGTGCAGTCCGGGGACGGACAGCTCCTTGGTGTACGAGTACAGGTCGTTGACGATCGTGGCGGCGTTGGAGGCGAGGCCGATCACCCGCTGCATGGCGGGCAGGGCGTGCAGGTCCGAGGGCAGCTCGTAGCCGTCCACGGTGTCCGTGATGGTCGGGCAGGGGCGGAAGTTGTTGAACTGGCGCATCGCCAGGTACTCCCACACCTCCGGGACGTAGCCCGTCTCGTTCCAGGCCGCCTCGGCGAGGTAGCCGAGGTGCAGCCGGGCCATGTCGTGCCGGAACCGGTCCGCCTGGGAGGGCGTGGCCGCGCGGGTGAAGTACTCCATCGCCGAGCGGTAGCCGCGCCGGGGGGAGTCCGAGGCGAGCGACTCCTGCCACTGCGGGTGGTACTCGGGGGTGGTGTGCAACGGGTCGAGCGCGGTGTGCGCCAGCAGCAGGCGCCCGCCGAGGCCGACCGGGGATCCGCCGTGGTCCTCGCAGTACTGGTCGTCCAGCGCGTTCTCGGCGACCATGAGCCGGGCGGCGAGCATCACGTGGTCGGCGCTGGGGGCCTCGGGGTGGCAGGCGACCATGTAGCGGCCGGTGGAGAAGCCGTCGAACTGGTCCTCCCACTCCGGCGGGTAGATCTGCGCCTCCTCCACGGCCCAGGCCTTGATCTTGAGGCTGACCTCCTCCACCCGGACCGGGTCGGGCTCGGGCACGGGGTGGTGGTACAGCCCCGGGATCGGGTCCCCGGCCTGCGGCTTCGCACCGGACGGCGGCGCCGGGGCGGCCGGCGCGGGCTGGGGCACGGACGGACGGGTCAGTTGCAGACCCGCCGTTCCCAGCCCGCTGGGACCGCGCAGGATCCGTTCGATGGCGGTGGGACTCACCGCCGGCTCCGGTGGCTTCTCCGGTCTGGTACCCAGGGGCATGACGGTCTCCCTGCGAGAAAGGATCGGAAAATATGACAGGTCGTCATCTCAACCGCCGGGAAGGGGATTCTCCGGTTTCGGCCCCGTCCCGGTCGGTTCCCAACCGTAGGCGGCACGGCTCGCCCAGCCACGCTCCGGACGATCTTCTACACCCGATAAGGTGAACGTTCGCGCCTACGGCGTTTGAAACGCCATTACTTGATGCATGAGGGCGCGGCGCGCGCCGGGCCTCCACCACCCGCGCCCGTAAGGAGGAGAAGAATGACACCCGGCACCGTGACCCGACGGCGCCGGGAAGGAAGTTCAGCGCGATGGAGAACCAGGACCGGCGGCACGACCGGGGCCGGAGCCGCACCGCACTCGTCGAAGACCTCATGGAGCGGTTCCCCGAGGTGCCCCGGGAGGCGGTGATCAAGGAGGACCTGCTGCGCGGCGGCATGGCCTTCGACGAGTCCGCGCTCAGCGGCAGCGCCGACGGGACCGGCGGCGCGGTCAAGCCGAAGTCGTACTTCATCTTCTCGTTCGACCACCGCACCCTGCCCGAACTCGGCGCGGCCGCGCTCAACCGGCCGCCGGAGGAGATCGTGCTGACCGGCGGCCCGTACGGGCTGCGCCGCACGGTGGTGTCGGTGCGGGTCAACCCGGACTCGCCGTACCGGGTCGGCGCCGGCGAGGACGGCGCGCTCGGCCTCTACCTGGACGGCGCGCGGATCGCCGACGTGGGCCTGCCCCCGATGCCGGACTACTACCGGCACACCCTGGCCAACGGCAAGTCGGTGATGGAGGTGGCCCCGACCATCCAGTGGGGCTACCTGATCTACCTCACGGTGTTCCGGGTCTGCCAGTACTTCGGCGCCAAGGAGGAGTGCCAGTACTGCGACATCAACCACAACTGGCGCCAGCACAAGGCCGCCGGGCGCCCCTACACCGGGGTCAAGCCGGTCGAGGAGGTGCTGGAGGCGCTGGAGCTGATCGACCGCCACGACACCGCCCGCGCCTCGCAGGCGTACACCCTCACCGGCGGCGCGATCACCTCGCACGTCGGTGGCCGGGACGAAGCGGACTTCTACGGGCAGTACGCCAAGGCGATCGAGGAGCGCTTCCCCGGCCGGTGGATCGGCAAGGTGGTCGCCCAGGCGCTGCCGCGCGCGGACGTCCAGCGGTTCCACGACTACGGCGTACGGATCTACCACCCCAACTTCGAGGTCTGGGACAAGCGCCTGTTCGAGCTCCACTGCCCCGGCAAGGAGCGCTACGTCGGCCGGGACGAGTGGCACCGGCGGATCCTCGACTCCGCCGAGGTGTTCGGCCCGCAGAACGTGATCCCCAACTTCGTGGCGGGCGTGGAGATGGCCCGGCCGCACGGATTCAGCACCGTCGACGAGGCCATCGCCTCCACGCAGGAGGGCCTGCGCTTCTTCATGTCCCACGGCATCGTGCCGCGCTTCACCACCTGGTGCCCCGAACCCACCACCCCGCTCGGCCGGGCCAACCCGCAGGGCGCGCCGCTGGAGTACCACATCCGGCTGCTCCGGACCTACCGGGCGACGCTGGAGGAGTTCGGCCTCTCCTCCCCGCCCGGTTACGGCCCGGCGGGCGCCGGCAACGCCGTCTTCTCGGTCAGCTCGTTCATGGACTCGCTCCCCGCCTGACCACCCGTCCGTTTCCCCGCGACCCGCCCGCACCGCGGGCTCCACCACCCGGCCCCGACCACCGGTGCGACGAAGATCACGCGCACGGCCATTCGCCCCCCTCCGGTGCCCGGAACCACGGCGTCGCGCGTGTACCTACCGAAGCGAACGGTTCCGCATGCGCCGTGCGCGCGCCTGCGCGCCCCCCGCGTAACCCCTTGGCCCGGGGGGCGCGACACGGTACCGTCCCTGCGACAACTCAAGACGACGGTGCGTGGAAGTCCGGTCCGAGGCCGGCACGGTCGCGCCACTGTGAGACGGGCCCCTGGGGCCCGGTAAGTCAGACCCGCCTCCGTCGTCCGTGCTCCACCAATACGGGACGCGTGTTCCCAGAAGGAGAAACGGCCATGGCTCACCCCATCGCGCCCGCCGCCCCCGCCGCGCCGGCGGTCACCCCCATCTCGGTCAAGGCGATCCTGCCCTGGGCCGTCTTCTTCGGCATCCTGCTGATGGCCCTCATCTACTTCGTCGGCGCCGAGCAGGGCGCCACCTCCCTGATCTCCGGCGAGGACGTGCACGAGTGGGTGCACGACGGCCGCCACCTGCTCGGCTTCCCCTGCCACTGACCAAGGGGAACCACCTCGTGAACTCCGCAACCGTCAGATCCCTGCTCGTCCGCGGCATGCTGGCCGGCCTCGTGGCCGGCCTGCTCGCCCTGGTCGTCGCCTACCTGCTCGGCGAGCCCAAGGTGGACGCCGCCATCGCCTACGAGGACGCCCACACGGCCGAACACGGCATGGAGGTGGTCAGCCGCACCCTGCAGTCCACCGGCGGCCTGGCCACCGGCGTGCTGGTGTACGGCGTCTCGTTCGGCGGCATCGCCGGCCTGGCCTACTGCTTCGCGCTCGGCCGCATCGGCCGGTTCTCCCCCCGGGCGACGGCCGCACTGCTGTCCGGGGCGGCGTTCCTCGCCGTCTACCTGGTCCCGTTCCTCAAGTACCCGGCCAACCCGCCGTCGGTGGGCGACCCGGAGACGATCGGCGAGCGCACCACGCTGTACTTCCTGATGATGGCGCTCAGCGTGCTCCTGGCGGTTGCCGCCGTGATCGCCGGCAAGCGCCTCGCCCCGCGCCTGGGTTCCTGGTACGCGACCGTGGTCGCCGTCCTGGGCTTCGGCACGGCCGTCGGGCTCGCCTTCGCCTTCCTGCCCGCCGTCAACGAGGTGCCCGAGGACTTCTCCGCCACCCTGCTGTGGCAGTTCCGACTCGCCGCCCTCGCCATCCAGCTCACCCTCTGGGCCTCCTTCGGGCTGTTCTTCGGCCACCTCGCCGAACGCCTGCTCGCACCGAAGCCCACCGCCGCGACCGCTCCCCGGGAGACCACCCCGGCCCCGGCCGCAACCACGCACTGAGACCGGACCCGGGCCGGGCCGGAGGCGACACCCCGTCGCCCCCGGCCCGGCTCGGCCCGTTCCGCCACGCCCTCCGCTCAGCCACCCGCCGCCGGCCGGTCGGGCGAGCGCACCCCGGGCAGCCGGACCTGGTTGCAGTGCCCCCGCAACAGCATCGAGAGCTCCCGGCCGGGCTCGACCCCCAGTTCGCGCCGGGTCAGTCCGCGGTAGCTGTCGTAACTGCGCAGCGCCTCGATCAGGTTCCCCTCCGCCAGGTGCGCCTCGATCAGCACCCGCTGGGCGCTCTCCCGCAGCGGCTCGACGCCGACCGCGACCATCGCCGACTCCACCGCCTCGGCGCAGCGGCCCGCCGCCACCAGGTGCCGGCTCAGCGCCTCCAGGCCGTGCAGCAGCCGCTGCCGGATCCGCTCACGCTCGATCAGCACCCAGTCGTCGTACCAGCCGGGCAGCAGGTCCAGCGCGTCGGCGCGCCACCGGAAGGTGCAGAGGTCGTCGGGGGTGGCCGTGCCCGCGATCAGGCGCCCGGCCCAGTCGCACAGCACGTACAGGTCGACGACGGTGTTCTCGCGCACCGAGAGTGAACACTTGTCGGAGTCGAGGACGTCGATCCCGGCCGCCTTCAGCCGCCACAGCGCCGACCGCAGGTTGCCCGCCGCACGGAGGTCGTCGCCCAGCGGCCAGAGGGTGCCGGCGGCATGCCGGCGCTCGACCCGGCCCCCGTTGAGAGCGACGAAGGCGAGCAGCCGTTTACTGCCCTCGGGCACCTCCAGGCGGCGCCCCGCATGGACCACCCGCGGAGTGCCGAAGAGGTGCAGGGTCGGCGCGTCGCCCTGAGTCGGGATCAGGATCGGCGTTTCCAGAGACGGAGCAAGCATGACGGTCCTCCCACTCGAAGCCCGGCCCCGATGCTAGGTGCGCGCCGTCACCCAATCGTCACCGTGCGCAACCGGATGGTGCTTGCCCGTCCTTTTCCCTCCGTACTCCTGCTCAGCTCTGCCCACTTCCGACCCGACAGCCCCGGAGGAAGTCCGCCACCAGCGTCAGCACCGCCCCGGCGTCGGTCGCCCAGCTCCGCGACTCGGCCGACGACTGCCGCAGATCCGTACTGGCCGTGACCGTTATCAGGAACCGGCCCGACGCCTGCGGCTCCACCCGCACCACGCACACCCCCGCGTACGGCAGCTCCTCCTCGTCCACGGGTCTCACTTCTGGGTGTCCTCTCTGCAGACCCGCTGCCGGCTGCGGGCGAACGCGACCCACCCGCCTGTCCAGGAGTCGTTCGCACCGAAGCCCGTCACCGGGATCAGGATGTCCACATCGGCCATCGAGTCGATCTTGATGCGGTCACGGTGCTGCGCCTGCTGCACGGCCTCCGCGACGTCGGCCCGGGTGCATTCGCAGAAGTGAAGGCGGAGGGGCAGCTGCTCGCCGACGCCGAGGAGCCTGGGCACCTCCCGCAACAGGTGCTGCCCGCCGTCCGCCTTCACCGGCAGGTACCCGGCCGGCGGCAGTTCGTCGAACCCGCGGTCGACCAGCGGCGCCGGCTGCTGCTGCTGGCCGGCGCGCGCTTCCTCGATCCGCTTGCCGACGTTCTCGATGGCCTCCTCCACCTTCGCCTTCATCGCCAGCGCCACCTGGGACCGGGTGGTCGCGGCCTTCGCCACGATCTCCAGCAGCTCCGCCCGGGTCCTCGCCAGCTCCTCCTCGGCCGCCGCGTTCGCCGCCAGGTCCGCCAGTTCGCCCCGCCACTCCGCCAACTGGGCCTGGAACTGGAGGATCTGCGCCACGAACACGTGCCACGGCCGCATCCCCAACTGGCCCTGCCACCAGCGCTCCGGTGGCGGCGCGCCGACCTCCCGGCGGGCGGTCCAGGTGTCCACGACCCACTGCGTCGGGTCGTTCCCGATCGGGATGACCACGCCGAGCCGGACCGGCGGCCGCCCGTAGACGATCGGCGGCTCCCAGTCGGACGGCAGCACGCTCGGGGTGTCCAGCCACGGCGTGTCGAGCCGCTGCTCCTGCGCGAACAGCCGCGAGGCCAGCCAGTTCCGCCGCCTGGCGGCCTGCACCGCGCCGAGATCGGGCGAGGTGTCCGGCACCAGCGCGACCCGGACGCCCTCGGCGGTGAACTGCCGGTTGGTCGTCCCACCGGTGCACGGGTCCTCGCACAGCAGCCCCTGGACGGCGGCCTCGCCGTACTGCCAGTCCGCCGGGGACACCACCACCCACCAGAAGGTGTCGTTCTCCGGCTTCAGCTTCTTCAGCGACAGCGACACCTGCCGCCCGGAGCGCAGCGGCCGGCCCGCCGAGTCGATCGCCAGCCCGGCCCCGACCTGCAACACCCCGCGGTCGACAGACAGCTGGAAGCCCTCGACCACCCCGGGGCCGCCGGACCGGCCGACCGCCCGGCTCAGCGCCTGGGCGTAGTTCTGCATCCGGTCCAGGTGTTCAGCCCGCAGGAACAGCCCGTCGAAGGGGTGCAGGCGGTCGATGCCGCCGCCCGCGGTCTCCGGCGAGCCGTCGGAGTTCTCGTCGGGCGTGCCCGTCGGGGCGGCGGTGCCGGCCGGGGCTCCGCTGTCGGCGATGGTCATCACTCGGCCCTCCCGGCCTCGGCGGTGTGGTTGAGCTGCGTGGTGACCACGGCGTCGTGGCCGTCGTCCCGGCCTGCCGCCGGTCCGTCCTTCAGGCCCGCGAACGGCACCCACGGATCCGTCCCGTAGCAGGGTTTCGGACCGGTGCCCCGGATCAGGAGCCGGACCAGCGGGTGGGCGGGCGGCTGTTCGAGGTCGACGACGGCCCGGGTGTTCCCGTCGGTCAGCCCGACCGAGACGACGGTGCTCGTGGCCCAGCCCGCGCCGTGCGTGGAGAGCGAGGTGATGCTGAGGGCCTGTTCCAGCGAGGTGCGGTCCACCGGCTTGTCGAAGCAGAAGTTCAGGCAGGTGTTGCCCCGGGACCAGAGCAGCGAGCGCGGATCGAGCCGCGGCCCCCCGGCGTCCTCGCGCAGGGTCTCGCCGAGCAGGGCGGGGGCCAGCCCGCAGAGCAGTTCCTGGATCGCCCCGGTGGGCAGCAGTGCCGTCCGCGCCTGCTGCCGGATCTCCACGTTCGCGACGCTCACCTCGCCGGGCCGGGTGACCACGTCGAAGGTCAGCTTTGCGAGCACCACCGGCGCGTGGTCCTCCGTCACCGGGAAGAGCTGCGGGCAGGAGTCGCCGTCCTCGCGCTCGGGTGCGTCCTCGATCGCGTCGCAGGCCGCCAACCGGCGGAACTCGTCGAGGAGTTGCTCCGCCCGGCAGCCCGGCGGGGCGGACCGGACCCGGTCGGCCGCCTCGGCCGCCTGGCGGCCCGCCGCGTCCTCCGCGCCGGCGACCTCGTCCAGCCCGAACAGCACCCGGACCCGGTGGTAGGGGCGGCGCCGGGGCGGTTCGTCCAGCCGGATCGCCAGCCGGACGGTCTCCGCGACCCGGGAGTAGTCGTCGTGCCGGCGGGTGATGTCGCACGGGTCGGCCAGCGCCGGGACGGGCCGGCTCGCGCAGGTGCCGAACTCGGCCACCAGCCAGGCCGTCACGCTCCGGCCCTCCCCCGTGCACGGGTCCGATCCGGTGCCGGTCGGCACCGGGTGGTCGGCGGCCCAGCGGGTGGCCCAGGCGGCCAGCGACGGGCACCCCTCGGCCTCCAGGGCGAGTTCGCGCCCCCAGCCGTCCACCGCGAGGCCCGGCGCGACGTGCAACCGGTCCCCGTCGGCGTCGAGCCTGACCCCGTACCCCCAGACCACGCCCGGGCCGTGCAACCAGGCCGCGTGCAGCATCTGCTTGCCGCGCGGGTTGCCCATCAGCACCCGGAAGTCGTCCTCGCCGAGCAGCATGCCGAAGGCCACCCGCAGGGCCTGGTACGGGGTCACCGGCAGCTCGTCCTGCCGGCACGGGTCGGCGGCGGCACCGCCCGAGCCACCTGAGCCACCCGACCCGCACGGTCCGCACGGACCGGCGGCCCCGCCGTAACCCGACGAGCCGGACGTCCCGGACGGGTACCCCGTACCGCCCCCCGCCGTCGTCGTCGTACCGCCGCAGCCGCACGGTGCACCGCTGCTGCCGAGCGCCGTCATGGTCTCTCCTCCCTGATGGACCCGGCGGCGGCCGCGCCGAGCGCCCGCAGCGCCCGCTCGTCCGCGACCGCCCCGGGTGGGGCGGCCGATTCCGCCGGGAACGGCCGGTTCGCCTTGGCGTACTCGCGGCGCATCGCGTCGATCAGCTGCCGCTGGCCGACCCGCCCCCCGGCCTCCGCCGCGCGGAAGGCGGCGGCGATCGCGGCGTTGCGGATCCAGCCGCCGGGGACGGGGTAGCGGTGGGCGAGTGCCGCGAGGTCGACGCCGTCGTCCCGGACGGCGGCCGGCAGGTGCAGCTGCCAGAGCCGGTGCCGGTCCGACTCGCCCGGGAGGTCGAAGGTCACCACGAAATCCATCCGGCGGACGAACGCGGCGTCGATGTTCTGCCGCAGGTTGGTGGCCAGCACGGCGAGGCCGTCGAACCGGTCCAACCGCTGGAGCAGGTACGCCGTCTCCAGGTTGGCGAAGCGGTCGTTGGCCTCCGAGATCTCCGTCCTGGTCCCGAACAGGGCGTCGGCCTCGTCGAGGAACAGCACCGCCTGCATCCGCTCGGCCGCGTCGAAGGCGGCGGAGAGGTTCTTCTCGGTCTCGCCGATCCACTTCGAGACCACCTGTGAGACGTCCACCACCAGCAGGTCCGTCCCGGCGGCCGTCGCCAGCACCTCGGCCGCCAGCGACTTGCCGGTACCGGGGGCGCCGCTGAGGAGCAGCCGGACCCCGCGGTCGGCGCGGGCCGTTTCCCGCAGCCGCCAGTCGTCCAGCACCACCGACTGGTACGCCAACCGGGAGACCGCGTCGCGGAGTTGGCGGTCCGGCTCGGCCGAGAGCACCAGCCGCTCCCAGGGCGCCTGCGGGCTGACCAGGTCCACCCCGGGCGGCAGGACGGCCCCGGCCCTGGTCCGGATCGCCGCCGAGACGTCCGTCCGGTCGCCGTCCGGCGCGAGCTCGGCGGAGCTGTACACGTCCAGGGCGACCTGCGCGGTCAGCGCCGGGTCGAGCGGGTGCCGGGCGGCCAGCTCCGGGGCCTGCGCGGCCGCGTCGGGCAGGGCGGCCCGCCACGCGGCCCGCCGGTCCTCGGTGTCGATCGGCCCGACCGGCACGGTGAGCACCGGCCTCTCCGGGCCCGGCCGGACGGCACCCGGCTCGGCGCAGACCAGGATCGGGCCGACCACCCGGCGCAGGTCCAGCAGGGTCGGCCCGGCCCCCTCCTCCGGGCGTGGCGCGACCAGGACGGGCACCCCGCCCCGGGCCGCCGCGTGCAGACCGAGCAGGCCCAGCCCGGAGGGGTACTCGGGGCGGGTCCGGCCGGCCACCGGCCGCAGCCCGGCGGCGCGCGCCAGCACCGCGCAGCGGCTCAGCGCGACGGTCTCGTCCCGCGCGGTCACGATCACGGTGCGCGGCGCGCAGGAGCGCAGTGCCGCGACGGCCCGCTGGGCGGCCGGCCGGGCGAGCCACCCCTCCAGCCCGGCGACCGGCGGCCCGACCTCGACCTCGGTCAGCGCGGCCGGCCAGGCGGCGCAGCCGTGCAGCGCCTCCCACAGCTGGTCGGCCAGCCGCAGGCTGCGGTCGTGGAACGTCCCTTCGCCGGTGACCGCCAGGGCACCGCTGCGCACGGCCGCCCCCTCGTGCAGCAGCCGGCGCAGCTCCACCCGGTCGACGACCGGGCCGGCCGCCTCCTCGCGGTGCGGGCCGTGGCCGAGCAGCAGGGCGGCCAGGCCGACGCTCGGGTGCGAGTCGCCGCGCGGGTGCATGGTGCGGAAGATCCTGGCCAGGCCCTCGTGTTCCTCCGGGAGCCCGGCGAGCAGCAGCAGGTCGAGCTCCGCCCCGGTCAGCCCCAGACGGCGCACCAGCCGGTGGACGGGTTCGGCATCGGCGGCGTACGGCTGCGCGGACTCGGCCGCCGCCTCGGCCCAGTCGCGCAGGAACTCGACCGAGTCCCCGGCCGACTCCGGGTCGCAGGTGTCGTCGAGCAGCCCGGCCAGCCGCACCGCCACCACGGCTGCCCGCGCGGAGAGCCCGCGGCTGACCGCCTCGGCCTCCGCACCCGCATCAACTCCCGGACGGCTACCGCCCGTTCCGTTCAGCTCACGCATAGACGTACCTCACCACCGCACCGAGCCAGGGCACCCACCCCGGGTCCAGGTCCAGCCCGGCCCGGCGGGCCGCCAGGTCGGTCTCGGCCACCGAGAGCCGGACCTCGATCCACCCGGGCTCGGCCCACACCTCCCCGCTGCGCCGGGCCACCGCCCGTACCGCGGCCCGGCACTCCGCCGGACCACCCGCCACACCGAGGCGTGCGGCGGTGGCCGCGGCCCAGCCGTAGGCCAGCTCCCGGACCCGGACCCGTTCGGCCCGGGTGGGCCGGGGGGCGGTCAGCAGGGCGGCGGCCCGGTCAGGGCCGACGCCCGCCAGCGCGAGCAGCCCCGCATCGTCCGGGGCCGCCTCCGGCAGCAGTTCCCGCCCCACCCGGTACAGCACCCACCGCAGCGGGCGGGCGCCCAGCGCGGCGTCGTCCAACGCCCGCTGCGGGAGGCCCACCTCGGCGGCGGTCGCCAGCAGGAAGATCAGCCCGGCCCAGGCGGTGCGTCCGCCGCCCCCGCCGCGCTCCACCGGATCCGCCTCGGCCTCCACGGCGAAGTCGGGCTCCACGTCCGGAGGTTGTTCCTCGAACGGGGCCTTGCGCCGGCCCGTCCCGGACTCCTCGGCCGACCCGGTCGGCGGCGCTTCGGCCGCCATCTCCGGTGCTGCATCAGCGCGTTGATGAGACGGAAACTCAGCTTCTGCACGCACTGGTTCCTCGAACTCGGCAGCTCCTTCCACCGCTGGAGGCCGCTCCTCCGCCCCTCCCTCCGCGGCCACCGGCACCACCGGAGCCGGGTCCTCCCCCGGGACCGACCCCGACGGCCGGGCGGCCAGGCCGAGCACCGCCGCCAGCTCCGCCGCGAGCGCCTGCGGCAACCCGGGGTGCGGCCGCCGGTGGAGTGAGCCGGGATCGGCCTCGGCCGCCGCCAGCACCGCCCAGGCCGCCAGCGTCGCGGGCCCCGGCCGCAGCCGGGCCGAGCGCGCCAGCCCGGCCAGCGCCGAGCCGGCCAGCAACGTCCGTGCGAGCCCCCGGACGGGCGCGGCCGACGGGGCGTCAGCCTCCGGATCACCGGACCGGCCGGCCGATCCGGGCCCGCACCAGGAGGCCACCGCCGCCAGGGCCGCCACCGCCTGCCACCCGTCCTCGCCGAACAGCCGGTCCAGGACGGGCAACCCGCCGTCCACCGCCGCCCGGAGCACCGCCGCCGCCACGTGCTGCGGCGCCCGGCCGAGCGCCGCGAGCACCGCCGCCCGGGGCTCGACGGTGGCCGACGGATCACCCGGCCGCAGCGCTCCGGCCTGCTGCCAGGCCCAGAGCCGCTCGGTCCGCCCGGCGGCCACCCCGGCCACCACCTCGGCGAGCAGCTCGACGTCGTGCCGGTAGTGGACGACCTCGCCGCGCCCCTCCCGGACGGTCCGCTCGATCGCGGCGGCCATCGCCGCCGACCAGTCCTGCCCGCTCGCCTGGCCGGGCCGGTCCAGATCCAGCGGCACGGTCAGCCGCAGCCGCCGCACGCACCAATGCCCGGGCGGCAACCGCACACCCCGCAACGCCCGCTCCAGCCCGCCCTCGACGACGCACCGCAGCGGCGCCCCGAGCGCCACCGGACCGGCCTCGACCGAACCGTCGTCGTGCAGGGTCGCCGAGAACCGCCCGATCACCACCGCCGGCCCGCTCATCCGCCCCTCACCACCCGCACCCACGACCGCCCGGCCGCCACCACCCGAGCCCGCACCCCACCCGTGCCCCCACCAACACCGGACGCCACGCCAACCCCGTCCACCGCGCCGCACCCCACCACCACCGGCCCCCACACCACACCGAGCCACCCCACCACCACCCGAGCGCTCACCCCACCCTCACCGCCCCCATGACCGCCGACTCCCCCACCCGGGCCGCCGCCGTCGGCACACCGACCACCCCGTCCTCGCCGACCCGCACGTGCCCCACCACCGCCGGCCCCCACGCCGCGCCCGGCCCCACCACCGAGGTGAGGGCCACGTGCAGGCTGCGGCCGACCCGCATGCCGACACCGAGCGGGCAGATCTCCGCCAGTGTGTGCGCGGGCTTGTGCAGCTCGACGATGCTGCGCACGACGTCCAGCCGCTCGCCCTCCAGCGGCGCCGCGATCAGCACCGTGAACCGGTGGGCCGTCGCCGTGTACCCGTCCTCGTCGGCCTTGACGCCGCCCACCGCGAACCGGCCGAGGGTGGCCGTCGCCCGGGCCGCGCCGCCGACCGCCGGGGCCGGCGGCCCGCCCGGGCCGGTGCCGAGGACGGCGCCGCCGAGCCCCCGCATCCGCCAGTTCTCGACGACGGCCACCGGCGTCTGCAGGTAGATCCGGAGGATCCGTTCCAGGCACGCCAGGGTCCCGCGGATCCGGTACAGGTCGTACGCCTGGGCGACGAGGGCCCGCCGGGCGGCGATGGGCCAGCGCCGGTCGAGGGCGAGCCCGAGCAGACCGGCCAGCCAGCCGAGGGCCTCCTGCGGGGTGGCGGTCGGGTCGAGCAGGACGGCCCGCAGGGCCGCCCGCCCGTCCAGTTCGTGCAGCAGGCCCTCGGCCGGGGCGAGGAAGCGGTGCAGGAAGTCGGCGTCGTCCTGGTCCCGACTGAAGGCCCGCGGCAGGTGGTCGAGCAGCCGGTGGCCGGGGCGTTCGACCCGCAGGCACCGCACCCGCGGGGTGAGCCGGGCCGTCCCGGCGAGGTCGAGGACGACCCAGAGGTAGCGGCCGGGTGCCTCGTCGACCGGGGCCTCGTAGGTCTCGAACGCGTCGTCGGGGGCGATCTGCGCCCAGGGCCACTCCCGGCCGGTGGGCCGACGGAACAGCCCGCCCGCCGGCCTGAGTCGGGCGAGCCGCAGCGCGGAAGGCAGCGGCGGGGTGCGGTCGCCGTGGCGGATGGCGCGCCGCCCCTGGACGGCCGGCGTCCACGGCACCGGGTCGGGGACGTCGTCCTCGTCGCTGGTGAGGAAGCCGACCCGGACGTCGGTGCCCGGGGGGATGCAGGCGTCGAGGAAGATCCGGCCCCAGCGGGTGCGGTAGGCGCCGGCGTCGAGCCGGTAGCCGATCACCCGTCCGGTCTGGACGTAGCGGGCCGCCGGCCCGGCCGTCCAGCCGAGGCCCTGGTCGGAGGTGAACGCCGTCCGCCCGTCGGGGGCGACGGTGACGGCCCCGCCGTCGTACCCGGGTGCCTGCACCGGTTCGGTCTCCACCCAGCCGTCCCCGTCCGACCGGTAGCGCCGGAACGGCTGCCCGGGCCGACCGGCGACGGTGAGCTGCCCGTCGGCGGCGAAGGCGAGGTCGCTCGCCGGGCCGACCTCGACCGGGTCGGTGCCGTCCGGCCGGGCGACCACGGCCCGCCCGCCGCACGGCGCGGTCCAGAGCAGATAGGGCTGCCCGGCCCGGACGGCGACCCGGGTGGGCGTCCAGCCCGCCGCGTGCAGCGGCCCGCCGAGGGCCGGACCGCGCACCGGGCCGCGCCGTCCGCGCAGCAGCACCAAGCCCGCCGGCTCGCCCAGCAGGACGACGGCGCCGTCGCAGAGCGCCGCCACGTCCAGCGGCCGCCGGTGCCGGCTGCCCGCCGTCCGCACCGGCACCCGGCGCAGCAGCCGCTCGGCCCACAGGTCGACCACGTGGACGGCGCCGCCGCAGGACTCGGCGATGTAGAGCCGCTGCGCGCTGTCCACCGCGAGGCCGCGGGGGGTGCGCAGCGCGCCGGGGTGCCCGGACGGCGCGGCCGGAGCCTCGGGATCGAGGACGTCGACCCGCCCGCGCGTCGGGTACGACCGGTAGGCGCGCCCCCACCGGTCGAAGGCCAGCCCGGCCGGATCCCCGGGGCCCGCCGACGGGGCCGGCTGCGCCTCCCAGGCCAGGCTCACCCCGCCACCGTCCAGCAGCGCCGTGCCGTCGTGGGCGCAGCGGGCCCACTGGTCGGGGTCGGTGAGCGTGCTGACCGCCCGGTCGCCGTCCATCAGCACACCTCCGGGGGCAGCGGGACGAGGACGGGGTCGCCGCCGGGGAGCGGGGTGGCGCCGTAGCCGGCGCCGGGCGGCAGCGGGGGCCCGGTGACGACGGTGATCTCGGCGAGCCGGGGCACCTGCCAGGCCTTGAGCTCGACCAGCGGGGTGGCCGTCCACGCGCCCTCGGGGCCCGGCCGGGTGGCCAGCCGGAGTTCGCCGTCGAGGTATTCGACGCCGTCCACCTGCACGGCGACGGCCTCCAGCTCGGCCCGTCGGACGGCCCGTCCGAGCGGCCAGCCGGTGCCGTCCGGGCCGTACGGCGGCACCGGCGCGAGGTACTGGCGGAGGATCAGCTCGACCCAGCGGCGGACGGCGTCCACCTGGTAGCCGTCGCGGACGTGCACGCCTGCCGAGACCGCGACGTCCAGGTACGTCGGGGGGATGACGTAGAGCTCGGTGGTGAGCAGCCGGCGCGGGTCGAGGTAGCCGGCGACCCTGCGCAGCAGGGCCAGGTCGGGCAGCGGCGCGCCGGGGTCGCGCAGGTCCTCGGTGGGGAAGACCAGGACGCTGACCACCCCGGCGGCGGACCTGCTGAGCGTGTCGGGGTGGAACAGCGGCAGCGTCTCGGCCCGCCGCACGCCGGGGACTTCGAGGGCGAGGGCCCGGAAGTCGTCGGCGGTGACGGCCCGGTCGCGCCGGTGCACCTCGGCGGGCAGGCTGTCCAGGGCGTCGGCGAGCGAGGCCTGGTCGGCGCCGCCGACGGCGGGCAGGACGTTCCTGGCCTTGGCCCCGACCACGCCGGTGAGGCTGGTGACGGCCCCGGCCGGGACGTTCCCGGCGGCGCCGCCGCCGTAGCGGTAGGAGACGACCCGGATCCGCTCGCCGATCTGCGGCACCTTGCCGCGGGTGGGGAAGTGGACGAGCCCGGCGGTGAGGTCGAGGGTGTAGTGGCGGTCGAGCGGCCCGGTGTCGGCGAAGGTCTCGACCTCCGTCCAGGGCTGCCAGCCGGCCGGCTCCTCGACCTCCAACCGGACGGTACCGGGGACGACCGGGTGCTGGGTGAGCCGGTACGTCTGGTCGGCCTCGGCGGTGCCGGTGCCGAGCAGTTCGGGGGCGGCCGTGCGGGCCTGGACCACGCCGACCGCGTTGACGCCGACCCAGCGGATCCGGTGGATGGCGTCGTTCTCGGTCGCGGGGCGGCGGACCCGCAGCCAGCCGACCACCCGGGCGGCGGTCTTGTCGTCGTCCAGCCGGGGCGGGCTGAGCAGGTCGCCGGTACTGGTGGGCGCCTTGACGTGGGTGGGGAAGCTGTCGGGCAGTTGCAGGGTGACCACGCCGGTGGCGGTGAGGCCGCGGGTGGTGTCGGCGAGGACGGTGAGGTTGGTGAACGCGGTCTCGGCGTGGCCCGCCCGGTCGGGGCCGTTCCAGAGCTCCCAGAGGAAGGCGGGCGGATCGGTGGTGAGGTCGCTCGCACGCAGCCGGGTGGAGTCCTGGTCGCGCGCCTCCAGGTCGTAGGGCCTGGGGAGTTCGGCGTCCTGGACGATCCCGAGGAAGATCGCCCGGTTGCGCAGAGCGGCCGGATCGGTGGTGTTCTTGCCGAGCAGGGCGATCCAGAGGCACTGGTCGAGCGTGCTGCTGACGTCCAGCGGGGGCTGCGCCGGGTCGAGCGGGTCGGTGGGAACGGCGGTGGTGACGTAGAAGCCGGGTTCCACGCCCTCGTGGATCCGGTTGCGCTGGTCGAGCGGCAGCGCGGCGACGGCGTCCTGACGTCGGCGGGCCTCGGTGGTGGAGGGCTCGGCGCGTGGTGCGGCGGTCTTGCCGAGGGCGAAGGTCTCCAGCGGCCAGGCGACCACCTCGCCCTCGGTCTCGAAGGGCACCGCCCCGGCGCGGGCCTCGGTACCGCGCAGCACCTGGACTCCGGCGGCCAGGTCGGTCTCCAACACCAGCAGGGCGTGGGCGAGTTGAGCGGGCCGCGGGCGGACGCCGAGCAGCCGGAGGAAGGCGACCTTGGTCGCGTCCGGGATCTGGTTGAAGCGGAAGAGCAGCGACTCGCCGAGGTAGGCGAAGAGCTCCAGCAGCGCCACCCCGGGGTCGGTGGCGTTGTGGTCGGTCCACGTGGGGTTGTAGACCGGGATGCGCTTGATCAGCTCGTCGCGGAGCTGAGCGAAGGTGCGGTCGTCGAGGATCGGACCGATCAGGGCCATGGCCAGCTCACCCCCTGCCCGTCATCGCAGGTAGAACGGATAGACGAGGTTGTCGGGCCGCAGGTCCACCAGCCGGACGTAGGCGATGTCGATCCAGACCATGGTCGGCTCCTCCCCCGGGGTGACCGACACCTCGGTCACCCGGATCCGCGGCTCCCAGCGGGCCAGCGCATTATTGATCTCCTCCCGCAGCGCGGCCCGGGTGGCGGCGGAGTTGGGCGCCATCAGGTACTGCCGCAGCCCGCAGCCGAAGTCCGGCCGCATCACGCGCTCGCCGGGCTCGGTGTCCAGGATCGTCTCGATCGACTGCCGGACCAGCGCCATCCCGCTCGCCCAGGCCAGCCCCCCACCGTCCGGCCGGAAGGGCAGACGGACCCCGGTGCCGAGCAGGACGTCGGCCGGTGCTCCGGTGGGAGTGTCAGTTGCTGCCATACGGTCGATGATGCCGAGGGAGGCGTCACCGGTGCGTTATTTGGCGGCGCCGAGCGCTTCCCACTCCTTAGGCATCTTGGTCTTCATCTGCTGGATGGCATTCGCGTACTTCGTGGGGGGCTTGATCTTCTTCTCGTTCTGGATGTCGTCCACATCCATCTGGATCGCCTGCTTGAACTTCCCCTCTACGAGGAGGTCGGACTGCTTCTTGCGCCACTTTGCCGCCTTGGCGCCCGGCCCCCAGCTGTTGGTCTTCCTGTGGTCGTCGATCTCCATCTCGACGGAGGGGGCGCTGCGCTTCGTCACGGCGTCCAGAGCCGCCTGGACCTTGGCGGCTTTGCTCCCGGTGGCCTTGATCTGACGTGTCTTCGCATCTGCAATGGCCGCCCACGCAGGCATGTGGTTGCGTTCGGTGCCCTGTTTCGCCAGCTTCGCGCCGCCCTTGGGGTTTTCCCGTCCCAGATCTTTGTACAGCCCACCTTCGAACGGGATGACCTTGACCTTGGGATTCTTCTTCGTACCCGGGCTCATCCGGGCGTCGATCAGCGCCTCGTTCCCCTGCCGCTGCTCCTCCAGCCGGGTGAACCCGTAGGTCTTCTTGATCCCGGCCAGGGCCGTCCGCAGCGCGTCCTCCTCGAAGGGCTCCTTCAGTGACTGCTGCGCGAGCTCGCCGATGGCCTGGATGCCACCCAGCCAGCGCTTCTGCTTGGCCGGGTCCGGCACCTCCTCCTCGTCCTTGCCCTTGCCCTTGCCCTTGCCCTTGCCCTTCCCCGGTTTCGCCGCCGCCGGCTTTCCAGCAGCGGGCTTGCCGACAGCAGGCTTCGCCGCACCACCCTTCGCCGGTTTCCCCTTCGCGGGCGCCGCGCCGGGGCCCTCCTTCCACGCGCCGGGCTTCTTCTCGTCGTGCCCCGACTTCTTCTGCGTCTGGTCGCCCATCAGATCGGCCATGAACTTGTCCGCGCTGAACGCGACTTCACCGAAGGTGATCTCCGGGACCTTGCCCGACCCCAGGACGTACTCCACGTCCGCCCCGATCCCGAACTCCCCGGGCAGCGGGTACTCCAGCTGGAACAGCGGCCAGGTCCACCGGTGGCTCGGGGCCGGGGACCACCAGGGGCTCACCAGGGCGACGAACAGGTCGCCGCCGAGGCCGAGGAACGGCTGGGCGGCGATCTCCATGTGCCCGCCGAGGTAGAACTCACCCTGCTTGCCGGCCTTCGGGTCGGCGACCTCCCGGTAGCCGATCCTCGGGGTCGCCTCCACGTACCCCCGGATCCCGGCGAGGGCGTTGAGCGCGACCCCGGCCTTGATGTCGTGGCCGAGGAGTTCCAGGCCCGCGCCGCCCTCCGCGATCAGCCGGATGCCCGCGAAGGCGTCGATGTGGAGGGTGCCGGTGATGCCGAAGTTCTTCAGCACCTCGGGTTTGGTGGACCACGTCCCGGAGAGCTCCATCCGGTCCAGCGTGGCCGGGCCCAGCACGGCGACCAGTTCCAGCCCGATGTTGGCGAAGACGAAGATGTTGCCGACCAGCGGGACACCGTAGAGGGCCCGGACCTCCAGTTTGGGCAGCGCCTTGGTGTAGTCCTTCTGCTCGAACAGCGGCTTGGTCATCCGGGGCGTGATCTTGCCGACCAGGGTGACGTCCCCCTTGTGGTCGACCACCACCATGGCCTCGCCGCTCAGCCACTCGGCGAGCTGCACCTTGACGTTGCCCCAGCCGGCCACCACCCGCGGCCCGGGCCGCGGCCCGGCCGCTGCCGGTACGGGCGCAGCCCCACCCTCAGCCGGTCCGGCCGCAGCCCCGGCCGCCTCACCGCCGGGGACGGACGGCCTCGGTGCCGCCGTGTTCGCCTGCGCCGCCGCCACCTGCTCATCCGTCAGCTGCTTGGCGGTCTTCTCGTCGGCGGCGACCAGTGTCACCTGGCCGTCGAACTTGTCGTTGGCGTAGTGCACGCTGCCGCGCACGTCGACGACGCCCCCCGCGAAGGAGGCTGTCACCGTCCCCTGGAAACCCTTCAAGGCCACCTCGACGGTGGCCTCACCGGTCAGCCGGCCGTCGGCCTCCCGCTTGACCGGTACGTTGATCGTCGCGAGCCCGGGCACCGTGCCGGTGGCCTTCGCGTCGAAGGTGACCAGCTCGTTGGCGAAGCCGATCGAGCCGGTGGCGGCGAGGAAGCCGCCGAGCTTGAAGTGCAGCCCGTTGGCCTGGATGATCAGCTTCGGCCCGTCGAGCCGGTTCTCCACCCCGGGCAGCTTCAGCTCGCTGATCCCGGCCAGCCCCAACTGCTCGGCGTAGGTCACGACGTGGCCGATCAGCTCGGTCGGCCCGGTCAGCAGCTTGCCGTTCACGACCGCGGACGCATGACCCTCCACCGTGCCGCCCACCACCCGCACGGCGAGCGCAGGTTGGATCCCGTACCGGGCGAGCGGCAGGAAGAAGGGGTGGGCCAGGGGCAGCCACTGGTACTCCTGGCCCGGCCCGGTGGTCAGCCCCTCCCCCTCCTTCCGCAGGTGCAGCGTCCCGCCGGCGAGGGTGCCCAGCCGGGCCCGGACCGGGCCCCCGGCGGCGCCCTTCTTCTCCAGGTACTCGGTGACCGCCGGGGTGGGCGCCAGCGCAACGCCGCCCTGGAGCTCCAGGACGTCCTTGGGCACGTCCGGCGCGACGGCAGGGGCCGCCGGGCCGGCGGCGCCACCGCCCGCCCCAGCGGCTCCCGGGCCCTTGGGGACGACGCCCGAGAGCTGGCCGGCGAGCCCACCCGCCGCCGGGGCGGTCGCGGGCGCGGCCGGGGTCGGCGGGGCCGCCTTCGGCGCGGGTGGCGCCGCTTTCGGCGCGGGTGCGGGCGGCTTGGCCTCGCGGGCGGCGGCCCCGGCTGCGGCGGCCATCAGCGGGCTGCACGGGGGTGGTCGGGCGGGTCGCTCAGGTCGGTCGGATCGGTCGGAGTCATCGGCCACCTCCGCAGAGCGGGTCGGGCGGGGAGGATTCGACGGGCGGCGGCGTCGGCGTCGCGGCCGTGTTCGGGTCGAGGGTGGTCACCAGGTCGACGGCAGCGTCGTGGGCATCCGGCGCGCCGGCCTTGAACTGCGACGTCGCGGCCATCGTGGCCGTGGCACCCGTCGCGATGTCCGGGTCCGACGCGTCCGGAGCGCCGAGCAGGGCGTCCAGGCCCTTCCTGCTCGCGTCACCCGGGGCGGCGGTGTCCGGCAGCGACGCGAGGACGGCGCCCGGGGTGGTGTTGAAGTACGCCTTGAGCGCCCCCAACGCCACCACGTCCGGCGGCAGGCAGAACCGCAGCGCGAGCAGCCACCACAGCTGGAAGGCGAGCACCACGATCGGCAGGAAGAGGCTGAACAGGAAGAACGCCACGATCATGAACAGTTCCAGCGCGAAGGTGCAGATCCGGAAGTCCGCACCCCCCACCTGTCCGCTGCCCGGCTTCGGGATCTCGGTGCCCGTCGGCAGCTGCGAGCCCGGCGGACTCGTGATCGCCACCCCGCCGGGCCCGGCCGGGCGTCCGGCCCGGGCGGCGAGGGCCCGGAAGTCAGGCATCGTGATCGACACCTTGCGGTTCTTGGTGCCCTCCGGGTCGTAGAACGCGGCCAGGCTGAACGGTTCGGTCGGCGCGCTCCAGGACTCCTGCGGCGGACAGTGCTCGTGGCCGGGGGCCGGGGGCCGGCGGGCGACACAGTGGATCTCGTACACGTGCTGGTCGTCGAGTTTGGGCGTGCCCTGGTCGTCGTGCTCGCCGGAGAGGGTCGGGACGAGGCCGAACCAGAGCGAGCGCTTGGCCGCCGGCCCGCACTCCCAGGCGGGCGTCGGGATCCGCCACATCGTCATTTCCTGCTCCGGCTCGGGCTTGCCGTGCTCGTCCAGCGCGCCCTTCGGCACCCAGTGCGGTCCCTTCGCCCCGGTGGTCCAGGTCTGTAGGACCGGCGGCGGGAGCTCGGCGAAGAGCTCGCGGTGTTCGGCCTCGAACCGGGCCCGGTAGGCGCGGTCGGCCCAGAGCACGTTGACCAGGTCCCGGTCGTGCAGGTGCTGCGCCTTCACTCCCTGGGCGGCCAGCAGGTCGGTGGTGAGCCGCTTCGCGAGCCGGCGCACCCGCTGCTCGGCGCCCCTCGGTACCAACTGCTCCTGGCGCCGCATCACCATCCGCACCTGGACGCCCTCGGCCGAGGCGCCCGGCAGCGGCAGGCCCGGCTGGTCGCAGAACAGTTCGACGACCACGGCGTAGAACCGGTTGTGGCTGGGCTGGTAGAGCTTGCGCAGCGGTGTCGGGGTCATCGTGTGGGTGGCGAACCGTAGGCGCCCCCGCCCGGCCTGGCCCGCCGGGACGGCCACGGGGTAGGAGTACACGTCCTCCGCCTGGTCGAAGGTCAGCGAGACCCGCGGGTCCTCCGTCAGGTGCCGGACGAAGTCGGGTGCGTCGTACTTCTGGATCGCCGGCGCCTTGGCCCGGTCGTGGAAGCGGTCGTACCGGCCGCGCTCGCAGACGTACCAGGGCGCGCGCAACTGGAAGCCGTGCTGCCCGCTCACCAGATGTTCCCCGCGCCCGGGGTGTACGCGGGCGACATCACCATCTGCTCGGCGACCAGGGTGCCGACCTGGACCAGGCCGCTGAAGGTGGCCAGCGGTGCGTCGACCTTCACCACCGGGGCGGTGACGTCGACCGACACGTTCGCGGTGATCTCCACCGAGGTGTCGGTCAGCCGGATCACGCAGCCGGTGGCGTGCTTGACGGTGACGGTCCGCGCGGCGTCGTCCAGGCTCACCTCGTGGCCGGAGGCCATGGTGATCCGCACCTTCGACGCGCCGCCGCCGGTGTCGTCGAACTCCAGCCGGCTGTCCGCCCGGGAGCGCAGCAGCCGGATGTTGTTCGCCGCCTCCGGCTCGTGCGGCAGGCTCTCCCGCCCGTTCCAGGCGGCGCCGAGGATGTACGGGCGGCGCAGGTTGCCCGCCTCGAACACCACCACCACCTGGCTGCCGACCTCGGGCAGCACCAGCAGGCCCTGGTCCTTGTCGGCGTACGGCGAGCAGAGCGTGGCCCAGGCCCGGACGTCCCGGTCGCCGTCGGTGCCGAGCCAGGGGAAGCGCACCTCGACCCGGCCCAGCTTCCGCTCGTCCACGATGTTGGTGACCAGGGCGGGGTAGGCCCCGTGGTAACCGGGCACGGCGCCGTCCACCGGTCTGGGCAGAGCCATCAGTTCACCTCGTTCAGGGTGGCCCGCTCCGCTTCGAAGCGGGTGCGGAATCCGTGTTCCAGGTCGAAGCCGTGGCGCAGCCGGGTGACGTAGTAGCCGCCACCGTTGAAGGGGGCGCCGACGTCCTGGAGGGTGAGCCGGCTGCCGACGACGAGGTCGGGCGTGCCGTTGGTGAGGCCGGTGACGGTGACGAAGCGTCGGCCGCGCCGGAGCATCTCGGCCCGTGCCCAGGCGTTCGCCTCGGCGGCGTCGAGGGCGACCTCGCGGACCCGCAGGCTGGTGCTGGGGCCGAGCGCCCGGCCGAGCAGTCGGACGCCGAGCCGGCCGCCGGAGGTCTCGGCCTCGACCACCTCGGGCCCGGCCCGCTCGTCGACCGCCTCGCGCCGGTCGGCGTCGTACCCGGTGACCACCACCTCGCTGCGCTGGTGGGCGAGGTCGGCCGCGAGCCGGACGGAGAGCAGGTCGCGGCCGAGGACGAGGGTGACGGCGGTGCCGGGGCGGGCGGCGCGGGTGCGCAGGTGCAGGGTGGTGCCGGTGCACCAGAGTTCGGCCTGGATCAGCCGGGCGCGTTCGCGCAGGAAGGCGAGGTCGCTCTGGTTGAACTGCTGGACGACGTCGTAGCGCGGGCCGACCGCGTCGACGTCGGCCCGCAGGCCGTGCTCGCGGGCGATCGCCTCGGCCAGCTCGCCGTCGGTGGTGTGCGGGTAGCTGCGCGAGCGGCGGGTCATCCGCAGCCGCATCAGGGCGTCCTCGGCGTGCGCCACCACGACGGGCGGGTCGCCGTCGCCGAGGACGAGTTCCAGCCCGGAGACGGCGCCCTCGAAGACGGTGCGCTGCTGCGCGTCGGGGCCGAGCGCGACCTTGAGCGCGCTGCCGAGGTCGATGGTCCTGCCGTCCAGGTGCGCGAGGTTCTCCTGCGGGCCCTTGGCGCCGATACCGCTGGCCAGGAAGGTCGCCTGGAGGGTGCGCAGGCCCTCGACGCCCTCGCAGACCTCCAGCCGGACGCAGTCCCGGCCGAGGTCCCGGACGAGGTCCCCGCCGACGGTGAAGACCGGTGCGACGGCCGTGACGGCGGGCTCAGTCATCGAAGCCCTCGGCGGCGACCCGCGCAGCGAGCCAGCCCGCGCGGTGGAGGGCGTCGCCCAGCCGCTCGGCCAGCTCGGCCTCCTTGACCGGGCCGCCCTGCCCGCCGGCCGCCGCCGGCCCGGGGCCGCCGACGGGGACGACGTCGGTGTGGACTTCGCCGATGTGCACGCTCATGGCCGGCCTCCTCCGGGCGGTCGCCACCTCAGGGTGCTGGGCGGTGCGTCACGGCGGCGTTGCTCGCAGTCCGCCGCGAGGCGGGCGGGCGTCACCGGGGGCAGCCGTTCCCACGGGGGTGTCACGCCGTCGGGCTGCGGGGTCTCCTGGGCCCGGGCCCGGCCGGTCAGGCCGAGGGCGCCGCCGGCCGTCACCTCGGCGAGGGTGCCGGGGTCGGCGCGGCTGCGCAGCGGGACGCCCCGGCCGTAGGTGAGGGCGCGCGGGTCGGTGCCGAGTGGGGCGGCCGGGGTGGTGGGGTCGGCTGCCGGGGGGCGCCCGCCGTAGGTCGATCCGGCGGGCCCGGCCGCACCCGGCCGCCCCGGCGCCATCCCGCCCGCCGACCCGCCTGCCGTCCCGCCCGTCGACCCGCCCGCCGGGACGGCGAAGGCGCCGCGCGCCTGATCGACCGCCAGCGCCGCCCGGGCGCCGACCACCGTGTTCACCGAGGCGGCGATCCCGCCCCCGGCCGAGAGCGCGAAGCCCGCCGCCGTCGCCGCGTCGACGCCCGCCACCGCCGTCCCGATGTCGCCCCCGGCCCCCACCCCGGCAGCGCCGCCGCCACCAACGCCGCCACCGGCCGGGCCGCCGCCCGGCGGGACGCCGTCGACTCCCAGACCCAGCGCCCCGGCGAGCCCGGCGACCGATGTCGCCGCGACCTCGCCCGCGAAGCCCGCCGAGAGCCCGACGCTCCCGCCCGCCTCGACCTCCACCCCGAGCTGGACGTTGAAGCCGGCCGTCAGGGAGAGCGGGCTGTCCAGGCCCCGCATCGCCCCGCGCCAGGCCGCCGGGTCGAGCCCGAGCCGGGCGAGCAGCTGCTGGGCGCTCTCCCCGGCCTGGGCCTGAGCCAGCTGCTGCGGCCGGGCGGTGCCGGCGGTGCCGGGGGTGGAGCCGGGCCGGGCCGCGCCCGGGTCGGTCGCGGCCCGGGCGTCCCGCCGTCCGGCGCCGGTCTCGTTCGCCTCGTAGGTGAAGTTCTGTTCGGCGATGGTGACGGCGACCTTGGCCCGCAGCGGGGTGCCGTCCGGGGCGAACAGGTCGAGTTCCTCGTTGACCTGGGTGACGATGCCGTTGAAGCGGAGCGGGCCCCAGACGAAGCGCACGACCGGTGGCGGGTCGCCCTTCTTCTTCGGCGGCGGCTCGACGAACTGCCGCACCACCGCCGTCCAGTCGCGGACGTCCACGTACTCGCCGGGCCCACCCTGTTCGGCGGTGTCGAAGGCCAGGTCGAAGGAGAGGGTGGCGCCCTCCTGCGCGGGGTTCTGGCGTTTCTGGGTCCGGGTGCTGGTGCCGCCCCGGTCGACGTTGTTGTTGCGGCTGAGGCGCAGCGAGACCGGGTTGAACTGGACCTCGACGACCGGTCCCTCGCCCTTGACCACGGGCGGCTGGTCCTTCGTCGCGGCCTTGGTGACGGCGAGGCGTTGCAGGGTCGCGTGGGCCAGCTCCGGCATCAGGTGCCCTCCAGTCGCAGGCCCTCGTGGGCGATGTGCAGTTCCTCCATGGCGATCTCACCGGTCCTGGCGTTCAGCGCCGGCCCGGTGACCTTGACGGGGAGGCCGCGGACGAACCGCCAGTGGGCGACGGTCCGCGCCCCCGTCGGGTCCAGGACCTCGATGTCGCCGTCGTAGCGGACGGCCCGGCGTTCGCCGCCGACGATGCCGTACAGCCAGTCCCACAGCGCGGTGTCGGCCCGGCCGCCCCGGGTGGGGACGAGCATCCCGCGTTTGAGGACGATCGGTTGCAGCTTGACCCGGCCGATCCCGCGGACCAGCCCGTCGTTGCGGCCGCCCTCGGGGTGGTCGCCGACCTCCATCTCCAGCTCCAGGCCGGTGCACTCCTGGAAACCGCCGTCACCGAGCCGGTCGGGCCCGTCGGTGCCGCCACCCGCCGCGCCCCGGCCGGTGCGGGAGGCCTCGGACGGCTGGTCGGTCAGCGAGGGCGGCGGCGCCGCGGTCGGCCCCGGCGAGGTGCTCCGCCCCAGCGAGACCCGGAAGTTGAACCCCTGCACCAGATCGGCCATCACTCACCCTGTCACTCTGACGTCGCCGTCCGCGTCCTGCGCGATCCGCAGGACGAGGTACTCCAGGGGCTGGGCGGGCGCCACCCCGATCTCGGCGACCAGCCGGCCGAGCCCCTGCGACCAGCCCGGGTTGAGCTCCTCGTCGCAGCGGACGAAGAAGGCCTGCGCCTCGGTGGCGCCGGCGAACGCCCCGGCCCGGAACAGGTCGCGCAGCAACTGGGTGACCGCGCCGCGCAGTTCGGCGCGCAGCTGCGGCGAGTTGGGTTCGAAGGCGAGGCTCTGCGCCTGCCGTTCGAAGACCAGTCGCAGCATCGTCATCAGTCGCCGGACGCTGAGCTGCCGGTAGTCCGGATCCCCGGACAGAGTCCGGGCGGAGGCCAGCCGGAAGCCGTCCCACTCGGCGGCGAAGACGTCGACGCCGAGCAGGTGGAGTTCGTCGCGCTCGGCCGCCCCGGGCAGGTCGGCGGCGGTCACCGCGTCGCGGGCGATGGCGTTGGCCGGGCCCCAGGGGATGCCGAGCCGGTGCTCGCGGTCGGCGATGATGCCGGCGGCGAACGCGGACGGCGGCACCAGGACGGCCCGCCGCTGCGGGTCCGCCGGGTCGACCACGCCGAGCCAGGGGTGGTGGGCGGCGGCGAACGAGCTGTCGAAGCCGGCCCGCCAGTACGCGATCTGGTGCAACGCCAGCCCGGGCGGCACGTCCAGCAGGGCGGTGAAGCGGCGCTGGCGCTCCGCCAGGGCGACCATCCGCCGCTGCCGGCGCAGGATCTCCGCGAGGTCGCCCGGGGCGCGGCCGTCGAGCAGGACGGCCCGTTCCGGCTGCGGCGGGTAGACCATCGGGACGGGCGGGGGCGGGCAGGGCACCCCGGCGCCGGGCCTGGGCTGCTCCGGCAGCTCGGTGCTGCCGGCGGGCACCAGGTAGTCCCAGAACAGGTCGGGCACGGAGAGCAGCGCGACCTCGGGTTCCAGGGCCAGCCGGTCCAGGCCGATGAACGCGTTGGTGTCGTCGGCGGTCTGGTACCCGCCGATCGGGAGCAGCTCGGCCGGCGCGTCCCCGAAGAGGCTGTCCGCCGTGATGCCGGCCCAGCGGTCCGTGCCGGGCCGGTCGAGCACGGCGTCGACGGTCGGGAGGGTGGCGTCCGGCGGCAGCAGCAGCTCGGGCCAGTCGCCGTCCGGCGCGATCAGCCGGGACTCCTCGGTGAGCACGGTCCGGACCCAGCGCGGGTGCGCCACCGAGAGCCCGAGGTCGGTGAAGCGCTCCTGCCGGGCGAGGGCCGGGTCGGGATCGGTGACGGTGACGGTCGCGGTGACGACGCCCACGTCGAGGCCGGTGCCGGGCGGGGTGGCGGGCGGCCGGTCCAGGACGGCGGCGCGCTCGCGCGGCGCCGATCCCTCGGTCGGCTGGACGACCTGGACGACCTGGAAGAACTCCCCGGCGGGCGGCAGCCCCTGGCCGCGCAGCCGCAGCAGGGTGCCGGCCGGCGCGGCGACCGCCTCGGGCAGGGCCAGCCGGTCGCCGTCGACCCGGCCGGGGAAGCTCCGCGTGGCGGTGAACTCCCAGCGCACCGCGAGCCGCCCGCCCCACGTCCCCTCGTCGGCGGCGAGCAGGCCGAGCTCCACCGGGGTGCCGTGGTCCGGCCCGGCCAGCCGGACGACGTGCCGGGCCACGGCGGCGAGCGCGGCCGGGTCGGGCGCGCGCGGCAGCGGCGAGACCCGCAGTACGTACGCCCGGCTGCCGCCCTGGGCGAAGAACGCCCGGACGGCGTACGGCAGCAGCCCGCGGCCCTCGAAGGCGCCGAAGCGCTGGACGTAGTCGGTCCAGCGGTCAACGGCCACCGGCCGGTCCACCGGCCCGCGCGGTGCCACCCCGACGAACCCGGCCACGTCCAGCCGGACCGGCCGGAAGGCGGGCGCCGCCCGCCGGGCGTCCCGGTAGACGCCCGGCGCACCGAGCCGCAGCCCGGGGGTGCTGATCGGGGTGCTCACCTGATTTCTCCCAGGAAGCCCCAGCCTTCAGGCCGGGAAGGCTTTGGTCCTTGGATCGGGGCCGCGACGCGGAGTGATCTTCGGAGGCTCTGACGTGAGTCGTTGTCAGTGCCTGACGTTAGGTTGGCCTGGTGCATTTGAGGTACGCCTTTCGCATCTACCCGACGGAAGGTCAGCGCGCTGCGCTGGCCCGGACGTTCGGATGCGCGCGGGTGGTGTACAACGACGCTCTCGCAGCACGGAAGGACGCCCGGAAGGCCGGGCTTCCTTACCCCAAGAGCACTGATCTCCAGAAGTTGGTGATCACGGCGGCGAAGAAGACCGCCGAGCGGGCGTGGCTGGCCTCGGTCGGCGTGGACCCTCTGATCCAGTCTCTTCGGGATCTGGATTCGGCCTACCGGAACTTCTTCGACTCGGTGTCCGGCAAGCGGGCCGGCCGTCCGGTAGGGCTGCCGCGCTTCAAGTCGAAGCGGGATACCCGGCAGTCGCTGCGGTTCACCCGCAACGGGTTCCGGATCCGAGGCAACGGCAAGCTGAACCTGGCCAAGATCGGCGACGTACGGGTGAAGTGGTCCCGCGCACTGCCCGCTGATCCGTCGTCCGTGACGGTCGTGCTGGATGCGGCCGGGCGGTACCACGTCAGCTTCGTCGTGGACATCGAGCCGGACGTTCTGCCCGAGGTCGACGCCGAGATCGGCATCGACCTCGGGCTGGCCACCTACGCCGTCCTCTCCGACGGCACGGTGATCGACAACCCTCGATTCCTCCGCAAGGCAGAGAAGAAGCTCAAGGCCGCCCAGCGGGACCTGTCCCGCAAGGCCAAGGGATCGAAGAACCGGGAGAAGGCCCGCCGGAAGGTCGCCAAGGCCCACGCCAAGGTGGCCGACACCCGTATGGACTGGCTGCACAAGCAGACCACCAGGATCATCCGCGAGACCCAAGCGGTGTACCTGGAAGACCTGAACGTGCGCGGCCTCGGCCGTGGCCCTCTGGCCAAGTCCGTCCACGACGCCGGCTGGTCCACCTTCCGGCGGCTCCTCGAAGAAAAGGCAGCTCGCTACGGGCGCACCATTGGCATCGTGCACCGCGCGTTCCCGTCCTCCCAGCTCTGCTCGGCATGTGGCCACCGCGATGGACCCAAGCCCCTCGCCGTCCGCGAGTGGGCTTGTAGCGCGTGTGGTGTGCTGCATGACCGTGACCTCAACGCTGCTCGAAACATCCTGGCCGCCGGACAGGCGGACAGGCTAAACGCCCCTGGAGGGCCGGTCAGACCCGGCGTGGCGATCCCACGCCAGGCACGGCCCGTCGAACGGGGAACCCGTCTCGGCGACCGGCGAATCACGGGTTTCCGTGCCGCAGGCGCAGGAGGAATCCCCGCCTCATAGGGCGGGGAGGATGTCAAAGGGACGCGAAGTCGATCCGCTCGGCGACGAGGTGCAGTTCCTCCATCGCCACCTCGCCGCCGCCCTTGCCGGCCAGGGTGGGGCCGACCCACTTCTTGGGCTGGGCGGCGTGCAACGTCCAGGCGCAGACGGCGGTGCGGGCCTCGTCGTAGAGGGTCACCACGACGGTGCGGGGGTCGTGGCGGCCCTCCCGGGTGTCCTTGATCCAGTTGAACAGCCGCAGGTCGCCGATGATCCCGCGCTTGAGGGTGACGTCGTCGGTGACGTTGGTGTTGGCGATCTTGCGGACGTGGTTCTCCTTGTCGTTGCCGTTGCGGTACTCGGAGAACTTCACCTCGTTGCCTGCGCCGGTGAAGTCGGAGAAGCCGCCGGCGATCTGGTCCTCGCCGCCGGCGTCGCCGAGTTTGACGAGGAAGTTGAAGGCCCCGTACGGGTTGTTGCGAATGGCCATGTGCTGCCTCCTGGGCTGAGCGGGATCGGGGACGGCGTGCCGATGTGACGGGTGCTCAGACGAGCGGGGCGTCGGCGGTGAACTGGCCGATCCGGAAGATCACGAACTCGGCCGGGTAGGTGGGGGCCACCCCGATCAGGCAGATCATGCGGCCGTTGTCGATGTCGTTCTGGGTCATGGTGGTGCGGTCGCACCGGACGAAGAACGCCTCCTCGGGCTTGGTGCCCATCAGCGCGCCGCTCTTCCAGGTCACCAGCAGGAAATCCTCGATCGACTGGCGGACGGACGCCCAGAGCCGTTCGTTGTTGGGCTCGAAGACGGCCCATTGGGTCGACTTGTCGATCGAGTGCTCCAGGTAGATGAAGAGCCGTCGGACGTTGACGTACTTCCACTCCGGGTCCGAGCTCATGGTGCGCGCGCCCCAGACCCGGTTGGACCGGCCCTCGAAGAAGCGCAGCGCGTTGATCCCCTCGGGGTTGAGCACGGACTGCCGGTCGTAGGTGACGTTGGTGACGAACTCGCTCATCCCGTGCACGACCTCGTTGGCCGGGGCCTTGAACACCCCGCGCTCGATGTCGCTGCGGGCGTAGATCCCGGCGACGAAGCCCGAGGGCGGCACCTCCAGCATCGGCGTGGGCCCGCCCGGGTCGGGCCGCCTGGTCGGGTCGACGATCCGCAGCCACGGGTAGTAGAGCGCCGCGTAGGTGCTGTCGAACTGCGAACGGAACTGGCGCACCCCGGTCATCGAGCTGTTCGGCGGCGGGTCGACGATCGCCATCCGGTAGTGCAGCTGCTCGCAGTGGTCGATCAGTCCGTCCACCGCTTCCTTCTGCGGATCCTCCGCCAGGGTGACGGTGTCGGGCATGGCGACGATGGCGATGTCGTCGATCTCGCCGAGCGCGGTCAGGCCGGTGGCGGGCTTGTTGAGGTTGTCGGGGTCGGCGGCCCGGCCCTTGAGGTCGTCCGCCGTCGGCTCCGTGCCGTTGCCGCCGCCGGTCAGGAAGCCGCGCTGCTGGGCGTTGAACTTCAGTAGCTCGGCCAGCCGGTCGCCCGGGGCGACCTGGGCCCCCGCGGCACCGTCCGGGAGCTCCAGCCAGACCAGGCAGGACTCGTCCGCCGGATCCCGGGGCTTGAGCACGTTCTCTGCTGCGCGCGGGTGGAGCCGGTCCAGTTCGAGCTCGTTGTAGACGTCCAGCCGGTCCGTGCCGAGCCGGACGCTGACGGCCAGCGTGATGTGGAAGGCGGCCGTCCCCGCGGCGGGGGCGTCGACCCCGCCCTGGGCGTTCCGGTAGCCGAGGCTGCCGTCGGCCGCGCGGTCCACGATCTTGACGGTGGCGGAGGCCGGCGGCGTCTTGTCGGCGGGCGTGGGCGGCTTGCCGTCGGCGCCCAGCCCGAGCACCTCGACGGCCGCGCCCGGCTGGACGCCGGTGAGCTTGAGCGTGGTCGTGCCGTTCGTGGTGGAGGGGATCAGCACGTTCTTGCTGCGCCGGAACGCCACCGCGATGCTGATCTTCGCCCCCGCCACCCCGGGCCAGCGGGCCCACCAGCGCACCAGCGGTGTCCCGGTCGGCGGCGAGGACACCGAGGCGAAGTTCGCCGGCACGTCGATCTCCGAGACACCGTTCGTCGTCTTCATGGCGAAGGGGAAGACCCGGGAGACGTACAGCCGGCGGCCGCCGTTGGCGAAGAAGGCGCGCGCCGCCAGTGCCAGGTAGCTGACCTTGTCGTCGTCCAGCAGCAGCCCGCCGAAGGCGCGTTCGTACTCGGTGAAGCTGGTCACCAGGGTCGGCCCGGGCACCAGGGTCGGCCCGCCGGTGACGGTGTACGGCACCGGGCCGTAGGCCGTCCGCCCGGCCATGCCGAAGGTGCTGGTGGGCACGCCTTCGATCGCCCGTGAGCGGAAGCTGGTCTCCTCGACGTAGACGCCTGGGGTCAGGTACTCGGGCATGCGCGCGGGCCTCCTCGGTCGCGGTCAGATGTGGGGCAGGTCGGTGGCGGGCAGCACCCGGCCGACGGTCAGACTCCGGAGCACGTCCCGGGAGGCGGTCCGGTAGCCGGGCGGCAGGGCGACGCCCCGCAGCACCGGGTTGTCGAGGTCCTGGTCGGTGGGCGGGGCCTGACTGCGCGGGACGTCCTCCACCACCAGGTCGGCGAGCGGGTCGTCCGGGTCGACCGGTGGGAGGTGCACCCGGTCCGGGACGGCGGTGCGCAGCACCACGTCGAAGGCGGAGGGCGTGGGGTGGGACTGCTTGCCGATGCCGTCGACCAGCAGCAGCACCTGGCCGTGCTCGTCGCCGTGCGCCCAGCCGATCCGCACGCCGCCGGCGGCGAAGGCCTCGACCCTGGGCCAGCGCACCGGCTGCCCCAGGTAGGTGACGCGCAGTCGGAGGCCGGTGATGCCGCCGGTCACCGGGTACGCCACGCCGGGCAGCAGCCAGGGCCGCAGCAGCCGGGAGGCCGCCGGGACGTATCCGGCGGTGGGCGGGCGGGCGTCCGCGCCGGTGAGCTCGGCGAGGGTCCAGAGCGGGAGCCGGAAGCGGCGTGGGACGAAGCGCCGGTCCGGGTCGTCGAGCCGCAGCACGACCACGCGGCCGCGGACGCCGCCGGTGCCGTAGCGCAGCACCGAGCCGCCGGCGCCGTGGCTCTCCAGGGGCTGGACGGGGCCGCCGGGCGGCGGGGCCTCGCGCCCGACCCGGACGCCGCCGGCCGGGCCGGTGGTGCGCGCGTCGAGCGGGCGGACGGCGAGCGCGAGCCGGTGCAGGACGTCCACCCGGCCGGCGTCGACGGTGATCGCGTCGCCCGCGCCCGGGGCGGTGGTCATCGGGGGATCCCGGAGAGGCGGGAGCCCACCGTGGTGACCTGCTCGGCGACCGGCTGGGCCGCGCCGTCGATCCGGACCACCCGGGCCAGGTACGGCAGGCAGAGCCGGTAGTCGGTGGTCATCGCCTGGAAGGCCTCGCTCAGCGAGTCCATCGCCAGCTCGTCCGAGACGACCTGGACCGTGTCGCCCGGCTCCCAGGCGCCGCTGGGGTCGAGCGTCGGGCCGGTGAGGACGCTCTCGCTCTCCAGGGTCCGCGCGGCCAGGCCCAGCCACTCCAGCTCGTAGTCGACGGTGTGGTCCCAGGCGGCGAGCATCATGTGCATCCGCAGCGGCAGTCGCGGCAGGCCGTCCTGCGCGGAGACGGCGCCCCAGCCGGCCCTGGTCTCCCGGTCGATGCTGAGCCGGTAGCAGTACACCGAGACGGCCGGGTAGGCGATCACCGCGCCGGGGGTGTCGACCTTCTCGAAGTCCAGCGGGCCGGCGAGCACCGCGGTCGGCCGCCGGTCGGCGCCGTCGGGGATCTCCTCCACGAAACGCCGGTTGAGCAGCGCGACCACGCTGCGTCCGACGGCGGCGAGTGCCCGGTATCCAGCCATGGTCCGATGCTGGTCCCCGCCCGTCACCGCAGCGTTGCCGCCGTTCGGCGATGGCCGGGCGACGGCGCGGTGACAGTGCCCGGCGCACACTCGACGGGCCTCCGCTCCCGCACGCAGGAGCTCCTTCCTCACCCCGGAGAACGCCCATGAGCTACGGAACCCCGCACCCTCCCGGACACGGCTGCTGCGACGTGGACGCCATCGACGAGCTCTCCTGCAAGGCGGCTGGCATCAAGCGGCAGGCCGAGGTCACCGACGCGAGTTTGCAGGACCTGACGGCGTTCCGGGCCGCCCTCGGCACCGCCAAGACCGACTACGGCAAGGCCGTGGCGACCGCCAAGCCCGACGTCAAGGCGGCCGAGGACCAGGTGAAGGCGATCCGCGAGCAGCTGCGCTGCCGGCTCGACGAGGAGCAGCGCGACTGCGTCGAGCAGGCGGTGCAGAACGTCTACGGCCGGATCGCGCAGTGCGTCGGGGAGCCCGGCTGTCGCGAGTGGGACTGCGACTTCAGCACCGAGGGCCACCAGGGCGACCCGGTCGCCAAGCTCGCGGGCCTGATCGCGCACTACCGGGAGGAGGTCGGCACGACCTCGGCGTACTTCAAGGACGTCCTCCTGGCGGAGATCGCGGCGTTGCCGAAGCGGGCGGCCCAGCTCAGGACCGACGCCGCGCAGCTCGCCCATGACGCCGCCGACCCGACCGGGTCGTCGCTGGACCTGTACGCGCGGCTGCTGGTGCTCGACCGCCAGGTCAAGGGCGTGTGGAACGGCTTCCCGGGCGTGCAGGACTACGTCGACTGCCTGTGCCGGACGTTGATGTACATCCTCAAGGGCTGGGAGGCGATCGTCATCCTGGAGGGCTGGCAGGCCGTCCGCGCCTGCAAGGACAAGGCCCAGCAGGACCAGTGCAAGCAGCTGCTGGAGCACACCCTGGACGAGGTGAGGGCGGAGGTCGCCAAATGTCCGCCGGGTGACTGCGGGCCGCGTGGGGGGAACTCCGGGTCGTACCCCGGGAAGCCCTGCTGAGGCGCCGTCACCCGAGGCGATACCCGGGCCTCCCGGCGTCCCGGGCGGGCCCGGCGGGAGCTCCGCCGGCGTCGGTCCGGCCGTCGGGCTGGTGCTCCTGGTGGTGGTCTGTCACCTGCGGCGACGGTGATCCGGGATTGCGCCGAGCGGGGCGGGCGGTCCAAGATCATCGGGTGTTCAAGATCGCTGTCTCGACCCTCCGACTGCGCTGGGCGTCCTTCGTCGGAAGTCTCCTCGCACTGGCGCTCGGGGTCGGGCTGATGGCCACCGCGCTGCTGGCCATCGCCGCCACCGGCAGCCTGCCCGAGCGGTCGCAGTACCGCTTCGACGCCGCGCCCGTGCTCGTCCTGCCGGACGTCTCCGTGCGGTTCACCGACAGCAGTGGCGAGCCGCAGGTGCAGCCGCTCGACCACCAGCCCGGCCTGCCGGCCGAGGTCCTGCGGGCGGTGGCCGGCACCGGGCGGGCCGTGGCCGACCGCACCTTCTTCGCGCAGCTCGCCGACGGCCCCGGGACGCAGGTGGGACACGGTTGGTCCGCCGCCGAGTTCGGCGGTTACCGGCTCACCGCCGGCCGCCCGCCGCTGGCCGCCGGCGAGGTCGTGGTCGGCGGTGGCGACCCGGCCGCCGTGGGGCGCCGGGTCCGGCTGCTGACGGCGGCGGGCCCGCAGGAGGCCACCGTCTCGGGCGTCACCGGGCCGGTCCCGTTCGAGCACGCGCTCTTCTTCACCGACGCCGAGGCCGAGCGGCTCGCCCCGGACGTCACCGCGATCGTCGCCACCGCCCCGGCCGAGCGGGTCCGCGAGGCGCTCACGGGCGCTCCCGCCAAGGTGCTCACCGGCCCGGACCGCCGCCTGGGCGACCCCAACCGCGACGCCGACCTCGGCCGGCTCGACAACGTGCTCACCCCGCTCGGGGTCGCGGCCGGTGTCGCCGCGTTCGTCTCCGCCTTCATGGTCGCGGGCACCTTCGCGTTCTCCGTCGCCCAGCGCCGCCGCGAACTCGCCCTGCTGCGCCTGATCGGCGCGAGCCGCGCGGACACCGCCCGGCTGGTCCGCCACGAGGCGATGCTGGTCGGCGCGCTCGGCTCCGCCGCCGGCTGCCTGCTCGGGCTGGGCGCCGCCCCGCCGACCGGCCGGTGGCTGGTCGACCACGGCCTCGTCCCGGCCGACTTCACGGTGCCGCCGAACGGCTGGGCGCTGCTCGGCGCGGTGCTGATCGGCCTGCTCACCGCCACCGCCGGGGTGGTCGGCGCGGCCACGCGGGCGGCCCGGCTCGGCCCGATGGACGCGCTGCGGCAGACCGAGCAGGAGGGCACCTCCCGCGCCGCCGCCGTGCTGCGCTGGTCGGTCGGCGCCCTCGCGCTGCTCGGCGGTGTCGCCGTGATGGCCGGCATCGCGCTGCGCGCGCCGCAGTTCGCCGCGAGCGCGGGCGGCTCCGCCGCACTCGCGCTCTGGACCGGCGGCGCGTTCGTGGTCCTCGCCGGGGTGCTGGTCGCCCCGGTCGTCCGGCTGCTCACCGCGGTGCCGTCCGCGCTGCACGCCCGGTTCTCCCGTCGGCCGGGGATGGTGTGGCGGACCGCCCGGGCGGCCGCGACCGGGTCGGGGCGGCGGACGGTCGCGACGGCGACCCCGGCGGTGATCATCGTCGCGCTGGCCGGGTGCCTGTTCGGTTCGGTGGACACCATCAACGCCGCCCGGGTGGCCCAGGCCCACCAGCGGCTCGCCGGCACCGACTTCGTGGTCACCCCCACCGGGGTGCCCGGCCTGAGCCGGGCCGTCGTCGACCGGCTGCGGGCCGTGCCGGGCGCCACCGTGCTGGCCGAGACCCCGACCACCCTGTACGCGGTCGAGGACGGCGCGATCGTGCTCGGGCGGACGGTGATGACGGCCGACCCGGCCGCCCTGCGCGCTGTCGCCCGGCTGCCGCTGACCTCCGGTTCGCTGGACGACCTCGGGCCGGGCGCCGTCGTGCTGAGCGCCGAGTGGCCGGGCTCGCCGAAGGCCGGGCAGTCCGTGCCGGTCTGGCTGGCCGACGGCACCGAGACCCGGCTGCGGGTCGCCGCCGTGTTCGCCTCCGCCCAGGACGAGGTGCAGGGCTACCTGCCCGCCGTCGACACCGGGCGGCCCGCCCTGGCCTCGGCCGCGTACGTCCGGCTGGCCGAGGGGGCGGACCGCGCGGCGGCCGGCGCCGCACTGCGGGCGGCGGTGGCCGGGCTGGGCGTCCGGGTCGGCACGCCCGCCGAGGTGGCCGACGCCGCCCGCGACGCCAACGAGCAGGGCTCGCGGCTCGGACTGGAGATGATCCTCGGCTGCTCGCTGCTGTACACGGCGGTGTCGCTCGGCAACACCCAGGTCATGGCCGTCGCGGGCCGCCGGCGCGAACTGGCGCTGCTGCGGCTGACCGGCGCCACCCGGGGGCAGGTGCTGCGGATGCTCGCGGCCGAGGCGCTGATGTGCGTGACCGGCGGCGTGGCGCTGGGCGCCGTCGCCGCGCTGGTCAGCACGACGGGGGCGTGCGCGGCCCTGCGCCGGGTGGTCGGCCCGCTCACCCCGGCCGTCCCGTGGCGGTCCGTCGCCGAACTCGGGCTGCTGTGTGCCGTGGTGGCGCTCGCCGCGACGCTGGTCCCGGCCGCGCTCGCGCTGCGCGGCGGCTCCGCGAGCCTGACCGCCGCCCGGCGCTGAGCCCCCTCCCGGCTTCCGGATCGGCCGGTCAGCCCGTCAGCCTGTCGGCCGGTCAGCCGGTCGGCGCGATCCGGAAGCCGGCCGGCCAGCGCACCTCGTCGACGACGTACGGGTGGATCGCGAAGCCCTCGGGCGTCTCGCGGAAGCCCGGCAGCTCGCGGGCCCGGGCGATCCGGGCCTCGGCCGACTCCCGGGTGGCGTAGAGGCCGAGCACCTTCACGTCGTCCTCGTTGTCGTCCCAGTACAGCGGCTCGCCGTCCTCGTACGGCTCGGGCACCGTCGGGTCCTCGGCGGTGGGCAGATGGTGGTGGTGGGTCAGCAGGTAGACGGTCCGCGGCATGCGGGCACTCCTCGGCGGGCGGACGGCAGCGGTGAAACAGCGGCGGCGGCGGGTCAGTGGACCACGGTGATGTAGCCCTCCGTCCAGTGGTCCTCGTCGGGCAGCAGCGGGGAGATCCGGAAGCAGTCCGGCTCGTCACGGAAGCCCGGCAGGGTACGGGCGGTGGCGAGGTGTGCGGCGGCGGTGGCCTCGTCGTGGAAGACGCCGAGCAGGCGCCACTCCTCCTCGTCCAGGTGCAGCTCGCCGTCCGGGTCCCGGTGGCGGGTGCTGCCGTCGTCCTCCACCACCAGGTGGCGTGCGTGCCAGAGCAGGTAGAGCTGCTGGTCGTCCATCTCGGGCCGCCCAAGGGGTCGTCGGGACAGGAGTCACGAGGGTACGGGTCGGGGGCCCGACGGTCGTCGGCGGGAGTTGACGGTAGCGCGGGCTGAGGAACTACCGGTCCTGCCGATGCGCAGGCTGGCCGTGGAGCGCCCCGCCGAGGTGCCCGGGCCGTTGAG
>NZ_JBEOSA010000058.1:0-59585 GCF_040302625.1 Kitasatospora sp. NPDC097643 | reverse complement strand
CCGCCCCGGCCGCCGCCCCCGCCCCGGCCGCCGCCCCCGCCCCAGCCGCCGCCCCCGCCCCAGCCGCCGAGCCCGCCCCGGCCGCCGCCGACACCGCCGGCGGAGCCCGCAGCGGGCTCGGCGCGCAGATCGCCGAAGGGCTGCGGCACGTCCTCGGCAACCGGGAACTGCGCGCGCTCGCCGTCAGCGCCGCCCTCACCAACCTCGGCTACCAGTTGGTCAACACCCTGCTCCCGGTGCTGTTCGTCCGTGATCTGCACCTGCCCGCAGGGGCGTTGGGCCTGTTCTGGGCGGTCGGCGGGATCGGCGTGCTGCTCGGCTCGCGGTGCGCCCGGCCGGTGGCGGCGCGGGTCGGCCACGGCCGGGCGCTCGGCCTGGTCGGGCTCGGCCTGGCGCCCGCCGGGCTGCTCGTCCCGCTGCTGGACGGCGGCCCCTGGCTGTTCCTCGCCGGGGCGGGGTGGCTGCTGGTCTCGCTCAAGACCGGGATGGACAACGTCCTCGGGGTGAGCCTGCGCCAGCGGATGACCCCGGACGCGCTGCTCGGCCGGATGAACGCCACCTTCCGCTTCCTGTTGACCGGTGCGATGGCCATCGGCTCCGCGCTGTCCGGGCTGCTCGGCGAACTCGTCGGCCCGCGGCCCACGCTGTGGCTCGGCGGTGCCGTCCTCGCGACGGCGTTCCTGCCGGTCTTCCTGTCCCCGATCCGCACCCGCCACCAGCTCCCGGAACCTGTCCCGGAACCTGCCGCGGCACCCGTCCCGGAGCCCGGCACCACCCCGACTTCGGCTGCCCCGGCTGCTACGGCCGCGACCGTCAGCCCGACGCTACGACAGTCCTAGGAACGGATCACCAGCCCGGTCCCGGCCCCGGCTGCCAGGTCATCCCCGGATACGGGCGGGGGTGGCGGCCGCGCAGCAGGGCGGTCACCGAGCAGACGACGAGGGTCAGCAGCCCGTAGAACACCAGCAGCGCCCAGAACGGCGTGGTGGACACGCTCCCGTCCTCGAACCGGCACCACGCGTCCGGCGGCAGCCAGGAGGCGCCCGTCTCCAGCAGCCGCCCGCCGCCCGCCACCAGGCCCTGCTCGCAGCGCTCGCCGAAGTCCAGCGACCGCGCGTACAGCAGCCCGTACAGCGCGCCCGCCGTGACGAGGGCGAGGGCGGCGCCGAGGCCCAGCAGGACGGCTCGCCTCCGCCCGGTCGCCGTACGGATGTTCGTCACCAGGGCAGCGTACCGGCCGGGATCAGGCGAATCGGTGCGGAACACCGGGGATCGCCGACCCCCGCCGGAGGATCACCAGGGACCCCCGAGAACCCCCGAGAACCCCCGACGCTCACCCGAGCAGCCCGCCCAGGTGCGCGTCGTCCGCGAGCAGTCGCCAGGAGCGCCCGGGTGAGGCGAACGCCTCCGGGTCCACGGCCTCGACCGCCCCGTCCACCGCCGTGCTCAGCAGCGACTGCGGGTCGAACACCGTCCAGGTGCCGCCGCCGCGCCCGTCGTCCCAGCGTTCCCACTCGGTGCGCAGCCGCTCGTACGTCCACAGGGCGTAGAGCAGGGCGGACAGGTCGCGGTTGAGGTAGGCCTCGGGGTGGCCGTCGTCGTACCAGTCCGGCAGCTCCAGGCGGCCGGTGACGCCGTCCAGGGCGATCATCAGATCGGTGGGCCAGTGTCCGAGTGCCAGGAACTCCCGCTGGTACGGGCGCTCCTCCTCGCCGTCGAAGTACTCCGGGTACGCCTCCGCCATCGTGACCAGCGGTTCCCCGCAGGCCCCGAACATCGCCCCGCCCGACGGCAGCCCGACCTCGGTCAGCAGCCGCCTGGTCGGCTCGTGCACCAGCCCGGACGGCAGCTCCTCCGGCCGGTAACGGTGCACCAGGCCGTCGTCCGTCAGGCCCGCGAGCTCCGCCACCAGCTCCGTGCCGATCTCGTACGCCGGCCCGTCCGGCCCGCCCGGCAGCGCACCCCAGCCCAACGCCCGCACCAGCAGCGCCGTGCCCCAGTGCGCGGGCGGCGTCGCGGACCGTTCGAACAGCCTCGGGTCCACCTCCCGCATCCGCCGCTCGGCCCCGGCCATCACCTCGGCCACCACTGCGGGACCGCGCCGCCCACCCAGGGCGTCGGCCCGGCGGGCCGCCTCGGCCACCGCCTCCACCTCCCGCACCAGCGCGGCCAGCGCGGGCAGGTCCGAGGCCAGCAGGTCCCGGCGCAGCTCCCCGCCGACCAGGCCGGCCAGGAACACCTCGCCGGTCACGCCGTCCAGCAGTACCGGGCTGCCGTCGGTCGCGAAGTGCTCGCAGTACTCCGTCTCCCCGAGGACGAAGAACCGTTCCGCCCCTCCCGCGGGACCCGCCACCGGACCTCGCGCCGGCACCAGCGCCCCGCCCGTCAGCGCCCCGAAGTCCAGGAACGCCCCCGCCACCGGCAGCCCGCCCCGCAGCAGGAACTCCCGGCTCTCCGCGTGCACCACCCCGCCCGGCAGGCTCCCCGCCGCGACCCGCCCACACCCCGCGTGCCCCACGTCCCCCACCCTTCGCCGCACAACCCCCGACCCCCGACCCCACAGAACCCTAGCGGCCGCCCCCGACAGCGGCCGCGCCCAGGCAGACCCCTCCCGTTACCGTTGCCGCCCGACCTCGTCGACGTTCCACCGCTCCGGCAGGTCGGCATCGCAGAACACACAGACATAGTGCTCCTCGCGCACCACCGACGTCCGCCCGCAGGACGGACAACGCCGGAACACCACCGCGTGGGTGAAACCCCCGGACGGCGGCAGCCCGACCCCGACCCGCTCCAGGGCGGCGGCCACGGCGGGCCAACAGCTGACGTCCGGGCAGTAGCCGGTGGACTGGTTGCTGACCAGACCGGCCACCCAGCCGTCCCGGCAACTGCACTGTCGGGCCAGACCCCCGCCCTGCTGTCGACGCGGCCGTCGGCAGCAGGGCGGGGCAGCGGGACGCTATCGGCCTATGGACGCGGCGAGCGCTGTTGGCGGGAGCGCCAGATCGATCCGCGGGTGGGCGGCGCCGTCCAGCGGGCCGAGGAGGCGGGCGGCCCATCCCTCGGCCGCCTGGACGATCCGCGGTGGCGCGTCGGCCCGCACGGGCAGCACGGTCAGCACGGCCCACCCGGCGCGGCGGGCCGGGCCCTCGGTGCGGTGCTGGTGGTGCTCGGCAAGCCGGTCACCGACCGCGGTCGGGCTCTGGCGGCAGACACTGCCGACGTATCGGCAACTGCACCGAGCGTCCCAGGCGATGTACACCGCGCTTGCCGCCGTGATGCCGCGTCGGGCCGTATCGACGGTGGCTCTGCACGTCAGGTCGGCCCGCAGCTCTCCGTTCGCGGTCAGGGTACCGGCATCGAGCAGTGGCGCCAGCGTTCGGACGACGGGATCGAGCCGGCGGTGGATCTGCCGAGGGAGCGGTATCGCGAAACTCACGCGTCGTCACCGTCGCCCTCGTCGTCCAGGTCCAGCACCGCGGTTCGGGCCGGCCCGTAGTGAACGAGGATGTCGTCGACATTCTTCAGCTGCTCCCGCAGCAGATCCACACCCTCGGGGCTGCCGAAGACCTCTCGACCACGGGAGTGGGTCTGGGTCATCTTCGCGAGCGTGTGCGCAGCCTTGCGGGCGTTCCTGATCGACTCCTCCAGGAGCCGCCGCTGGCGCACGTCCTCCGGTACGGAACCGCCGCCACCACCGTTGCCGTTGGCGAGCTTCTTCTGGTTCGTCGCGATGGCCGCGGCGGACTCGACGGGGTCGGCCGCGTGCACCAGGTCCCACTCGTAGTCGATGGTGACCATCGCGCCGGCCTTGTCGCGGATGGGCTCGCCGTCGTGCACGAGCACACCGTCGATCTCGCGCTCGACGGTGTGGAACTGCTTGGGCAGGATGCCGGGGTCGGCCGCGACATGCGCGTACGCGATGGAGTGGAGCATCCGCAGCCCGCCACGGGTAGCGGACAGCACCTCCAGCAGCTTGTTCGGGGTGAGGCGCAGCGGCGCGGTGCCGCTGTCCCTGGTGACACCGAGCTTGGAGCCGCGGTCGCGGGTGATGTACCCGTCGAGGATCGCCGCCGTGCCTCCGAGTACGGTCAACTCGGCCACGGCGGCGGCCTCGCCGGCCTCCGCCCGCTCGAGGATCTCGTCGAGAACCTTGAGCGCGTCGCTGCCGGTGGTCAGCTGCCACGGCTTCTTCCACACCGTGTCGGTGATCGTGCCGCCGTTGCCGAACGCGCGGACGGCCGGCTCGATCCGCTCGGAACTGCGGTAGGCCGACAGGGCCATGGCCGCCAAGTGGTCGCTGATGCGCTGCCGGTCGGCCCGGCCCATGCCGAACTCCTGCTTGATGAGCAGGTTCATCTGCTGCGCCCGATCGCCGGCCAGCACGGCATGCTGGTGGAGGGCCGACGACCACAGCCGGTGCGGCGGCAGTCCGAGCAGCTCGCGCATCGTGCCGGGCCCCACCTCACCGAGCAGCACCCGGTAGACGTCCTTCACGATCAAGCCGTTGCGGAGGGCGTGCCGGTACACGCGCTGCATGCCCTGGGTGTTCTGCGCGCCGTCGGTCCACGGCGTGACGTGCACGTGGAGGTTGGCCACCAGATCGTCCCGAGCGGCGACCAGGTCGAGCAGGCGGGAGCCGTCCTCCGCGCGTGCCCCGACCACCACCATGGCGGGGAAGGTGAGCGTGTGGCCTTCCCGGCGGGTCGCCTCGGTGAGCGTCGGCTCGGCCAGGCCGCGGCGGACCCGGGCGGCCATCTCCGCCACCTTCGCGCGGGAGGCCCGCTGGTCGGCCGGGCGACTGGGCCCGGAGCGGTCCACCGGACCGATCACCGCGGCCACGCACGCGGCCGCCGCGGCGTCGATGTCGCCACCGGTGCGGGCGAGCCACATGCTCACGAGCCGGCTGTTGCCGTCGCCGGCGACGGTGTAGGTCTCCTCGACGCCATCGTCGTAGACGACCCGCACCAGGAACAGCGTCAGTGGCTCCTTGATGCCGTGCTGCAGCACGCTCTCGGTGTAGACGTTCTTCCCGCCCTGGGCGTCGAACGTCTTGCGCATGCTCTCGGTCACCGCGGCGGCCAGGGCCTTGCGGTCCGCGAGGCGCACCACGAAGAGCGCCTGCGGCTGCCCGGTCTCCCGGTCGGTCAGCGTCTCGTAGGTGACCGGCGCGGTCGTCGACGGCGCGACGTCCATGGCGGTGTGCACCTTGTGCGCCCACCGCTGGTTGACGAAGTCGGGCAGCACGTCCAGGGAGAGGAAGCGGCGGTGCGGCGGGACCGCGTACAGGGTTCCGCCCACGACCGGCTTGGTCATCAGGAGGCCGGCTTCGGCGGTCTCGCCCTGCGCTTCCACCAGCTTCCGCAGCAGCGTCGGGTCGACCGCGCCGGCGGTGACGACGCTGGCCGCGTCCTCGTCCAGGGAGTTCGCGGGATTGTCCAGCAGTGCCTTGCGCGGGCCGCGCAGCTGCGGGACGGGCACCGGGTCGGCTATCGGGTCGGGCCGACGCAGCAGCGGGGGGAGGTTGTTGTCCTCGAAGTCGTCGAGATTCATCGGAGAACGCCCTTTCGTGAACCGACGCGCCGCAGGCTGAGCTGCCGTCCCGGCTCATACCGAGGACTCCACTGCGCGCCGTCACAAGGGCGGCGAGCGCCGTCACGGTCTCCCACCGGCTCATGTCCGGTGTTGTTCCGTGCCGACCGGCATTCCACGGAACCAGGCGGGCTGCTGGTCGGCCGGGCCGTCGGACCCGGGCTCCCGTCGACGACGGGCGCCAGCCACCCTTCACGCTGCAGGTCCAACCCTGCGACGTGCAGTTCCGTATAACCGGAGCGGTGCGCGACTGGTGCAGGACTTCCGCACCAGCGGCCTCGAGCATAACGCATAGTCAACGATGGCTCAGCAGACGCATTCTGAGACCGGACCAGGGCGGGTGGTCGAGGTCATTGCCGACCACCCGGCCCGCCCCGGCTACTCCAAGCCGGCGGCCTCACGGGCGGCCTGTTCGACGCGGGCGTGGTGGGTCTTCCACCAGTCGGCGTCGCCGGGGGCCGTGTTGATGCCGTCGGGGCGCTGGCCGGTGGTGCCGTCGACGAGTTCGCGGACGAGGTCGGCGTGGCCGGCGTGGCGGTGGGTCTCGGCGATCAGGTGGACGAGGACGCGGTGGAGGGTCTGTTCGGGGCGGTCGCCGAACGGCAGGCGGCCGGTGGCGTCGAGCGGGAGGGCGTCGATGGTGGCGTCCGAATGGGCCCAGACCCGGCGGTAGCGTCCGACGATGTCGTCCTGGCTCTCGTCCGCGCGGGCCCACAGGTCGGCGTTGGGTTCGGCCTGGCCGAGGATCCAGAGCGGCGTGGGCTCGGGGAAGGGCCGTTCGAAGGTCTCGCCGAGGTACAGCGCCTCGGCGCCGGTGACGTGTTTGACCAGGCCCAGCAGGTTGGTGCCGGTGGGGGTGAGGGGGCGGCGGAGGTCGTACTCCGAGAGGCCTTCGAGCTTCCACAGCAGGACGTCGCGGGCGTCCTGGAGGTAGATCCGGAGGTCGTGTTTGGGGTCGGTGACGGTCATGGCTGTCAGTCTGTTGATCTGCTCGGCCCCGTCCACCGGTTTTCGATCCCCATGGATCCCTGCGCTCACTCCGGCGCCGACATGGCCGAGATCTCGCTGGCGAGCCAGCTGATGCCGACTCAGACTGATCGCATGGAAACCATGGTGACTGTCAGTAAGGGTGAAGTCTGGGCGGCGGACTCGGGCGGGGACGGGCTGCCGCTGGTGCTGGTCCACCCGGGTGTCGGCGACTCCACGATCTGGGACCCGGTGCTTCCGCCGCTCACGACGCGGCATCGGGTGGTCCGCTACGACGCCCGCGGTTTCGGGCGCTCGCCCGCGCCGACGGCCGGGTTCTCCCCGGTCGAGGACCTCGTCGCGGTCCTCGACCACTTCGGGCTGGAGCGTGCGGTGCTGGTGGGTTCCAGCATGGGCGGCGCCACCTCGATCGGCCTGGCGCTGGACGCCCCGGAGCGGGTGGCGGGTCTCGCGCTGTTCGTCCCGGGGGTCACCGGGTACGAGGGGCTGGACCAGCCGGAGCTGTTCCAGGAGGTGGCGCGGCTGGCCGAGGCCGGTGACACGGAGGCGGTCGTCCGGCTCGGGCTGGGCAGTTGGGGGATGGCCGGGGGCGGCACCTCCGAGACGGACCCGGTCGCGGCCGCGCACCTGCGGGCGGTGCTGCCCGCCTGGTTCGGCAGCATCGGGTACCTGGAGGAGGGTGAGCCCTCCTTCGGCAGGCTCGGGGAGATCGCGGCGCCCACCCTGCTGGCGCTGGGCGAGCTGGACCGCCCGGAGGTGGTGCGCTGCAACGAGGAGATGGCCGACCGGATCCCCGGCTGCCGCCTGGTCCGGCTGGCGGCCTCCGACCACTACCCGACCCTGCGCGAGCCGTCCTCCGTCGTCCGCCTGATCGAGGAGCTGTACGCCACCGCCCGCTGAGCCCCGTCGTACCAACGTCCCGCCGCACCGGAGGCCGGGCGCCCGCCCTTGGGCGCCCGGCCTTTGTCCAGGTGGGGCGGCACGGAGAGTGACGGATGGGGGCGATGGAGCGGACTTGAATCTTTGCGAACGAATGTTCGATCCTGGGGCTGTGTCCGTTTTCGAATCTGTTTTCGAATCCATCGCCGAGCGTCCGCCGCTCCGGCCGGTGGTGTCGGCCGCTGCGCCCGGGGAGGGGGCGCAGGCGGTCGGGCGGGGGCTGGTGCCGGTGGTGCCGGCGCTGCGGGAGGTGCTGCCGGACGGCGGGCTGCGGCGGGGGACGGCGGTGTCGGTGGCGGGCGGGGACGCCGGGCTGCTGCTGGCGCTCGCGGCCGGGGTGCGGGAGACCGAGGGCGGCTGGGCGGCGGCCGTCGGACTGCCGGACCTGGGGCTGGCTGCGGCCGAGGGGTACGGGCTGGACCTGCGGCGGCTGCTGGTCGCGGACGACCCGGGGCCGCACTGGGCCGAGGTGGTGTCGGTGCTGGCCGGGGCGGTCGAACTGATCATGCTGCGCCCGGACGGGCCGGTGCCGCCCAAGCTGGCCGCCCGGCTGGCGGCGGTGCTGCGGCGCAGCGGCTGCGTGCTGCTGGTGGCCGGGCCGTGGCCGGGGGCGGTGCTGCGGCTGGGGGTGCGGTCCGGGCGCTGGTTCGGGCTCGGGGACGGGCACGGACAGCTCGCCGGGCGGCAGGTGGAGGTGGTGGCCGAGGGGCGCGGCTCGGCGGTGCGCGGTCGGACCGCCCGGCTCTGGCTGCCGGACGAGCACGGCGCGGTGCGGCCGGTGCAGGAGCGCCCGGCTCAGGAACGGCCGGTGCAGGAGCGCCCGGCTCTGGAGCGCCCGGTTCTGGTGGAAGCCCTGGAGGCGTTCGAGGTGGCGGAAGCCCCGCTCGACCGCATGGCGGTGGTCTGAGATGGCCGAGCCGACGACGACCGAACCGGTGACGACCGAAGCGACGACGACCGAACCGGGGACGACCGGTCCGACGGACGGCAGGACGCCGCGGGTGCTGGTGGTCTGGTGCCCGGACTGGCCGGTGGTGGCCGTCACCGGCGACGACCCGGTGGCGGTGACCGAGGGTGGGCGGATCCTGGCCTGTTCGGCGGGTGCCCGGGCGGCCGGGGTGCGGCAGGGGCAGCGGCTCAAGCTGGCCCAGCGGCTCTGCCCGGCGTTGGAGCTGCGCGACCGCGACCCGGAGGCGGAGACCCGCCGCTTCGAGCCGGTGGTCGCGGCGGTGGAGGCGTTCACGCCCCGGGTGGAGGTGATCCGCCCGGGCCTGTGCGCGATCCCGGTGAAGGGGCCGGGCCGCTACTTCGGCGGCGAGGAGGCGCTGGCCTCGAAGGTCCGGACGGCGGTGGCGAACGCCCTCGCACGGCAGCCGGTACCGGACGCCGTGCCCGGGGACGTCACGCCCGGCGAGGTCGCACCCGGGGACGTCACGCCCGGCGAGGCCGCATCTGGGGACGCCGTGTCCGGCCCGCAGACGACCCCCCGGATCACCCCGCACGCCCAGGTCGGCGTCGCCGACGGCCTGTTCGCCGCCGTGCTGGCCGCCCGCGCCGGGGTGCTGGTGCCGGCCGGGCGGACGGCGGAGTTCCTCGCGCCCTACCCGGTGGTGGCGCTCGGCGACGAGGCGCTGGCAGAGCTGTTGGGGCGGCTCGGCCTGCCGACCGTCGGGGCGTTCGCCGCGCTGCCGCCCGAGGCGGTCGCGGACCGCTTCGGCCCGGCCGGGACGGTCGCGCACCGGCTGGCCCGGGGGCTGCAACCGCGTCCGCTGGTGCCGCGCGGGGAGGGGCCGGACCTCGCCGTCGAGCAGCGCTTCGACCCGCCCGAGCCGCTGGCGGAGCCGTTGGTGTTCGTGGCCCGCACGCTGGCCGAGCGGCTGCACCAGCGGCTGGCGGAGGCCGGGCTGACCTGTCGGCGGGTGGCGGTGGAGGTGGCGTGCGCGGACGGCCGGACGGCCTCGCGGCTGTGGCGGCACGAGGGCCGGCTGTCGGCGACGGCGCTGGCCGAACGGGTCCGCTGGCAGCTCCAGGCCTGGCAGAGCGCGGGCACGTTCACGTCCAGCATCTCCGACGCCTCCCATACCCCCGACACCGGCTTCACCCTGCTCCGGCTGGCCCCCGACGGCCTCTCCCCGGACCAGGGCCGCCAGCTGGCGCTGTGGGGCCAGGCGGTCGCCGACGACCGGGTGGAGCGCGCGGTGGCCCGGGTGCAGGCGGTGCTCGGGCACGCCGGGCTGCGCCGGATCGAACCGGCCGGCGGGCGCGGCCCGGGCGAGCAGGCGGTCCGGGTGCCGTGGGGCGAGCCGTACGAGGCCACGGCGCCGGCCGACGCGCCGTGGCCGGGGCGGCTGCCGGACGTGTGGCCGGCCGTGGTGCTGCGGGAGCCGGCGCCGGTGGCGGTGCTGGACGCGGCCGGGCGGCCGGTCACGGTGGACGGCCGGGCGGGGGTGTCGGCCCGGCCGGCCCTGGTGGTGGTCCGCGGCCGGGAGGAGCGGGTGGACGGCTGGACCGGGCCCTGGCCGGCGGTCGAGTGCTGGTGGGACCAGTCGCTCGCCCGCCGCCGGGCGCGGTTCCAGGTCGTGGTGGGGGACGGCCGGGCGCTGCTGCTCACCGTGGAGGGAGGTGCGTGGTACCTGGAGGCCGGTTACGACTGACGGCCGCCGACCTGACGGCCGCCAACCCGGCGCCCGAGGCCCTGCGTCCGAGGCCCCGCGCCCGAGGGGGGAGAGGCAACGAACGGCACGAACGAAGGCAACACCCCCGATGGGCTTCACCAGTCACCCCACCCTCCCCTGGAGCGAGCTGCACCGCCGCCTGACCGGCGCGGGACCCGCGGCCGACCGTACGGTCGTCCCGCTGCGCCGCCCCGCCCGGGAGAACCCCGTCGCGCCGGACGGGCGCGGCGACGCCGTGCCCTGGGCCGAACTGCACGTCCACTCCGCCTTCAGCTTCCTGGACGGCGCCAGCGACCCGGAGGACCTGGTCGCCGAGGCGGCCCGGCTGGAGGTCGAGACGCTCGCGATCACCGACCACGACGGCCTGTACGGCGCCGTCCGGCTGGCCGAGGCGGCCCGGGGGACGGGCGTGGCCACCGCGTTCGGCGCCGAACTGACGCTCCGTCGCCCAGCCTCCGCGAAAGGGACGAAAGGCGCGAGAGGCGGAAGCGACGAGATCGAACACCTGCTGGTCCTGGCCCGCGACCCGGTCGGCTACCGCCGCCTGTCCGCCACGATCGCCGCCGCCCAGCTGGCCGGTGGCGCGAAGGGCCGCCCGGTGTACGACTTCGCGACGCTGGCCGAGGCGCACGGCGGCCACTGGGCGGTGCTCACCGGCTGCCGTCTCGGCCGCGTCCCGGCGAGCCTGGAAGGCGGCAGTGGCAGTGGCAGCGACCGGAGCGGCGGCCGGGCCGACAGGACGGGCGCAGCCGACAGGACAGCCGCGCCCGACGGCCCACCTGAGCAGAGTCGCGCCCGGCACCAACTCCACACCCTGGTCGAGGCGTTCGGCCGCGACAACGTCCACGTCGAGCTGATCGACCAGTGGCTGCCCGGTGACGACCGGCGCAACGACGCCCTGGCCGCCCTCGCCGCCGACCTGCGCCTGACCGCCGTCGCCTCGACCAACGCGCACCACGCCGGCCCGGCCCAGGGCCGGCTGGCGCAGAGCCTGGCCGCGCTGCACGACCGCCGCACCCTCCAGGAGGCGGCCGGCTGGACCCGTGCGGCCGGCACCGCGCACCTGCGCTCGGGCCGCGAGATGGCCGCCCGGCTGGCCCGCTTCCCGGGGGTGCGGCAGGCCACCGTCGAGCTCGGCCGGGCCTGCGCCTTCGACTTCACCACCCTGGACCCGGAGCTGCCGGGCTTCCCCGTTCCCGAGGGCGAGACCGAGATCAGCCATCTGCGCGCCCTGGTCGCCGCCGGCGGCCCGGCCCGCTTCGGCTCCGGCAACGCCGCCGCCCGCCGCCAGCTGGCCAAGGAGCTGGACGTGATCGAGGACCTCGACCTGGCCGGCTACTTCCTGATCGTCCACGACATCGTCGACTTCTGCCGGAGCCAGGACATCTGGTGCCAGGGCCGCGGCTCGGCGGCCAATTCGGCGGTCTGCTACGCACTGGGGATCACCGCCGTCGACCCGGTCCACTACCGGCTGCTCTTCGAGCGCTTCCTCTCCACCGCCCGGGACGGGCCGCCGGACATCGACCTGGACATCGAGAACCGCCGCCGCGAGGAGGTCATCCAGTACGTCTACCGCCGGTACGGCCGCGAGCACGCCGCGCAGGTCGCCAACGTGATCACCTACCGGCCCCGGCTGGCGATCCGCGACGCCGCCCGGGTGCTCGGCTACCCGCAGGGGCAGGTGGACGCGTTCAGCCGGCAGACCGACTTCCGCTCCGCGCCCGGCGCGGACGCCGTCATCCCCGCCGACGTGCTCTCGCTCGCCTCCCAACTCCACGGCCTGCCACGCCACCTGGGCATCCACTCGGGCGGCATGGTGCTCACCCGGGAGCCGATCGGCGAGATCTGCCCGACCGAGTGGGCCCGGATGCCGGGGCGTTCGGTCCTCCAGTGGGACAAGGAGTCCATCGCCGGCGCCGGACTGGTCAAGATCGACCTGCTCGGCCTCGGCATGCTCGCCGCGCTGCACGACACCTGCGCGCTGGTCGCGGAGCACCACGGCCTGCGCTACGACCTGGCGACCATCCCGGACGACGACCCGGGCGTGTACGCGATGCTGCGGCGGGCGGACACCGTCGGCGTGTTCCAGGTCGAGTCGCGGGCGCAGATGGCGACGCTGCCCCGGCTCAAGCCGGACCACTTCTACGACCTGGTGGTCGAGGTCGCGCTGATCCGGCCGGGGCCGATCCAGGGCGGTTCCGTCCACCCGTACCTGCGCCGCCGGGCCGGGGTGGAACCGCCCGGCTGCCCGCACCCGCTGATGGAGAACGCGCTCGGCAAGACCCTCGGGGTGCCGCTGTTCCAGGAACAGATGATGCAACTCGCCATCGACTGCGCCGGGTTCACGCCCGAAGAGGCGGACCGGCTGCGGCAGGCGATGGGCGCCAAGCGCTCGCACGAGCGGGTCGCCCGGCTGCGCGAGCGGCTGCTCACCGGCATGGCCGAGCGGGGCATCCCGGCGGAGGTCGCCGAGGACGTCTACGGCAAGATCGAGGCGTTCTCCAACTACGGCTTCCCGGAGAGCCACGCGATCAGCTTCGCCTACCTGGTGTACGCCAGCGCCTGGCTCAAGTACCACTTCCCGGCGGCCTTCACGTGCGCCCTGCTGGCCAACCAGCCGATGGGCTTCTACTCGCCGCTCAGCCTGGTCTCGGACGCCCGGCGGCACGGCGTGCGGGTGCGCGGGGTGGACGTCAACGCCAGCGGGCCGCGGCCCACCCTGGAGCCGTACCGGGGGCCGACGCCGAAACCGCCGCTGACCGCGGGCCGTCCGCAGCCGGCGATCCGGCTCGGCCTGGAGACCGTCCGCGGCATCGGCAGCCCGCAGGCCGAGGCGATCGCCGCCGGGCGGCCGTACACCGACCTGGAGGACTTCGCCCGCCGCACCGCCCTGCCCGCGCCGGTGCTGGAGGCGCTGGCGACGGCGGGCGCGTTCGACTGCTTCGGCCTGACGCGCCGTCAGGCACTGTGGGCGGCCGGGGCGTTCGCCGGGATCTCGGCCGAGCTGATCCCGGGCACCACCCCCGGCGCCGAGGCGCCGGAGCTGCCCGGGATGAGCCCGGTGGAGGAGACCATCGCCGACCTGTGGGCCACCGGCACCTCCGCCACCAGCCACCCGCTCCAGCACCTGCGCGCCCACCTGGACCGCGGCGGCGCCCTGTCCGCCGCCCAACTCCCGGACGTGCCACCGGGAACGGCGGTGGTGGTCGGCGGCCTGGTCACCCACCGGCAGCGGCCGCCGACGGCCGGCGGGGTGCTGTTCCTCAGCCTGGAGGACGAGACCGGCCTGATCAACGTGATCTGCAACCGCCCGGTCTGGGAGTCCCAGCGCCGCACCGCCCTGGACCGGGCCGGCCTGCTCGTCCACGGTCACGTCGAACGCGACCGCGGCGCCACCAACCTGATCGCCACCCGGCTCACCCCGCTGCGGATCGGCCTCTGAACGGGGTGTCCAGCCGGATCAGAGACCGGCCTCCCGCCCCTTGCCGGGGGCGCCGGCGAAGGCCTGGGCGATCGGGAGCCAGTCGGTGGCGACCGGGCCGGTCGCGGTGAGGGCGAGGTCGTCGCGGTGGCGGCGCTGGGTCACCAGGAGGCAGAAGTCCAGCGCCGGGCCGGTCACCACGTCGGTGGCGTCGGCCGGCCCGAAGGTCCACAACTCCCCGTCAGGGGCGGTCAGTTCGAGCCGGACCGGGGCCTCCGGCGCGGTCCGGCCGTGCACGGCGAAGGCGAAGCCGAGGGTCCGCAGCCCCAGGTGGGCGATGTGCCGCAGCCGGGCGGTCGGCTCCCGGGTGACGCCGAGCGCGTCCGCGACGTCCTGGCCGTGCGCCCAGGTCTCCATCAGCCGGGCGGTCGCCATCGACGCAGGCTTCATCGGCGGGCCGAACCAGGGCAGCCGGGTGTCGGCCGGAACGGCGGCCAGCGCGGTCCGCACCTGCGCCCGACCGGTCCGCCAGCGGGCGAGCAGGGCGGCGGGCTGCTCGGTCGCGCCGGCGGTCGCGCCCTCGTCCACGGGGTTGACGCCGGCGGACAGCAGCGCGCCGAAGCGGGTGTCGAGCGCCGCGCCGAAGCCCTCCGGGTCGCGTGCGGCGAGCAGGGTCCAGTCGTCGGTCCAGGCGAGGTGGGCGATCTGGTGGGCGACGGTCCAGCCCTCGGCGGGCGTCGGGCGGGCCCAGTCGGGTGCCGGCAGGGCGTCCACCAGGTCGTCGAGCACCGCGCTCTCGGCTGCCAGGTCCGCCAGCAGTCCGGCCAGTACGTTCGTCATGGGCGTCCCCTCACCTCGGTCGACTTCCTTACTCATCGGTACGCACGGCCGCACCCTACCCCGGCCCGGCGGCCGCGCCCGGCACTCCACGGAACGTGCACGTCAGGAGTCTCGCCACCGGCCGTACCGCGTGTGACAATCGCGCGATGACAAGGGCCGCGGACCCCGTTTCCCCTGCGCACACCAACGTTCCAGCCAACGTTCCAGCCAACGTTCCGGACAACGTTCCCGACGACCCCGACGGCGACACCGACCTCGCCGCACGTGCCGCCGCGCTGGTCCGGGACGCCGTGCTCGGCGACCTCGCCCGCCGGGTGGTGGCCGAGTGCGGCGCCGACGTCGGCCTGGTCGGCGTGCCGGAGCGGCTGCCCGGCCGCAGCGGCGGCGGCGAGGGCATGGTGCTGCGGCACTGGGCGGGCACCCGGGCCGATCTGCTGCACGACCTCGCCGTCCCGGCCGGCACCGGCCTCGGCGGCCGCGCGTTGGCCGAACGCGCACCCAGCTGGGTGCCCGACTACCGCGCCGCCACGACCATTTCGCACCACTACGACGCCGCCGTCACCGCCGAGGACCTGTACGCGATGCTCACGGTGCCGCTGCTGCACGGCGGCACCGTGTACGGCGTGGTGTACGCCTCGCTGCGCGCCGTCGTCCCGTTCGGGGACGTCCGGATCGCCGCCGTCGGGAAGCTGGCCGCGACCGCCACCCGGGCGCTCGCCGGGGCGGCCGCCTGGACCGCCCCGGCGCCCCGGAAGGTCGCGGCGTCCCCCCGGAGGGCCGCCCCCGCACCGCCGTTGACCCGGCGCGAGCACGAGGTGCTGCGCTGGGCGGCGACCGGCCGGACCAACCCGGAGATCGCCGCCCGGCTGGGCCTCACCTGCAACACCGTGACGGGCTACCTGAAGGCCGCGATGCACAAGCTCGGCGTCCGCAACCGGACCGAACTCGCCTTGGCGGCACGCGAGTCGGGCCTGCTGGACCCGGCCGTCCAGGAGCACGCCGTCCAGGAGCACGCCGTTCAGAGGCGCGCAGTCCAGGGGCGCGCCGTTCAGGAAGGGCGCGCCGGCCGCCCAGCCCCGGAGGTCAGTTGACCTGCCGCTCCCGCCCGGCCCAGTACGGCTCGCGCAGCCGGAACTTCTGCAACTTCCCGGTGGCGGTGCGCGGCAGGACGTCCCGGAACTCCACCGAGGTGGGCGACTTGTAGCCGGCCAGCCGCTGCTTGCAGTGCGCGATCAGCTCGGCCTCGGTGACGCCGCCGTTGCCCTCCCGGAGCACCACCAGCGCCTTGACCGTCTCGCCCCACTTCTCGTCCGGCACCCCGATCACCGCCGCCTCGGCGACCGCCGGGTGGCCGTACAGGCAGTCCTCCACCTCGATCGAGGAGACGTTCTCCCCGCCGCTGATGATGACGTCCTTCTTCCGGTCCGAGATGGTCAGGTAGCCGTCGGTGAGGGTGCCGCCGTCGCCGGTGTGGAACCAGTCGTTCCGAATCGCCTCGGCGGTCGCCTCGGGCTGGCGCCAGTAGCCGTCCAGCACGGTGTTGGAGCGCACCAGCACCTCGCCCTGCCCGTCGACCCGCAGCTGGGTGCCGATCGCCGGGGCGCCGGCCTGCACCAGCCGCTCGGCCCGTTCGGTGGCGGGCAGGGCGTCCCACTCGGCGCGCGAGCGGTTGACGGTGACCACCGGGGAGGTCTCGGTCAGGCCGTAGATCTGCATGAACTCCCAGCCCAGCTCCTCCTCGACCCGCTGCACCACGGAGGTCGGCGGCGGGGCGCCGGCCACGATCATCCGCACCCGGTCGCGGCCCGGCACCGGGCCGTCCCAGTCGGCGGCCGCGTCCAGCACCATCTGGACCACGGCGGGCGCCCCGCACAGGAAGGTCACGCCGTGCCGCTCGACCCGGCGCAGGATCTCCGCGCCGTCCACCTTCCGCAGCACCACGTGCTGTGCGCCCAGCCCGGTGAGCGAGAACGGCAGGCCCCAGCCGTTGGCGTGGAACATCGGCAGGGTGTGCAGGTAGACGTCCCGGTCGCTCGCGCCGAAGTGCAGGCCCATCAGCAGCGCGTTCAGCCAGACGTTGCGGTGGGTGAGCTGAACGCCCTTGGGGCGGGCGGTGGTTCCGCTGGTGTAGTTGATCGTGGCGGTGTCGTTCTCGGAGATCCCGTACCGCCGTGGGGAGTTGTCGAAGTCGTAGAGCAGTGCGTCGCTGTCGGCGCCGATGACGAACTTGTGCTTGGCCACCACCCCGGCCAGCGGGTCGGCGAGTTCGGGGTCGACCAGCAGGACGGAGGCGCCGCTCTGCTCGACGATGTACGACACCTCCTCGGCCTTCAGCCGGAAGTTCACCGGAACCAGCACGCGCCCGTAACCGCTCACCCCGAACAGCGAGGTCATCAGCCGGGCCGAGTTGTGCGACACGACCGCGACCCGCTCGCCCGGCCCCACGCCGAGCCGGTCCAGCCCGGCTGCCTGGGCCCGCGCCAGCTCGGCGATCCGGCGGTACGTCAGTTCGCCCCAGGACTCGGCCGGTTGTTCCGGCTCGTCGATGATGCCGACCCGGTCGCCATAGACCAGCTCGGCCCGGTCGAGGAAGTCCAGCACGGAGAGTGGAATCTGCATGCGCCCACTGTCCTCCCCCCGCCGCCCGCTGCACACCCCCGATCGGGGGTGTCACCCGTCCGAACGCACCGGCGGGAACCGGTTCCTCCGCTTGCTGAGCCGGGCGCGAACAGACGGCCGGCCGGCACGACGGACCGGCCGTCGACCTGCTAGGACTGTCGCAAGCACCAGGCCGCACCCACCCACGGGGGAGACCATGAGCACGGGGGAGACCATGAGCACGGGGGAGAGCATGAACACGGGGGAGACCATGAGCGAGGAACGGCCCGACACCCTCTACGAGGCCGTCGGCGGGATCGACACCCTGCGCCGCCTCAGCAACACCTTCTACGAGGGCGTCCTCGCCGACCCCCTCCTCGCGCCCGTCTTCGCGAACTTCACCACCACCCACATCGAGCACGTCGCCGTCTGGCTGGCCGAGGTCTTCGGCGGCCCGGCCCGCTTCACCGCCGACCTCGGCGGCCACCAGTCGCTGCTGCGCGCCCACCTCGGCCTGGCGATCACCGAGGAGCAGCGGCTGCGCTGGATGGAGCTGATGGCCGCCGCCGTGGCGAAGGAGCTGCCCGAGGACGAGCTGCTGCGCCGCCGGGTGCTGGAGTACTTCGACTGGGGCACGAGGATCGCCGAGGACGTCTCCGGGATGCAGCCCGACGCCGACCTCGGGGACCCGGGCCCGACCCCGCGCTGGGGCTGGGAGGGCCTCCGGTGACCGCGGGGTCCGTACTCGCCGGCGCCGCCCACCCGGTCGCCGAAGGCCTGCTGCTGCGCCCGTTCCGCGACGAGGACGCACCGGCGCTGATCGAGGCCTACCGGGACGAGACGCTGCGCCACTTCACCCTGAACCCGGTGGACGACGCCGAGCAGGCCGCGCACTGGCTGGGCCTCCAGTACCGGGGCTGGGAGCAGGGCAGCCGGTACAGCTTCGCGGTGCTGGAGCCGGACACCGGCGCGCTGGTCGCCAACGTGGCGCTCAAGCGCGCCACCCCGGGCGGGCCGGCGGCCGAGGTGGGGTACTGGACGGCGGCGCCGGCCCGGGGTCGGGGGGTGGCCCCGCGCGCGGTGGAGGCGCTGACCGCCTGGGCGTTCGACACCTTCGCCGCCGAGGGCCTGGTCCGGATCGACCTGCTGCACCAGGTGGACAACCTGGCCTCCTGCCGGGTGGCGGAGAAGAGCGGCTACGCCTTCCGGGAGCTGCTGACGGCCCTGCCGCCGGAGTTCCCGCTGGACGGCCACCGGCACTCCCGACACCGGCCGGCGAAACCGGCTGGACGGCACTGTTGAGGGCCGGTCAGAGTAGGCGCATGGCTTCTCTGGTACGACATGTGACGATCGACTGCGCCGACCCGTACGGCCTCGCCGGCTTCTGGGTCGAGGTGCTGGACGGCGCCCTGGGCAAGGACGACAACCCGGGCGACGATGAGGTGCTGGTGGAGTCCGCCGGTGTCTCGCTGCTGTTCATCCGGGTGCCCGAGGGCAAGGCGGTGAAGAACCGGATCCACCTGGACCTCCAGCCGCAGGACCGCTCCCGCGACGAGGAGGTCGAGCGGCTGGTCGCCGCGGGCGCCACGGTGCTCGCGGACCGCCGTACCCCGGACGGCAAGGGGTGGGTCACCATGGCCGACCCCGCGGGCAACGAGTTCTGCGTCGAGCGCAGCCAGGCCGAGCGGATCGCCACCGACAGCGCCGGCGCCTGACCGCTCGTTCGGCGGATCCCCGCCCGACAGGCGACGAGGGTGGTTTCGTGTCGTGCGCACGACGCGAAACCACCCTCGGAGTCAGTCACTCACGGCTGCGGACGGGGCAGCGGGTCAGCCCGGGATCTGCCAGTTGCAGTTGCTCATCCACTTGCTCATGAGGCCCGCGTCGTAGTTGTCGCCGGAGTGCAGGAAGGCGTAGTAGGAGTTGCGGACGTCGGTCTTCAGGGCGCCGCCGGTCTGCGGGCCGACCTGACCGTCCTTGTCCAGGCCGTGCCGGGCCTGGAAGTTGACCACGGCGGTGTAGGTGAGCTGGCCGAACTGGCTGTCCACGTTCAGGCCGGCGCTGTTCACGTAGTCCAGGCCCTGCTGGAGGCAGGCGACCTGCGAGCCGCTGTCACCCCACTGGATCAGCGAGGCGGCGTTGGCGGTGCCGACGGCGAGACCGAGAGCGGCGCCCGCACCCAGGGTGAGGGTGGCGGCGCGAAGTGCCCACTTCTTCTGCATGAGTTGATGCTCCTCAGTCGCATGGGTCACAGGAGGGACGATCCGTCCCACCCGTCGCCATGAATCCTGCGACGCACCGGCCCGGCCCGACAGCCCCTTAGGCCGGGTTGGCCCGAAAGCCCCTAAGGCCCTCGTGGCGGTGGGAGGGGAGTGGGAGTGCGCCCGGGTGGGCGTTGCAGACCGACCGACCGGTCGGCAAAGTTCGATGGTGATCGACGTTCCGACCTGCTGTGCTCCGAACCCTTTACCCGATGGCCGGAATCGCCGCCGCCCGGGCGGAATTCCGGCCTCCGCCGGGGCCGTCGTGCCCGGGATTCGCCGCCGGGTTGGCCGATAATCGACGGTGCCTGAGGCGGTGTCAGATGTGGCGCCTCTGACATGAGGCAGCGTCAGAACGGCGCATTGGGGCTGCTGTTGGCCACAACGCCTGCTCCGCACCAAAGGCCCGTTCCGTACCCAAAAGACAGGGCAGGTACCCGCATGGCTGGAATCGCCGTGATCGGCGCCAACGGCACCATCGGCAGCGCGGTCGTCGCGGAGGCGGCGGCCCGCGGGCACGAGGTCCTCGCCGTGGTCCGCGACCCGGACCGCTACCGGGGCGACGCCGCCGCGGTCGAGCGCGGCGACGTCCTGGACCCGGTGAACGTGGCCCGGGTCGCGGCCGGACGGGACGTGCTGGTGAGCGCCGTCGGCGGGGGCGACGGGCCCGGCCACCTCGCGCTGATCGAGCCGGCCGCCCGCGCGCTGGTCGAGGGCCTGCGCGCGCTCGGCGGCGAGGCGCCCCGGCTGATCGCGGTCGGCGGGGCGGGCGGCCTGGAGACCGCGCCGGGCCGCCGGGTCTGGGACACCCCGGGCCTGCCGGAGGCGGTCCTACAGATCATGCACGCGCACGGCGCGGCCCTGGACTACTACCGCACGGTCGCCGACATCCGCTGGACGGTCCTCAGCCCGGCCGCCGAGATCGGCCCCGGGCCGCGCACCGGCCACTACCGCACCGGCCTGGAGCAGCTGCTGGTGGACTCCGCCGGGCGCAGCCACATCTCGGTGCCGGACTACGCGGTCGCCCTGGTCGACGAGATCGAGCAGCCCGAGCACATCGGCGAGCGCTTCACCTGCTGTGCGCTCTGAACCTGCCGCGCGCTCCGAACCCGCCGCGCGCCGAGCTCCCGCGGCCGCGTCAGCCCAGCTGGATCGAGCGCTTGGCCAGGCCCATCCAGAAGCCGTCGATGACGCTGCGCTGGCTGCCCAGCTCGGTCTCGCCGGCGCCGAGGGTGACGAACAGCGGGGCGAAGTGCTCGGTGCGCGGGTGGGCGAGGCGGCCGGCCGGGGCCTTGTGCTCGAAGTCGAGCAGGGCGTCCAGGTCCTGCGCCGCCAGGGCGCGGCGGCCCCAGTCGTCGAACTCGGCCATCACGGAGCTGACCCGGCCGTCGCGGCTGAGCGCCCGCAGGTTGTGGGTGAAGAAGCCGCTGCCGACGATCAGCACGCCCTCGTCGCGCAGCGGGGCGAGCCGGCGGCCGAGCTCCAGCAGGCGTTGCGGGTCGAGCGTGGGCAGCGAGATCTGGAGCACCGGGACGTCGGCGTCCGGGTACATCTCCACCAGTGGGACGTACGCGCCGTGGTCGAGCCCCCGGTCGGGGATGTCCTGGACGGGGGTGCCGGGGGCGCGCAGCAGCTTGCGGACGCGGTCGGCGAGCTCCGGTGCGCCGGGGGCGGCGTACCGGACCTGGTAGTAGTGCTCGGGGAAGCCCCAGAAGTCGTAGACCAGCGGCACGGTGGTGACGGCGCCGACGGCCAGCGGGGCCTCCTCCCAGTGGGCGGAGACCATCAGGACGGCCGTGGGCCGGGGCAGGTCGGCGGACCAGGCGGCCAGCTGGCCGGGCCAGACCGGGTCGTCGGCGAGCGGCGGCGCGCCGTGCGAGAGGTACAGGGCGGGCATGCGCCCGGGGGCCGCGGCGCTCATGGGGTCCTCCTCCGGAGGGGCTGACAGGGGCTGGCAGGGGCGAGGCTGACAGGACTGATAGTTCAAATTTGAACCTCTATGAACCGACCGTACACCTTCGTTCGAATTTGAACAACAGGAGTAGGCTTCCCCCATGTCCTCACTGAACGAACCCCGCTGGCTGGACCAGGACGAGATGGCCGCCTGGCGGGGCTTCGTCGTCGCGAGCAACCTGCTCAACCGCCGCCTGGAGCGCCAGCTCAAGGAGGACTCCGGCCTCTCGCACCAGCAGTACGAGATCCTGGTGCACCTCTCCGCCGCCCCGGCCGGCTCGCTGCGGATGACCGAACTCGCGGACAAGCTGGTCACCTCGAAGAGCGGCCTCACCTACCAGGTGACCCAGCTGGAACGGATGGGCCTGGTCGGACGCCGCTCCTGCCCCAGCGACGTGCGCGGCGTCTTCGCCGAACTCACCGACCAGGGTCGGGAGACCCTGCGCCAGGCCGCGCCCGGGCACGTCGCCCTGGTCCGCGAACTGCTGATCGACGTGCTCACCCGGGAGCAGCTGGCGGTGCTCGCCGAGGGGCTCGGCGAGGTCAGCGCCCGGCTGCGCCTCGACGACACGCCCTGACCCGGCCCGCCGGACAGGCCCTAGACGCCGCCCTCCATCACCCAGGCCGCCCGCTCCCGCAGCAGCTCGCGCTCCCGCTCGTTGCGGGTCAGCTCCGCCGCCCGCTCGAACTCCGCCCGGGCCTCCGCCGCCCGCCCGAGCCGGGCCAGCAGGTCGCCTCGGACGCTCGGCAGCAGGTGGTACCCGCGCAGCGCGGGCTCCGTCGCCAGCGCGTCCACCAGCTCCAGCCCCGCCGCCGGGCCCTCGGCCATCGAGACCGCCACCGCCCGGTTCAGCGCCACCACCGGCGACGGGGTCAGCACCAGCAGCCGCCCGTACAGCGCGGCGATCGTCGCCCAGTCGGTGTCCTCGTAGCGCACCGCCTTGGCGTGGCAGGCGGCGATCGCGGCCTGCACCGAGTACGACCCGGTGCCGGCCCGTTGCAGCGCCGCGAAGCCGCGCCGGATGAGCAGCCGGTCCCACCGGGCGCGGTTCTGCTCGGCCAGCAGCACCGGACGGCCGTCCGGGCCGGTGCGGGCGGCCGTCCGGGAGGCCTGGAGCTCCAGCAGCGCGGTCAGCCCGTGCACCTCGGGCTCGGCGGGCATCAGCCCGGCCAGCACCCGGGCCAGCCGCAGCGCGTCCTCGCACAGCTGCGGGCGGAGCAGGTCGTCCCCGGCGGTGGCCGAGTAGCCCTCGTTGAAGATCAGGTAGACGACCTCCAGCACCGAGGAGAGCCGCTGCGCCCGGTCCGCGCCGGACGGCACCTCGAACGGCACCCCGGCCCGGGCCAGCGTGCGCTTGGCCCGGACGATCCGCTGCGCCACGGCCGGCTCGGTGGTCAGGAAGGCGCGGGCGATCTCCGGGGTGGTCAGCCCGCCGAGCAGCCGAAGGGTGAGCGCGATCCGGGACGGCGCCGACAGCACCGGGTGACAGGCGGTGAAGATCAGCCGCAGCAGGTCGTCGTCGATGTCGTCGGGTTCGGTCGGCTCCGGCGCCGGGACGTCCGCCAAGGACCGCCCCATCTCGGCGAGTTTGCGGGCGTAGGTCTCCCGGCGACGCACCAGGTCGACCGCCCGGTGCTTGGCGGTGGCGGTCAGCCAGGCGCCGGGCCGCTCCGGCACGCCCTCGCGCGGCCACTGCTCCAGGGCCGCCACCAGGGCGTCCTGCGCCAGCTCCTCGGCGATGCCCACGTCCCGGACGATCCGGGTGACCGCGGCGATGATCCGCGCGGACTCGATCCTGAAAACCGCCTCGACGGCGCCCGCCGCCTCCCGCTCCGTCACGGCCACCCATCAGAGCAGCCGGCGGAACGGGAGGCAAACCGGGCGCCGACCGGCACTACGGCTGCGGCATCTCGTCGATCTGGCGGAGCTCCGCCTCGACCGTCCAGTTCGCCGGGTGCGTGTGCAGGAAGCGGCGGGTCCACTCCAGGGCCTCGGCCTTGTCCTTGCACTGCAGGATGGCGTAGCCGCCGACGACCTCCTTGGTCTCGGTGAACGGCCCGTCGGTGTAGTCGATCTTCCCGTCGGTCCAGGTGAGCCGGGTGCCCTGGGCGGTCGGGGTGAGCCCGGCGGTGTCCAGCATCACCCCGGCCTTGGTGATCTCCTCGAACAGCTCACCCATCCGCTGCTCGAAGCCCGGGTCCGGCTCCCAGCCCTCGCGGTCCTGCTCGTCGATGCGGATCAGCGTCATGAAGCGCGGCATGGTGACTCCTCGGTAGGGCGGGCGGGGCCTCTCCCCGCCGCTCACCCCTGCGTCGAACGGGCCGGCGCCGGATCGACACCCGCCGCGAAGAATTTTTCCGGCCAGGAGGTCACCGGGTGGCCGGAGCCGGCGACGGTGCGCAGAGCAGGGCCGCCCGCAGGTCGAGCCGGTCCCGCAGTCGGGCCAGGTTGCGGCCGGTCAGCTCCTCGATCCGGCGGATCCGGTAGTGCACGGTGTTGACGTGGATGTGCAGCGACTCCGCCGTCCGTGCCCAGGAGCCGTCGTGGTCCAGGAAGACCGCCAGGGTGTCCAGCAGCGAGACGCTGTTCTCCCGGTCGTGGGCGGCGAGCGGGGCCAGCAGCCGGGTGTGGAAGGCGGCCGTGACCTCCGGCGGGATGCCGCGCAACAGCCCGTCCAGGGAGTCGAGTTCGGCCGCGCTGCCGACCGGCCCGGCCGAGCCCGCCAGGACGTACCTGGCCTGCACCAGCGCGGCCCGCAGCGCGGCGGGCTGCGGCGGGGCGGCCGGGCCGACCCCCACCCGCAGGGTGCGCCGGCCGGCCAGCCGGGCCTGGAGCGCGGGCCGGGTCCGGCGCAGCTGCTCGGCGACCCGTTCGGCGGGCGCGGCCACCAGTGCGGCGGAGCGCCCGGTCCGGTCGGTGCCGGCGGCGTACGGGACACCGAGCGGGTGCAGTGCCTCGGCGAGCGCGTACCCGGCCCAGACGGCGGGCACGGCGGTGCCGGAGCCGGGGCCGTGGTCGATCCGCGCGGTGACCGCCACCAGTGGCTCGGACCCGCTCAGCCCGCAGTCGGCCAGTGCCTCGGCGAGGCCGTCCGCCCCGGCGAGCACGTCCAGCAGCCGCCCGGCGGCCCGGCGCCGGGCGGCTGCCACGGCCCGGGCCCGGGCGGCGAGCGGGGCGAGGAGTTCGGCGAGCCCGTGCAGCATCGGCCCGGCCGCGGCGGAGCGGACGTGCGGGCGCAGCCGCCAGCCGTCGAACGGCGAGCCGTCCTGCGATCCGATCGGCAGCCCGGCCTCGCCGCGTCCGGCGGGTGGTACCGGGGTGGCGGTGGTGGCGACGGTCCGGCCGCCGGCGGTGGTGATCGAGCAGTCCGGCACCCCGAGCCGCCCGACCGCGTGCGCCAGCACCTCGCCGGGGTCGGCGTCGGCGTGCATCAGGTCGAGCAGCTCGCGCCGGACGGTCTCCGGGATGGCGGCGGTGTCCTCGGCGCCGGCCCGCAGGTCGCCCCAGAGCCGCAGGTAGACGCGGTCGGTGACGGCCCGGAAACTGACCCCGGCGGGCACCGCCAGCAGCGGGATGCCGTGCGTGCGGCAGGCCTCGGCCAGGCTCTCCGGGATGCTGCCGTGGGTGCCCTCGCCGGCGAGCAGGGCCGCCACGCCGGCGCTGCGCAGCGCGGTGGCGAAGCGCAGTGCGCCGGAGGCGTCGGCGGGCCGCCACCAGACCAGGCCGGTGAGGACGAGTTCGCCGGGCTGGAGGTAGCGGGCCGGGTCCTGGAGGTCGGTGGAGCTGACGCCGCTGACGGGGCGGTCGAGCAGGTCCGGGGTGCCCCAGGCCAGCCTGATGTCCAGGTCGTCGAGGTTCAGCAGGTCTCCGACGATCATGTTCCGCTCATCTCCCACTCGCTCTCGCCCTTGTGCGCTGCGCGGGACCATGTCTCGCAGGTGCAAGGTTCAGGTGCGCACAGGCATCGTAAATGCAAGTGGAGTGAGCGTTAGTCTTCTTGTCGGATCACCCAGTGCGGGGCCCGGGCGCGAGGCGGGCAACCAGTGGTCCGACCGATTGCAGATGCGAGCTGTAGCCGGTTCCATCCATGGTGGATGCGGCTGAAAGATTGCTTTCAGCGTGGTATCTGCGAATGTCCTGGCCTCCGCTCGGGTAACCCCCTCCCGGGTCGCACCGGCGCGGCCCGGGAGGAGGGAGCCCCGTGAACCCGTCCAGACCCGTCGTGCGGCTGCACGGCCACCTCGACCGGCCCACCGAGCTGACCGTCGCCGAGCTGCGCGCGCTGCCCGCGCACCGGGTCGAGGTCAGCTTCGACTGCCTGGCCGAGGGCGAGCAGCGGCACGGCTACGAGGGGCCCGCGCTCTGGGACGTGCTGCGCGCGGCGCGGCCCCGGATCGACTTCTCCGGCCGCAAGCAGCGGCTGCGCTTCCTGCTGTCGGTCACCGGCGCGGACGGCCACCGGGCGGTCGTCTCCTGGGCCGAGATCGACCCGGACTTCGGTGGCCAGCGGATCCTGCTGGCCACCAGCATGGACGGCGCCCCGCTGGACACCGCGGGGCCGCAGCTGGTCGTGCCCGACGACCACTGCGGCGCCCGTTACGTCAGCGGGGTGACCGAGGTCTGGCTGGGCCCGCTCGGCGCCCCGGCCGGCTGACGGCGCCGGGGCGGACCCGCGCGGCTCAGGCGGTCGCGAGCGAGATCTCGGTCGACTTGATGAGCGCCACGACCGGGGTGCCGGCCGCCAGGCCCAGGTCGGCGGCCGCGTCGGCGGTGATCGCGGCGGTCAGCGCGCCGCCCGCCACGTCGACCTTGACCCCGGCCATCGCGCCGCCGGTGGCGACCTCGGTGACCGTGCCGGGGATCTGGTTGCGGATGCTCAGCCCGGCGACCGGGCCGGTCGCCAGCGCGACCTCGGTGGACTTCACCAGGGCCTGGACGGCGCTGCCCGCGCTCAGCCCGAGGTCCTTGACCGCGTCCAGGGTGACCGCCGCGGTGAGGTCCTGGCCGGAGTCGAGGCGGACCTTGACGGTGGCCATCACCTCGCCGGTGCTGACGGAGCTGACGGTGCCGGGCAGCTGGTTGCGGATGCTGAGGCTCATCAGAGGTGCCTTCCGATCGTGTTCCACCACCGGCGGAACGAGGGGGTTACCGGCGTGCCGTCTCCCACCCTATCGGCAGTAAATTCCCAGGTCAGAGCCGGTCCGATGGCCTCCGGCAGGCCCTCTTGCAGCTGCCAGGGCAACCGCCGCGCCCGGCTCTCAGCCGCGTGGCGGCGCAGGGTCCGCGGCGCGCTGAAACCACCGATCGGGTGTACGTCTGATCGATCGTCGGGAACGATGGCGGCATGAGGATCGATCTCGCCTTCGCGGAGCGGTACGCCGAACAGTGGGCCGCCGACTGGAACTCCCACGACCTGGAGCGCATCCTCGCGCACTGCACCGAGGACGTGGTCTTCGCCTCGCCCCGGATCCGGGTGCTCACCGGCGAGGAGGTGAACGAGGTGCGCGGCAGGGAGGCCCTCCGGGCCTACTGGGCGCAGGGCCTGGAGCGGCTTCCCGACCTGCACTTCACCGTCGAGGACGTCCGGGTCTCGGTGGACACGCTGGTCATCAACTACCGCAACGAGCGCGGCCAGGCCGTCTCCGAGGTGCTGACCTTCCGGGACGGCCTGGTCTGCCGCGGCCTCGGAGCGTACGGGCCGGAGATCTGAGAACGGGAACGACCCCGGGCCCGGCCTCGCAGCGAGGCCGGGCCCGGGGCCCCGCGGTCACATCGTCTGCTGCACGCCCGACTTGGGCCGCAGCTCCGGCGGCAGCGGCTTGGCGCGGGAGAGCCGGACGGCGGTGCCGCGGGCGAGCTCGAACGCCGCCACCGGGTCCTCCGAGCCGGTCCACGGGTGGCCGCCGCACCAGGGCCCGATCGCCCGGAACTGCTCCAGCGCGAGGCCGTACAGTCCGGCCTTGGTCGTGTAGTGGGCGAGCAGGTGCCGCAGCCCGGTCAGCCGCGGGTCGTCCGGCCGGACCCGCGCCAGGGCGGCCGCGACCTTCCGCACCGGCTGCTTCCCCAGCTCGCCGGCCAGCGTCTGGCCGAGGGTCCCGCGCTGCTCCAGCTCGACGAGCGCGTGCAGGTAGATCCCGGGCAGCGGGCTGCCCGCCGGGGCCGTCTTCACGGCCCGCTTGGCGAAGGCCATCATCTTCTTGTCCGAGCCGAACCACTTGGCGCACCAGTACTGCAGGGCCTGGAGGTGGCCGTCGTAGTGGTGCGGCGCCCGCTGGACCAGCCCGCGCCACAGCTCCTCGAACTGCTTGGGCTCGTACCGCGCGCCGCGCGCGGCGGTCACCATGACCACCCAGGGCGCCGGGTTGGCCGGGTCCAGCAGCGAGGCCCGCTTCGCCGCCTCGATGGCCGCGGGCAGCATGTCGCGGAAGGCCTGCATCCGCTCCGCGGGCACCTCGTGGGCGTAGCCGCTGCCCCGCACCTCCCAGGCGGCGTGCACCATCCGCTCGGCCTCCAGGGCGGCGGCGTCGCAGTGGCCCGGGTCGGCCGCACGCCAGGCCTTCAGCCAGGCGTCGTCCTCGTCGGCGATGGAGTCGAGCAGTTGCAGCCGGGACCAGCGCTCGTCCCAGTCCTGCCCGGCGGCCTCGACGTACGCGGCGGCGGGCTTCCAGTTCCCGGCCCACGCCGCGTCGGCTATCGCCTGGGACTCCTTGCGGCGGTGCGGGGGCGGCGGCGGTCCGGCGCGGCGCGGGTCGAGCCGTTCGCGGGGGACCAGGCCGTAGGCGGCGGGATCGAACCCGGTCCGCGTCCAGCTGCGGGCCCGGTTCCGGCGGACCGCGGCCACGGAGGCGCAGACGAGGATCGTCAGCAGGCCGATGATGAGGTGTGTCACGTCCGAGCATCCTCCCTGCTCGGAGGGGGTGCGGGCAACGCGGTAAAACCACTCGCCGGACGCCGGTTTCCGTGCCAACATGCCCCATATGGGGACGATTCTGCACGGCACCCTGGTCACCCTCCGCTCGGCCACGACCGATGACATCCCGGCCCTGGTGGCCATCCGCAGCACGCCCGAGGTGTTCGCCCGCTGGCGCGGTGGTGACGACCTCGCGGACGCGGTCGCCACCGACCTGGAGGAGCCCGACACCGAGACCTTCGCCATCGACCTGGGCGGCCGGGTGGTCGGCGCCATCCAGTGGTACGCCAACAACGACGACGAGTACCGGCACGCCGGCATGGACCTCTACCTCGACCCGACCGTGCACGGCCTGGGCCTGGGCACCGACGCGGTGCGCACGATGGCCCGCCACCTGGTGCACCACCACCACTACCACCGGCTGATCATCGACCCGGCCGCGGACAACGCCGCCGCAATCCGCTGCTACAGCAAGGTCGGCTTCCGCCCGGTCGGCACGATGCGCCAGTACGAGCGCGGCCCGGACGGCACCTGGCACGACAACCTGCTGATGGATCTGCTCGCGGACGAACTGGTCGAAGGCTGACGGCCGCTCCGGGCGCCCCGGGGAGGGGTGTTGGAGCGTCCCCCGGGTGTACAGACATCTTGTCCCCCACCCCGTCAGAGCTGTACAGACATCTCACGGTCAGAGAAGCGATCTCAACTGATCTCCTGGCGTTCTCCTCGACGTACCGGGCAGTAGCTAGCGTTCCGCTGCCATCCCCGGCGCCGGCACCCCGGCCCCGGGTCCCGCAGGGTAGACACGTCCCCCAGGAGAACGCCCATGCTCTCGCGTCGTACGGCCACCACCCTCGCCTCGGCCGCCGCCGCCGCACTGCTGCTCGGTGCCACCGCGCCGACCGCCTCCGCCGGCAGCACCCCGGCGAGCCCGACCACGCTGTCGGTCTTCGCCTTCAACGTCGACCTCGGCACGCCCATCGTCGACAGCACCCAGAACGAGCAGGCCGCCCGCCGCACCCCGGTGATCGAGCAGATCGTCCGTCAGCACAACGCCGACGTCGTCATCCTGGACGAGAACTTCAACAACAGCTCGACCGCCGACATCAACAGCAAGCTCGCCGACCTCTACCCGTACCGCACCCCGGTGGTCGGCCAGACCTGTTCCGGCGGCGGCTGGACGGGCATCAGCGGCAACTGCTCCAGCTCGTGGTTCGTCATCAACGGCGGCACGATGATCCTCTCCAAGTACCCGATCACCGCGCAGTACGCCCACGTCTTCAGCAACTCGACCTACGGCACCTGGGACTACCACGCCAACAAGGGCGCCGCGCTGGTCAAGGTGGTCAAGAACGGCAGCGCCGCCTGGGTGGTCGGCACCCACTTGCAGGCCGACGAGTCCGACGTCTCGACCGACACCACCCAGGCCACCCGGCTCGGCCAGCTCGGCGAGATCCGCTCCTGGGTCAACGGCATCGTCGGCAGCAGCGCACCGGTGCTGATCGGCGGCGACCTCAACGTCGAGTACGTGCACGGCCAGAGCCGCGGCGACTACGCCAACGCCCAGTACGCGGTGGACGGCGTCCTCGGCACCCCGGCCACCGACCCCACCCAGAACCTGACCACCATGGACTGCTCGGTCTCCGCCTGGTGCCAGTACATGGCGGGCGTCGAGACCTTCCCCAAGGACTACCGGGACGACCTCGACTACCTCGGCTACCTCAACGCCCCGGGCCGCCCGGTGCCGGTCTCGATGTCCACCGTGAAGATCGACTTCGACCCGCAGGCGGGCTGGACCCCGGGCCGGCCGGACACCAACGCGCCCAGCGACCACTACCCGGTCGAGGCCACCTTCCAGCTGAACTGACGCCGGTGCCGGGGGATCTGACGTGAGGTCGGGTTTACCGCGTGGTGGTCGGACCGGGCGGCTGCGCCCGGTCCGGCCCCGCGCCGGGGCAGCCGCAGGAGCGCCGCAGCACCAGCCGCGCCGGGAAGGTCCGGGTTCCGGCGGCGCGCCCCTCGGCCCCGCCGAGGACCAGGTCCACCGCGGCGCGGGCCATCCCGTCCTGCTCGGTGGCGACGGTGGTCAGCGCCGGACCGGCGATCACCGCCTCCCCGATGTCGTCGAAGCCGGCCACCGCGAGCTGTTCCGGCACCCGGATGCCCAGGTCGTCGGCGGCCCGCAACAGGCCGATCGCCTGGTCGTCGGTCGCGCAGAACACGGCGGACGGCCGGTCGGGCCGGGCGAGCAGGGCCAGCGCCTCGGCGTGCGCCCGGACCCGGTCGAACGGCGCCGGGGTCAGCCGGCCCTCGGGCGACAGCCCGACCTCGGCCAGCGCGGCGACCCAGCCGGCCGTCCGCGCGGTGACCGGGTCGTGCGGGCTGAGTGTGAGGGTCCCGCCGAAGCAGTGCACCTCGGGGTGCCCGTGGCCGAGCAGGTGGCGGACCATCTCCCGGGCGCCGCCCTCGTCGTCCGCGACCACGGCGACGGTGGCCGCGCTCTCCGCCCGGTGGTGCAGCAGCACGACCGGGGTGCCGTCGCCGACCTCGAAGCCGGTCAGCCCGGGCGCGGACGGGTCCTGGGTGACCAGGATCAGGCCGTCCACCTGCATGCCGAGGAAGGCGCGGATGTAGTGCGCCTCGCGCTCGTCGGCGTAGTCGGAGTTGCCGATCAGCAGCAGCCGGCCGCGCTCGGCGGCGGCCTGCTCGACCACGTGGGCGAGACCGGCGAAGAACGGCTGGCGGGCGTCCGGCACGACCATCCCGAGCAGGTCGGTCCGCCGCCGCGCCATCGCCTGGGCCACCCGGTTGGGGCGGTACCCGAGCTCCTCGACCGCCGCGAGCACCCGCGCCCTGGTCGCCGGGGCCACCGGCCGCGGACCGTCGTTGATCACATAACTCACGACCGCTGTCGACGTCCCCGCCGCCCGCGCCACATCGTCCCGTGTCACCCTCGCCATGCCCGCGAGCCTACACACCGGTTCCGACCAGCATGTTTTCCGTCCGTCCCGGGCCGTTCCGCGGGCCTGCGCCCGGCCCGCCCGGTACCGGCCCGCCCAGTACCGGCCTGCTCAGTGCCGGCCCGGTCAGTAGGTGTGGTCGGTGGAGACGTCCGCCGACAGGCGCAGCGCCGCCTCGGCCCGTCCGCCGCGCAGCGCCAGCAGGGTCTGGGTGAGCGCGTCCACGACGGTCAGGTGGGCGATCCGGCTGGCGGTGGTCTCCAGGCCGAACACCACGTCCTGCCCGCCCGCGACCAGGGTGTGGGTGGCGGTCTCGGTGAGCGGCGAGCGGGCGTAGCTGGTGAGCGCGAGGACGGCCGCCCCGGCGGTCCGGGCGCGGCGGGCGGCGTCGACCACGTTCGGGGTGGCGCCGCCGTGGCTGACCGCCAGGCAGACACCGGTGGGCGGGAGCTGGGCGGCGGCCAGTTCGGCGGTCTGCGCGTCGGCGGGGGCGTCGACGGGCAGACCGAGCGCCCGCAGCCGGTAGGCCAGGTCGAGCACCACCGCGCCGGAGAGCCCGCAGCCGATCAGCACCACCCGGTCGGTGCCGTCCAACAGCTCGGCGGCCGCGCGCAGGTCGTCGGCGCCGAGGGTGGCGGTCACCCCGTCCAGGGCCTCCCGGGCGGCGCGCAGGGTGGTGGTGAGGGCCCGGGCGGCCGGATCCGTCTCGTCCTCGGGTGCGGCGGGTGCGGCGGGGGAGTGCCGGGCGGCGGCGATCTTCAGCTCCTGGTAGCCCCGGAAGCCGAGCCGCTGGCAGGCCCGGACCACCGAGGAGGGCGCCGTGCCGGCCAGCTCCGCGACGTCGCTGACGCTGAGCCGCACCAGGTCGGAGCCGCGGTCGAGGACCACCTGGGCGACCCGGGCCTCGGTGCCGCGCAGCTCGCCGAGCCGGGCGCGGATCTGCGCGGCCAGCTGGGACTCCAGGGGCGTAAATTCGGAACGTTCTTCCATGGATCTAGGGTAGCGTGGAATTCTGTTCCAGGCCCACCGGGTCGTCGGCGTGGAGCTTCGCCATGTCTGAAGGAGTCTGAAGGAGGGGAATGTCGTCATGCCTGAATCCGTCTCGTCCGTGCCGGTGGCCGTGCTCACCGCGGCCGTCCTGCACGCCGTCTGGAACGGGCTGGCGCACCGGATCCCGGACAAGCTGGTCGGCTTCGCGCTGATCAACCTGACCTACACCGCGTGCGCCGTCGTGCTGGTCGTGCTCAACCCGCTGCCGGCGGTCGGGTCCTGGCCGTACCTGCTGGCCTCGACGGTCGTCCAGGTGACGTCCACGGTCCTGCTGCTGCGGGCCTACGAACTGGGGGACTTCGGGCAGATGTACCCGATCGCCCGGGGCACCGCGCCGCTGCTGGTGGCCCTGCTGTCCGCGACGGTGCTCGGCCAGCACCTGGGCGGTGTGGAGCTGATGGGCGTGGTGGTGATCTCCTGCGGTCTGATCGGGCTGGCCTTCGCCAAGGGCATACCCGGGCGGGCGCAGCTGCCCGCACTCGGGGCCGCCGCCGGCACGGGCGTGATGATCGCCCTGTACACCGTGCTGGACGGCAGCGGCGTCCGGCACGCCGGCACCGTCGGCGGCTACATCGCCTGGCTCTTCCTGCTCCAGGGGTCGACGCTCGCGCTGATCGTCTGGATCCGGCGCGGCCGGTCGCTGCTGACCGGGGTCGGTGCGGTGCTGCCGCGCGGGATCGCGGGCGGGGTGCTGTCGCTGACCGCCTACGGCCTGGTGGTCTGGGCGCAGTCCCGGGGCAGCCTGGCGACGATCGCGGCGCTGCGCGAGACCAGCATCGTGATCGCCGCGCTGATCGCCACGGTCGTCTTCCGGGAGCGGCTGGGGCGGCTGCGGCTGACCGCGAGCGTCACCGTGCTGGCCGGCATCGCGGTGCTGGAACTGGCCCGGCCCTAGCGGGAGGTAGGGAGGCAGGAAAGTGGGGAGCTCAGCGGGGGCCGCCGGGCATGATCACGGTCAGCCCGGTGGTCAGCAGGCGGAAGCCCAGCGACTCGTACAGCCGGCAGGCCGGGTTGCCCTCGGTCACCGTCAACTGCACCTGGCCGAGGCCGCGTTCGGCGGCGTCCGCGAGCGCCAGGCGCAGCAGGTCCGCGCCCAGGCCCCGGTAGCCGCGCACCGGGTGGCGGAACACGTCGGCGACCCACGGCACGCCGTCGCGGTCGGTCAGCACCACACCAGCCACCACCCGGTCCTCCGCGTCCACGGCCAGCACGCTGGACGGCAGGACGGGGCCGATCGCCTCCCCGGCGAGCAGCGGGACGAGCCGCTCGGCCAGCGCGCGCTCGTCGTCGCCCGTGAAGCGGTCCACGTGCCCGGGGCCGAAGGCGGCCCGCCAGGCCTCGAACAGCTCCCCGGGCGCCCGGTCGCAGGGGGCGGCCCGCAGGCCCTCGCGCAGCGCGGCCCCAACCCAGTCGGCGGGCGGCTGATCGGCGATCAGGCTGCGCCGCAGGGTGTGGGCGTGCCGCAGCACGGTCGCGCCGTGGTCCAGCAGCCGCCGGCCGAACTCGGGGGTGCCGGAGACCACCCAGCCCGCCAGCTCGGTCCGGACGTACTCCACCGGGTCCACGGCGCTGCCCGCGTCCAGCACCTCCAGCAGGTCGGCCCAGGGCCGGCCCTCCCGTTCGTCCCGCAGGTAGCGCACCACCGGCACGCCGTCGCCGTCGTGCCCGATCACCCAGGTCTCCGGGTCCGTCCCCGGGTCCGTCTTCGCCACGCCCTCGCCCTGCCCCTCGCCGCGCTGGTCGGTCCGCCGACCATGCTCGGTGACGGCCGCGCCGGGCGGCAACCGGATGCCCGTGCCGGGCCGCCGAAGGCCCGGGCCGGCGCCGGCTCAGACCACCACCGCGGCCCGGACGCAGAGCACGTCCGGCAGGTGGGAGAGCAGCAGCGACCAGGTCTCGCCCTCGTCGCGGCTGCCGTACACGTCGCCGGTCCGGTTGCCGAAGTAGATCCCGGCCGGTTCGGCGTCGTCGGTGCGCAGGGCGTCGCGCAGCACGATCCCGTAGTGGTCCTCGTCGGGCAGCCCGTTGGCGAGCGGCCGCCAGCTGTCGCCGCCGTCCTCGGTGCGGTAGACCCGGCAGCGCCGGCCCGGCGGGATGCGGTCGTCCGCGCCGCCGAGCGGGAAGAGGTACGCGGTGTCGCCCCGGCGCGGGTGGGCGGCGATCGCGAAGCCGAACTCGGCGGGCAGGTCGTCGACCACGGATCGCCAGCTCGCGCCCCAGTCGTCGCTGCGGTAGACGCCGCCGTGGTTCTGCAGGTAGAGGCGGTCGGGGTGGACCGGGTCCGGGGCGATCTTGTGCACGCACTGGCCGAACTCGGGGTACTGGCCGCCCTCGGGCAGGAACTCGGCCCGCAGCCCGGTGTTGGACGGCTCCCAGCTGTCGCCGCCGTCCTTGCTGCGGTAGACGCCGCCGCTGGAGACGGCGACCAGCAGCCGCTGCGGGTCGCGCGGGTCGGTGAGGATGGTGTGCAGGCCCTGGCCGCCGTAGCCGGCGCCCCACTCGGGGCGCTGCGGGTGGTCCCAGAGCGGTTCGACCAGGGCGAAGGTCTCGCCGCCGTCCGTCGAGCGGAACAGCGCGGCCGGTTCGGTGCCCGCGTACACCACGCCGGGCGCCTCCGCTCCGGCCGGCTGGAGCTGCCAGACCCGGGTGAGCGAGGCGCCGGTGGCCTCGGGGAAGCGGATCGCGGGTCGCGGCGGCTCGTACCAGGAGGCGCCGAGGTCGTCGGAGCGCCAGACCGACGGCCCCCAGTGGCTGCTGTCGGCGCCGACCAGCAGCCGGGTGCGGCCGTCGCGCCGGTCGATGGAGACGGAGTAGATCGCGTTCATCCGGAAGTGCGGCCCGGTGAACTCCCAGTCCAGCCGGTCGCCGCTGCGGCCGAGAAAGAGGCCCTTCTCGGTTCCGACGGCCAAGAGCACCTCGGTCATGCCACACACCACCTGGTCACGAGAACTGCCCCCCCGGGACGCCCCCGAAGCCAGTGTCCCGCCGACGGCCCGGGGGCACATCTCGCCGCGCCGGTCACCCGGAAGGCGGTCGCCCGCCGGGTGCCCGGCGCCCCGCTCAGCCCCGGCACCCCTCCAGCAGCCGCAGCCACACCTCGCTCATCGTGGGGTAGGCGGGCACGGCGTGCCAGAGCCGGTCGATCGGCACCTCGCCGACCACCGCGACGGTGGCCGAGTGCAGCAGCTCGGCGACCCCGGGGCCGACCAGACAGGCCCCGACCAGCAGCTTCCGGTCCAGGTCGAACACCACCCGGGCCCGGCCCCGGTACTCGTCGCCGTACAGCGAGGCCCCGGCGACGGCGCCGAGGTCGTGGTCGACGTGCTTGACCCGCAGCCCGGCCCGTTCGGCCTCGGCCAGGGTCAGGCCGACGGCGGCGACCTCCGGGTGCGTGAAGACGACCTGCGGCGCGCCGGCGCTGTCGGCCGACGCGGCGTGCGCGCCCCAGCGCGAGGTGTCCAGCGCGTGCCCCTGGGCCCGGGCGGCGATCGCCGCGCCCGCGATCCGCGCCTGGTACTTGCCCTGGTGGGTGAGCAGCGCCCGGTGGTTGACGTCCCCGGCGGCGTACAGCCAGCCGCCGTCCACGCCGAGCACCGTGCAGCTGTCGTCCACGTCCAGCCAGTCGCCGGGCTTCAGACCGACCTGCTCCAGCCCGACGTCGGCGGTGCGCGGGGCCCGGCCGGTCGCGTACAGCACCTCGTCGGCGCTCAGCCGCTCCCCGTCGCCGAGGGTGAGCAGCACCGGCCCGGCGCCGTCCGCCCGCTCCAGCGCGCTGACCTCCGCCGCGAACCGGACGTCCACCCCGGCCTCCCGCAGGCCCTCGGTGACCAGCTCGCCCGCGAACGGCTCCATCCGCGGCAGCAGCCGCTCGCCGCGCACCAGCAGCACCACCGCGGAGCCCAGCGCCCGCCAGGCCGTCGCCATCTCCACCCCGACCACCCCGCCGCCCACCACCACGAGCCGCCCGGGGGCGGCCGACGCACTGGTGGCCTCCCGGCTGGTCCACGGTCGGGCCTCCGCCAGCCCCGGCACGTCAGGCGGCAGCACCGGACGGCTGCCGGTGCACACGGCGACGGCGTGCCGTGCGGTGAGCACCCGCTCGCCGCCGTCCTCGCCCTCCACCGTGACGGTCCGCACGCCGGCCAGCCGGCCGTGGCCGCGCACCAGCTCGATCCCGGTGTCCCGCAGCCACTTCACCTGGCCGTCGTCGCTCCAGTGCGAGGTGAAGGAGTCCCGGCGGGCCAGCACCGCCGCGACGTCCAGCCGGCCGTTGCCGACCGCCTCCCGGGCGCCGGCCACGGCCCGGGCCTCGGCCAGCGCGGCCACCGGGCGCAGCAGCGCCTTGCTCGGCATGCAGGCCCAGTACGAGCACTCGCCGCCGACGAGTTCGGCCTCCACGATCACCGTGCGCAGCCCGGCGGCGGCCGTCCGGTCGGCCACGTTCTCACCGGTCGGCCCGGCCCCCAGGACGATGACGTCGTACTCCTCGGGCGTGGCGGTGGTCATGCGCGCTCCTCCGTGGTGTCGATGGCCGCCCCGGCCCGCGGGGTCGGGACGGCGGGCGTGCGCCGGTGGCCGTCCGGCGGCCCCTCGCTGCCCGCCCCGGTGGCGGCGTGCCCGGCGACCGCGCCGAACCGCCGGAACTCCGGCCCGGCACAGGCCGGTTCGCCCGCCGGGCGGTTCGGGGTCCGGTGCCGGTCCGGGGTCCGGTGCATGGGCGCGGCTCGCTCTCCGTTCGGGCCGGCCTGCCCGCCGGACCGGCGCCGGGCCGCGTGCCCGGCGCCGTGCCCATCCTGCGCCGTCGGCACGCGTTCGCGCAGGCGAACACGCGGACGGGAGTGCGGACGGCAGCGCGTGCGGACCGCGCCCGTGCCCGCACCTGACGGCCCGCTCGGTGCGCTCAGAGCTCCGCGAGCTCTGCCAGCAGAGCCGCCGTGTCGGCCGGGCGGGAGAACATCGGCCAGTGCCCGGTGGGCAGTTCGCGCAGCTCCCAGCGCGGCCCGATGGCGGTGAAGAACGGGTGGCCGGCCGCGATCATCTCCCGCACCTGGGAGAGCGGGAACGAGCAGGACACCAGCGCGTGCGGCAGGTCGGCCGCGCCGCCCGTCAACTTCAGCTTGTCCCGGAACGCCCCGGCCGGGTGGGCGGTGGCCCGCTCGGCGACGCGCGCGAGCGTGGCCTCGTCCAGGCCCTCGATGCTGGCCCCGTGCGCGGCGAGGTACTCCCAGGACGGCATCGGGAGGCGGCCGTCGACCACCGAGGCCTCGGCCGTCTCCCGGAAGTCGGGCTGCCACACGTCGGAGACCGAACTCCCGTCGATCAGCGGGCCGGTGTCCAGGTAGACCACCCGGCGGATGCGCTCCGGCAGCCGGTCCGCCGCGCCGCCGACCGGGGCGGTGGCGCCGCTGTGCGCGACCAGCACGACCTCCCACAGGTCCTCGCGGACCAGCAGACCGGTCAGTTCGGAGATGTGGTCCTCCAGCCCGATCTCCCCGCCCCCGCCCGCGCGCTCGGCGAGCCCGGGCAGGGTCACCGCGTGGACGGTGTGCCCGGCCGCCCGCAGCGGCTCGGCGACCTCGTCCCAGGCCCAGCCGCCGAGCCAGAAACCGGGGACCAGTACGAACGTGCTCATGGTGGATCGCTCCTTCGCCGTGGTGACGGGTCGGTTCGGAGGACGCCGGGGGCCGCGGGTGGAACGCTCAGGCCCGGCCCTCGGCGGCCTGCTCCTCCGCAACCTTGCGCTTCACCTCGGCCATGTCCAGCTGCCGCGCCTGACCGATCAGATCCTCGAACACCGGCTCCGGCAGCGCACCGGCCTGGGAGAACACCAGCACGCCCTCGCGGATGATCGCCAGCGTCGGAATCGACTGGATGCCGAACGCCGCGGCCAGCTCCTGCTGCGCCTCGGTGTCCACCTTCGCGAAGACCAGGTCCGGGTGGCGCTCGGCCGCCTTCTCGTACACCGGGGCGAACTGGCGGCACGGACCGCACCACCCGGCCCAGAAGTCGATGAAGACGAAGTCCTTGCCCTCCGGGCCGGGGACGAAGTCGTCGAAGTTCTCCCTGGTCAGTTCGACCGTGTTGCTCATGTCGGGGTTCCTTCCCTTCCGGGGGCGGCGGCTCTGGCCATGCGCCCGCGACAACCGCCCGGAGCGGTGGGGTATTCCGACGGGGAGTGCGGGCGCCCGCGCCGTTGAGCAGCGGACCGCCGCCGCCCGTACAGAAGGGTGTCCATCCGTCCCCCAGCGCGGGAGCACCCCATGCGCAGCAACCCTCGTACCCGCCGGGCCGCCGTGCTCGCCGCCACCGGCATCGCCGCGGCCGCCCTGGTCGCCGGCTGCGGCTCGTCCGGTGGCGGTTCCTCGTACGGCTCCGGCTCGTCGAGCGCCCCCAGCGCTCCCGCGACGCCCAGCGCGCCCGCCACGCCGAGCACGCCCGGCGCCCCGGCCGCCGCCACCCTGCAGACCGCCACCGACCCCAAGCTCGGCACGATCGTCACCGACAGCAGCGGCTTCACGCTCTACCGCTTCGACCAGGACCACAACAATCCGTCCCAGTCCTCCTGCAACGGCAGCTGCGCCGTCACCTGGCCGCCGCTGCTGGACAAGGGCAACGTCACCGTCAAGGGCATCGACAGCAAGCTGGTCGGCAGCGTGACCCGCGCCGACGGCACCAAGCAGGTCACCCTCAACGGCTGGCCGGCCTACCGCTACGCGCCGGACAGCAAACCGGGTGACACCAAGGGCCAGGGTGTGGGCGGCGTCTGGTTCGCGCTGACCCCGGACGGCGGCAAGGCGGGCGCGGCCACGACGTCCACCCCGATGCCGAGCACCCCCGCCACGCCCCCGCCCGCCGCCCCCGGTTACGGCTACTGACCCCCGGCTACGGCTACTGACCGTTACCGCCCGGGTGCCCGGCCGGTGCGGTCGGCTCACCTCGACCAGGAGACGCCGGTGCGCAACGATGAAGTGGTGACCGAGGAGCACCCCGGCGGCGGCAGGTCCGCGCACGGCACGGGGGCGCCGGACGAGGAGCTGATGCGCGCCCTGTACCACGAGCACGCCGGTCCGCTCTTCGGCTTCGTGCTCCACCTGGTCGCGGGGGACCGGCAGCGGGCCGAGGACGTGGTGCAGGAGACCCTGGTCCGGGCCTGGCGCAACATCCACCGGCTCGACCCGGACGTCGGCTCGCTGCGGCCCTGGCTGGTCACGGTCGCCCGGCGGATCGTCATCGACGACCACCGCAGCGCCCGCGCCAGGCCCCGCGAGGTGGACGCGGCGCCGCTGGAGCTGCTCCCTGCCGAGGACGAACTGGACCGGGCCCTGCGCATGATGACCATCGCGGACGCGCTCGGCGACCTCTCGCCGGCCCACCGCGAGATCATCGTCGAGACCTATCTGAAGGGCCGCACGGCCAACGAGGCGGCCGCCGAACTCGGCATCCCGGCCGGGACCGTCCGGTCGCGGGTGTTCTACGCACTGCGCTCGCTCAGGCTCGCGCTGGAGGAACGGGGAGTGACATCGTGACCATGCGCCCCGACCCCCCTGCCCCCGGCGGCCCGAGCGGGATGCCGCCCGGACTCGGCGGACCCGGCGGACCCGGTGGGATGCCGCCCGGACTCGGCGGACCCGAGCACGTGGACGTCGGCGCCTACCTCCTCGGCCTGCTGGAACCCGCCGAGCGCGCCGCCTTCGAGCGCCACCTGGCCGACTGCCCGCCGTGCATGGAGCAGGTCGCCGGACTCGGCTTCGTCGAACCGCTGCTGGCCGAGTACAAGGCCTCGGCGACGGCCGCCGGCCTGGACCCGGCTGGCCCCGCCCCCCGCCCGGACCCGCGGCTCCTGGACCGGCTGGTCGCCGACGTCACGGCCGGCCGGAAGCGGGGCCGGGTGCGGCGGCTGGTGCTGGTCGTGGCGGCGGCCGTGATGGTGGTGGCGGGTCCCGCCGTCACGGCCGCGGTGATCTCCGCCGAGTCCACGCCCGCCGTGGTGGCCGTCGCCGAGCAGTTCTCCGCGACCGACCCGGGCACCGGCGCCCGGGCCGTCGTCGGCGTCGACGGCAAACCCTGGGGCAGCCAGATCAGTCTGCAACTCGCCGACGTCCGGGGCCCGTTGACCTGCCGCCTGGTCGCCGTCTCGCACTCCGGCGACCGCCAGACGGTCACCACCTGGAACGTCCCGCCGAGTGGCTACGGCAAGGACGACGTGCTGCGCACCACGGGCGGCGCGGCCCTCCAGCCCGGGCAGATCGACCACTTCGAGGTCCGCGTCCAGAACACCGGCAGCCTGCTGGTCTCCGTCCCGGCCCACCACACCTGAGTCAGACCTGGTGGACCCGTCAGGCCTGTCAGACCTGTCGGACCTGTCGGACCTGTCAGGCCAGGAAGCAAGCCGGCCGGTACGCCACCAGCCGCTCGATCCTGGCCCGACCCCGTCGGCCCGGCCAGTGCGGGTCGGGCTCGCCCGCGCCGGTCATGTGCTCGCGCTGCCAGATCCGGCTCCAGCCCACCCGCAACTCCGGTTCGTAGCTGTGCGGCCGCCCGCAGGGGCAGGGCCGCAGCACCCGTGCGCAGCCCGGGCACAGCTCGGCGGTGCCGTCCCCGGTCGACAGCGCGACGGGCGCGCCGGTCTCCCCGCAGGCCGGGCAGCCGGGCAGCTCGACGCCGTCCAGCAGGGCGTTCTGCCGCCGGACGTAGCCGGGCAGGTCGAGCGCCGGGTGGAGGAAGGGGTCGTGCCGCCAGGCGTCGTTCGGCCAGGGTTCCCGCCAGTCCGGCTGCCACCATGGCGAAGGCCCGGTCGGGCTGCGCTGCCCGGCCCGCTTCTCCGCCCGGCGCCGCGCCCCGTACTGCTCGGCGCGCGCCGTCCGGAGCACCCGGGCCTCGTGCAGCTCCTCCACCGCCCGCACCAGCGACTCCGGGTCCGCCTCCAGCCGCCGGGGCATCCGGGCGCTCAGCGTCAGGTGGTGGTAGGTCGCCCGCAGCCCGTACGGCGCGAACTCGGTCAGGCAGGTGCGCAGCGCACTGTGCCGCCGGTGGAGCGGGAGCGCGTCGTCGTGCACCCGCTGCCGGTGGGTGAGGAAGCTGGTCACGGCTGGTCGGCGAGGTCCAGGGCGCGGGCGAGCGCGGCGGTGACCGCCTCGGCGTGCTCGGGCAGCTGCTGCTGCGCCCAGCTCCCGGCCAGCCGGAGGAAGTCCCGCAGGTCCTGCTCGGCGGTCGCGATCAGGGTGCGCAGCTCGTCCAGCGGCAGCTCGATCACCGGGCTGCCGCCCTTGGCGTGGGCGTCGACGGTGAGCCGGACGGTGTGCCCGGTGCGTTCGGCCAGCGGGAACGGATCGTGGCCGAACGAGGCGCTCCCCGCGCCGTCGGTGACCTCCAGCCAGGCGCGCCACTCCTCCAGGCCGTTGCAGCAGCCCGGCTGGAGGACGACGCCGGTGGCGGTGTCGGTGACCCGGAAGCCTCCGCTCGCGAGGAGGCACTCCCGGTTGAGCAGCCCGTGCAGGAAGGCGCCCGGCTGGTTCGCCGGGCGCGGCCCGAGCTCCTCGTCCAGTTCCGCGTTCGCGTCCTGGTCCGCGTCCTCCTCGTCGTCGTAGGGGTTGTTGGCCTCGGCGATCTGCATCACCGCCGTGCCGACCTCGGCCGGCGTCAACTCCCCGTCCAACAGCAGGAATCCGTGCGGCTCGTGCTCGCCGACGGGCCAGAGCGCGAAGTCGCCGGGGGCGAAGATCTCCAGGACGGGCTGCATCAGAATCACCCGGGGATCATGCCGGACATCCGTCCCGCCCGGCCACGCCATTTCCCGCGCGCCCGCCTTCACCGCACGTCCGCCTCACCGCGCGCCCGCCGCGCCCCGCCGAAGCGCCCGCCCTCACCGCACGTCCGCCGCGATCTGCTGGAGCACCCGACCGCAGCGCCGGGCGAAGGCCCGTTGCAGGAACGGCAGCAGCGGCCCGGCCAGCCGGGCGTACCAGGCGACCGGGCGGCTGAACGCGGTGACGGTGAACCACACCTCCTCGCCCGGCCCCATCGCGACCGCGAACGTCTCCTCGCCGCAGGCCAGATGGCCCGCCCGGGTGCCGTAGGTGAAGCCGTAGCGGTCCGGGCCGTGCGCACTGGCGACCACCCGGTTCGGGGCGCCGGCCCGCAGCGCGCCGATGCCGATCGCGCAGTGCACGGCCACGCCGGGGGCGGCCTCCTCGGCCTCCGCCGCGATCCGCACGCCGGCCAGGCGGTGCATCCGCCAGCCGAGCAGGGCGGCGCCGGTCACCTCCAGGACGGCGCGCCCGTGGCCGACGAGCGCCCGGTGGCGCAGCCGGCGGTATCCGTCCGGCAGCGGGCCGTTGGCGCTGGCGCCGACTTCGGGATAGCTGAGGTCGTTCATCGGGAGGCCTCCGGGGTGGTGCGGGCCTGGACGGTCCCCAGCCGGCGCCAGGCGAGCAGGGCGCAGAGGGCGAAGCCGAGCGCGTTGCCGACGCCGTGGGTGGCGGCCATCCAGGTCAGGCTGGGGTGGGGGAGTCCGGACGCCTGGCCGAGCGCCCACCAGAGCGCGAGCACCATGGTGAGGGCGAGCACCGCCGAGGAGACGGCCAGCAGCCGGGCGGTGACCGGGTCGGCGGCGCGGCCGCGCAGTTCGCGCCAGGTGAGCAGACCGACCAACCACATGCCGGTGGTGAGGACGACGGCTCCGGCGAACTGCAGCCAGGCGCCGAGGAAGTACCCGGCCAGGACGAGCAGGGTGCCGGCCGGGACGCTGAGCGCGGCGCAGCGGGCGGCGGCCGCGCGGGCTCCGGTGGGGCCCGGTCGGGTGGCGCGGCAGACGAGTCCGGCGACCAGGGCGGCGGTGAATCCGGCGTAGTGGAAGTGCGGGACGGTCAGCGCCAGGATGTGCGGCTCGAAGCCGAAGAGCGGGTAGCCGGAGCGCTCGGCGACCAGCGCGACGCCGGCCACCGAGGGCGTGGCGAGCGCGGTGAGGACGGCGACCTCGGCCGGGGCGAGCGAGCGGGTCCGGGCCAGTCGGCGCGGCGCGTGCAGGGCGACGGCGAGGGTGCCGAGCGCGTACAGGGTGGCGCAGCCGGTGGCGAGGCCGCCGCGCGGCAGCCAGAGCGAGAGCGCGCCGGGGACGGCGGCGAGCGGCCAGAGCCGGCGCACGCGGGCGAGCCCGGGTTCGTCGATCAGGGCGAGGCCGAGCGGGACGACCGCCCCCATGCCGAGCAGGACCAGCAGGTCCACCAGTTCCGTGGTGCCCTTGCCCATCGGGGCACACCCCCTCTTGAACGCGTTCAAACTGTTCCGCCGGCGACTCTACGCCGCCGGCTTGAACGCGTTCAACTCGCCCTCGGTCCTGCTGGCCGCCTGGTGTTCACGGTGGGTGCGGCGCACTCTGGAGAGGTAACCGATGGAGGTGATCCGCCATGCAGACTCTGGTCGGTTGGCACATCGAGATGGAGTTCCGCGAGGACGGCCCGCGGACGTCCGCCGCCGCCCTGCTCCGGCTCAGTGACGGGACGGAACTGCGCGCCCACGGCTACAGCAGCCGCCACCCGTCGGACCCGGAACAACTGCGGGTCGGCGAGGAGGTCGCGGGGGCGCGCGCGCTCAACGACCTCGCCTCGCAGCTGCTCACCAAGGCCCACGCCGAGATCCAGGACGTCAGTCCGGTCCCGACCCACCCGCTGACGTGATCGGCCGGCACCCGGACGGCGGCGGCTCCGCCGAACCGCACGCCGGGGAACCGTACCGGACGCGCATCCCGCTGATCTGCCCGCGCTGCGGACACGAACAGCGGGTCGTGCCCGGCGGTCCCGGACGCGCGGTCAAGGTCGTGCACGTGGGCACCGGTCAGGAGGCGTGCGAACCCGGTGACCTGGCGCGGGCCCCGGACGACGGGACCTGAGCGGACGACGGGACCTGGGCGGACAACGGGCCCTGAGCGCAACGGCCCCTGCTCGCAACGAGCTTCGGCGTGCCCGGCCCTGACGCCGGCCGCCGGACGCCGGACGCCGGGGACCGGCCGCATCCGATCCCCGGCACTCGACGGGCCCGGTCGACGCAGCTCAGTTGACGCAGTACGTCGTCGGCAGCTGCCACTCCGGCCCGACCAGCCGCTGCTCCAGCTCGTTGAGCGTGATCCGGATGCCGACCGTGCCGGCCAGCCCGACCCGGAACCGGCTGCGGGCGAGCGCGAGCAGTGCCGTCAGGCCGTACTTGTTGATCAGCGAGGTGCGGTACCGCGCGGTCGCGTCCTCGTCGCAGAGCCGTGCGCGGGCCGGGAGTTGGCGGCCGGTCGGGCGCCCGTGGGCGTCGCAGGGGCCGACCAGCACCTTGGGGTGGCGGCGGATCCGTTCGGCCTCGCCGGAGTGCGCGGCGGTCCATACGCCCAGGGCGGTGCCGTCGGGGACCACCCAGATCTGCGAGTCCAGCCGGCTGCCGTCGTCGCCGAAGGTGGTGAGCAGGAGGTATCTGCTGTCGGCGAGCTGGTCGGTGCGGTCGTGCACGATGTCCTCCCTCGTCCGTGGCGGAGCCGTGGCCGGGCCGGTGCCGGTGGCCGGGTCAGTGCCCGTGGCCCTCGGTGATCTCGCGGTACTCCTCGGCGGTCGGCTTGGCGATCCGCGCGTGCTCGCCGTGGAACCCCCGGGACAGTCGGGCGCGGGCGCGGGTGAGCACTCCCGCCGGGTGGGCGACTCCATTCTCGTCGACCGGGGCCGGCAGTTCGAGGGGGCGGGGCTGCTCGTGTGCGGTGAGCCGGTGCAGTTCGGCCGGCGCGAGCCCGGCGTGCACCTCGACGAACTCGCCGTGCGGCAGGCGCTTGATGACGCCGGTCTCGCGGCCGTGCAGCACCTTCTCCCGGTCCCGGCGCTGGAGGCCGAGGCACCAGCGCTTGGTGATCACGAACACGGCCACCGGTGCGACGAAGAAGCCGATCCGCACCGCGTAGGTGATGGCGTTGAGTGACAGGTGCAGGTGGGTGGCGATGAGGTCGTTGCCGCCGCCCGCCAGCATCACCAGGTAGAGGCTGATCCAGGCCGCGCCGAGCGCGGTGCGCACGGGCGCGTTGCGCGGCCGGTCCAGCAGGTGGTGCTCGCGCCTGTCGTCGGTCACCCAGCTCTCTATGAACGGGTAGACCGCGATCGCGCCCAGGATCACCGGGAACAGCGTGAACGGGATCAGTACCCCGAGGTTGAGGGTGTGCCCCCACAGCCCGATCTCCCAGCCGGGCATCACTCGGATCAGCCCCTCGGCGAAGCCCATGTACCAGTCCGGCTGGGCGTCGGTGGAGACCTGGTCGGGCCGGTACGGTCCGTACGCCCAGATCGGGTTGATGGTGGCGACGGCCGCCGTCAGTGCGACGAGCCCGAAGACCAGGAAGAAGAAGCCGCCGGCCTTGGCCAGGTAGACCGGCATCAGCGGCATGCCGACGACGTTCTTCTCGGTCCTGCCCGGGCCCGCCCACTGGGTGTGCTTGTGGTAGAAGACCAGGATCAGGTGCGCGACCAGCAGGCCGAGCATGATGCCCGGGATCAGCAGCACGTGGATGGTGAAGAACCGGGGCACGATGTCGTGGCCGGGGAACTCGCCGCCGAACAGGAACATCTGGAGGTACGTGCCGACCAGCGGGACGGCCAGCAGCACTCCCTCGATGAACCGGATGCCGGTGCCCGACAGCAGGTCGTCCGGGAGCGAGTAGCCGAAGAAGCCGTCCAGCATGCCGAGGAAGAGCAGCAGGAAGCCGAAGACCCAGTTGACCTCGCGCGGCTTGCGGAAGGCCCCGGTGAAGAACACCCGCATCATGTGCACGAACATCGCCGCGACGAAGACCACGGCCGCCCAGTGGTGGATCTGCCGGATCAGCAGCCCGCCGCGCACCTCGAAGCTGATGTCGACGGTCGAGGCGTAGGCCTCGGAGACGGTGATGCCCTTGAGCGGCACGTACGAGCCGTTGTAGACGACCTCGCCCATGGAGGGCTTGAAGAACAGGGTCAGCCAGACACCGGTCAGGATGATGATCACGAAGGTGTACAGGCAGATCTCGCCCAGCATGAAGGACCAGTGGTCCGGGAAGATCTTGCGCAGGTTGGCCTTGGCGAGGGTGTAGATCCCCAGCCGGCCGTCCGCCCAGTCGGCGGCCCGCTGCCCGCGTCCCGGGCTCTGATTCCTGGTCATGTGTACGCACCTCGGTCCCAAGGAAACGGGGATAGTTCCCCGATTCTCGCTGGGGCCACCATAATCGGGGAGTGATCCCCACTTCTACCCCGGGGGTCCGGTCGGCCCGAACGGTGCGGGAAACGGCGAACGGTGCGGGAAACGGCGAACGGCCCGCCCGGTGTCGCTGAGGACACCGGACGGGCCGCTACGCACCCGAGTCACCCCGTGCGGGTCAGTGCACGAGCACCGGGATCTCGTCGGCCTTCGCCGAACCCGAACCCGAACCCGAGGCCGAGTCCGCGCCGGAACCCGCGCCCGGGCCCGCCGTCGCGCCGGGCCGGCCGGCGTTGATGAAGGTGAAGGCGATCGCGGCGGCCGCCACCAGGATCCCGAAGGACACCCAGATCGCGGTCGAGAAGCCGTGCACCATGCCCTGGAACTGCAGGGCCTTCGCGGCCTCCGGCGAGGCGGCGGCCGCGGCGGTGGCGTGCGAGGTGAGCCAGCTGGTGGTGGCGCTGGCCGCGATGGTGTTCAGCAGCGCGGTGCCGATGGCGCCGCCGACCTGCTGCGAGGTGTTGACCATGGCGGACGCGACCCCGGCGTCGCGCGGCTGGACGCCGTGCGTGGCCAGGCTCATGGCCGGCATGAACGCGGTGCCCATGCCGAGGCCCATCAGGATCAGGCCGGGCAGGATCAGCGCCGGGTAGGAGGTGTCCAGGCCGATGCCGGTCAGCAGCAGCATGCCCAGGGAGGCCACCAGGAAGCCGGGCGCCATCAGGAAGCGCGCCGGGATCCGGGTCATCAGCCGGGCGCCGATCTGGGTCGAGCCGGTGATCATGCCCGCCACCATCGGCAGGAAGGCCACCCCGGTCAGCACCGGGCTGTAGCCGAGCACGATCTGCAGGTAGTAGGTCAGGAACAGGAAGAGACCGAACATGCCGATCACGGCCAGGCCGAGCGACAGGTACACCCCGCCGCGGTTGCGGTCCAGCACCACGCGCAGCGGCAGCAGCGGGGCCTTGACCTTCCGCTCCACCACCGCGAAGGCGGACAGCAGCACGGCGGCCGTGGCGAACAGGGCCAGGGTGCTGCCGGCCGTCCAGCCGTTGGACTCGGCCCGGGTGAAGCCGTAGACCAGCGAGACCAGGCCGGTGGTCACCAGCAGCACGCCGGGGACGTCCAGCCGGTTGCGGTTGCGGCCCTCGGCGGGCTCGCGGATCACCAGGACGGCGCCGGCGGCGGCCACCACGGCGAACGGGATGTTGACGAAGAAGGTCCAGCGCCAGTTCAGGTACTCGGTCAGCAGGCCGCCGAGGATCAGGCCGATCGCGCCACCGCCACCGGCGATCGCGCCGTAGATGCCGAAGGCCTTGGCGCGCTCCTTCGCCTCGGTGAAGGTCACCGCGAGCAGCGACAGCGCGGCCGGCGCGAGCAGCGCGCCGAACGCACCCTGAAGGGCGCGGGCGCCGAGCAGCATCGCGGTGTTGGCCGCGGCGCCGCCGAGCGCGGAGGCGAGGGCGAAGCCGGTCAGACCGACCACGAAGGTCCGCTTGCGGCCCCACAGGTCCGCGATCCGGCCGCCGAACAGCAGCAGGCCGCCGAAGGCCAGCGCGTAGGCGGTGATCACCCACTGGCGGTTGCCGTCGGTGATGCCGAGGTCCCGCTGGGCGGACGGCAGGGCGATGTTCACGATGGTGGCGTCGAGGACGACCATCAGCTGGGCGAGGCCGATGAAGATCAGCGCCTTCCAGCGCCGGGGATCGGGCAGTGTCGACGGTCGGGCGTCGGTTTCGGGCATGGGGGTACTCACTTCACGGTGCGTGGGTGTGCGGAACGGGCGTGCGGGCGTGCCGGGATGGCCTCCCGGCGGCCGGCCGGGTCGGCGGGCGCGGGAGGGCGCGGTCGGGTCAGTGGTGCTGCGGTCGGTGGTCGGCCACCGGTGACGGGCGGGCCCGTGAGGGTCCGTCAAAGGTCGGTGCTGGTCGGTCAGTCGCGGGGTTGGAAGTCCTCGAAGGTCGCGGCCCGGCCGGGCAGGACGGACCGGGCGGGCGCCCGCAGTCCGTCCAGGAACAGTTGCAGGTGCCGGTGGACGAAGCCGTCGAGCAGTTGGCAGGAGGTGCCCGGCAGCGGTCGGGTCAGCTGGCTGATCGCGATGAACAGGTCACCGTGGTCGACGTCCGCCCGCAGCTCGCCCGCCGCCCGGGCGCGCTCCATCAGACCGCTCACGGCGGACATCAGGCGCTCGCGGGCCTCGGTGAGGTCCGGGTCGAACGGGTCGACGTGGTGGGTGAAGACCGGGCAGAGTGCGCCGACCTTCTCCGCGACGGCCGCGTGCGCGAACCGCTCCAGCGCCTCGAACGGGCCGCCGCCGTCGGGCGCGTCCGCCTCGGCCGCCGCGGTCTCGGCCAGGGCCAGGATGCGGTTCTTGACGAGCAGTGCCACCTCGCGGATGAGCGAGGCGCGGTCCGGGAAGTTCCGGTACAGCGTGGCGTTGCCGACCCCGGCCCGCTTGGCGATCTCGTCCAGCGGCACGTCCGCGCCGTGCTCGACGAAGGCGTCGCGGGCCGCCAGGACGATCCGCTCCCGGTTGCGGGTCGCGTCGGCGCGCAGCTTGGGCGCGCGGGCGACGGTCTCCACGGGACGGACCGGCTCGGTGGCGGCGGTGGTCACGGCGACTGCTCCTTCAGGATACCGGGGAAGTTCTCCCCGCTTCTGCCTACGGTAGAGCAAACGGGGATTGAGTCCCCGGAAATTTCGCCCTCGCGTGTGACCTGCGTCACATCTCCTGGATGGCCCCCGGCGTGAGGTTGAGCTCCAGTCGCCCCAGCAGTCTGGCCAGCGTCGCGCGGTCGGCCTCGTCCAGCCCGGCCAGCGTGACCGCCTCCAGCTCCCGCCAGGACTGCGCGACCTGGTCGCGCAGCGCACAGGCCGCCGCCGTCGCCTCGACCACCACGGCCCGCCGGTCCGACTCGCTGCGCCGGCGCCGCAGGAAGCCTGCCTGTTCCAGGCGCTGCACCATCCGGGTGACGGTGGAGGCGTCGACGCCCAGCTCCTCGATCAGCACGGCCTGCGGCTGCGGCCCGCGCTCCCAGAGCAGCATCATCAGCAGCTCCTGCCCGGCGTGCAGCCCGTGCGGGCGCAGCAGTCGCTCGGCGGCGGCCCGGTGGAGCCGGGAGACCCGGGCGATGGCCTGACTGGTGCCGCCCGCCTCGGCGAGGGGCTGGTTCAGTTGCTCGCGCACCCGGTCATTGTACGCGCAACCAATCTCCGGTCATCCGGCAGATCCCCCTTGCCTTCCCCGCCCTCCAGGCGTTTACTTGGCCGCGCAAGCAAAACGATTGGCCGCGCAACCAATGCGCGGCCGAAGGCGAACAGGGGAGCCAGCCATGCGAGTCATCAGCCAGACCGTGCGCGTCAACGACCCGGCCGACCCGGACGAGGTGAAGCTCACCCGCGACGACGTCTGGGCGGGCCTGCTGCGCAAGGCCGAGAACGCCGTGCCGTTCGTCGCCGCCATGGACGAGTGCACCGTCCTGGAGCGCACCGCGAACGGCCTGGTCCGCGAGGTCGTCTTCCACGGCGAACGCGTGCGCGAGGAGATCGTCTTCCACCCGAAGACCCGGGTCAGCTTCTTCCGCGACGACGAGGCCGCCCGCTGGGTGATCCACAACGACATCGACGAGGACGAGCAGGGCCTCACCCTCACCTTCCGCGGCGAACTCGACCTCGGCGGCGGCGAAGCCGAAACCGCCGCCGCCGACCGCATGCACGCCGGCTACCTCCTCGCCCTCCGGACCACCCTCAAGCTCTCCCGCGAGGCCGTCCGGAACAGCTGACCCCCACCCGCCGGCCGCAGCCCACCCCCCCGCCCGGGCGGGGCGCAGTGTCAGGCCGCTGCCCTAGCGTGATCGGCATGAACACCGGTGACGACCGCCGTGGGCAGATGCTGCCCGACGAGTTCGACGAGCTCGCGCGGCTGGCCCCGCGCGCGGTCGAGGGCATCCGGTTGGAGTTCATCAATGGAAGGCTGTGCGTTGCGTCGGGGCGCGACGGGAGCCACGCCCGGACGGTCCAGTGGCTCGTGCGGAGCTGCCTCGACGCGCGCCCGGAGCTGTGGCTGTACGACCAGGGGCTGGCGATCCAAGCCGACGGGGCCGGGCGGGCCCGGCCGGACGGCGTGCTCGCCGTCAGCGGGACCTTCGCCGGACAGGGGGAGTGGGCCCGCCTCGACGGCGTCCTGATGGTCGCCGAGGTCACCGGCTGTGACGCCGAAACCGACCGTCGCGACCGCGTCGAGAAGCCCCGCGCCTACGCCGAGAGCGGCATCCCCCTCTACCTGCTGATCGACCGGGACTCCGCCGAGGTCACCGTCTACAGCGAGCCCGGCGGCGTCCGCTACGAGAACGCGCACACCCTCCCCTTCGGCAAGACCGTCCACCTCCCCGAGCCGGCCGGCTTCTCCCTCGACACCGAGCCGCTGAAGAACTGGGTGCGCTGATCCCGGCCATGTCTTCCGGGCGGGTTACCTCCCCGAGCCTAGGCTGGGGGCGCCCGGGCGGCCGGTGGGGTCGTGGGAGTCGGGACGGGCCCGGCGGCCGGGTGGCGAGGAGGTCCGCGATGGGCAGCGGTGAGACCGCCAAGGTGCGCTGCGTGGCGGCCGTTCCGTGTTGGGTGAGCCTGACGGCCCGGGATCTGGAAGGGGCGAAGGCGTTCTACGGGCCGCTGCTCGGGTGGGAGTTCGAGCCGGGGCCGGAGCGGTTCGGCCCGTACGTGCACGCGGTGGCCGGCGGGGAGGCGGTGGCCGGGCTGGGGGTCGCGGGGGGCGGCTGGGACATGCCGGTCGCCTGGACCAGCTACTTCGGCACGGAGAGCGCGGACGCCGCCGCCGACGCGGTGCGCGAGCGCGGGGCGACGCTCGCGGTCGGCCCGCTGTCCTTCGACGCCGGGCGGGTGGCCTTCGCGGCGGACCCGGCCGGGGCGGTGTTCGGCATCTGGGAGGGGCCGCTGGGCCGGGCCCGGCGGCTGGACCTGCCGGGTGCGCCGGTCTGGATCGAGCTGCGCACGCCGGACCCGTTCGCGGCGGCGATGTTCTACGGCGAGGTGTTCCGCTGGGACGGCCGGGATCCGGAGCGCTTCGACGTCCGCTGGGAGCACGACCGGGTGGTGCTGCGGGCGGAGGGGCACAGCGTGGCGGCGCTGGCGAAGGAGCAGGCGGGCGGTCCGGCGGGGATGCCGCCGCACTGGGAGGTGTCGTTCGCCGTGTCGGACACCGACCGGGCGCTGGCCTGGGCGGTGGAGCTGGGCGGTTCGGCGCTGGGTCCGGCCTTCGACTCCCCGTACGGCCGGGTGGCCCGGCTCCAGGACGCGGAGGGCGGCCGGTTCGCGGTGATCAGCCCGAAGGGGTAGCCGACTGATCGGCGAGCCGCTCAGCCCGCCGACCGCTCAGCCCGCCGACCGTTCGGCCCGCAGGCGGTCGCCGAGGGCCGCGCGGGAGGCGGCGGGCAGGGCCTTGCGGGCGGCCGGGAAGAGACGTTTCTCCTCCTGGGCCAGGTGCCGGCGGACGGTTTCGGCGAGCCCACGCAGCAGGGCGTCCAGCGCCGGGTCGTCCGGGCCGAGGCCCTGGAGGTCGGACAGGTACTGCCCGATCGCCAGGTGGTCGTGGATGCTGCTGAACACCAGTGCCCCGCCGTCCGGTACGTCGTGCTGGACGACCGGGAACAGGTGCTCCTCCTCGGCGGCGCAGTGGGTGAACAGCAGGTCGGTCAGCCGGACCAGCCGTTCGGCGCGCTCGGCGCTGCCGTCGGGAGCCTCCTCGACCAGGGTGAGCAGCTCGGTGACGGCCCGGTGGTCGGCGGTGAACTCGCCGAGGATGTCCGGCCTGCGGCTCATGGCGCCCGCCTCTCCTGCGAACCCCCCGACCGAAGGCCCCCGCTACCTCCAGTATCCGGCCTCCGCCCGATCGGTGGTCGGAGCCCGGTCGGGGGCCGGCAGGCGAGCGGGCCCGTCGCAGGTCAGGGCCGGTCGCGCCGCCCGGTGAGGGCGAGCAGCCGGGTCTGTGGGCTGGCGTCCGCCGGGACGGGCAGTGGCGGGTCGAAGAGCCCGCTGGCGGAGAGGTCCCCGTAGCCGCCGACCTCGCCGAGCGCGTAGTCGACCAGCTCGTCCGGGAGTCGGGTGTGCTGCCGGATGCCCTCGGCGAGGTCCCAGGCGTGCACGACCAGGTCGGCGGTGAGCTGGTCGAGGTAGGACTGGCCGGAGACGTCGCCGAAGGAGAGGTGGACGGTGAGCTCGGTGGCGCCGGGGACGGCGAAGGCGGTGCGGGCGGCCTCGGCGGCGGAGGTCCAGGCGGCGATCGGGTCGTCGCCGAGGACGTCGCCGTCGAAGCGGCCGCCGACCTCGGAGATGGTGGCGCCCATGAGCAGTTCGGGCACCCAGAGCTGTTCCCCGGTGATGTGGTTGACGAGGTCGCGCACGGACCAGTCGGCGCACGGGGTGGTGTCGCCCCACTGGCCGGGGGCGATCAGCCGGACGCGTTCGTCGAACGCGGCCAGGGCTTCGGCGTAGGGCGTGTGTGTCGCCTGCCGGGATTGCCTGCGGTGAGCCATGTCTCCACCTTGCTCCGGGGTTGGGGTGGCCCGCGACAGCTGGGGCGGCGGTCCTGAGTGCAAGTTGTTCAAAATCAAACATCACGGTACGGTCGAGCAGCGGCCAGTTCGAATTTGAACAACCGCATCACCTCATCACGCCGAGTGACCGACCCCGATCGATGGAGACGCGCATGCCGAGCAGCAGCCCGAGCACGACCGCCGCCACCACGCCCACCGCCACCGCCACCGCCGCCGTCTTCCGGGACCAGGCGGTGACCTCTCCGCACGCCTACGACGCCGGACTCCTGCTCCTGCGCCTGACCCTCGGCCTGACCATGGCCGCGCACGGCAGCCAGAAGCTGTTCGGCTGGTTCGGCGGTGGCGGGATCGACGGGACCGGTCAGTTCTTCACCATGAGCGGCTATCCGGCGGGCAACACCATGGCCGTGGTCGCCGGCTTGACCGAGACGCTGGGCGGACTCGCCCTCGCTGTCGGCCTGTTGACCCCGCTCGCGGGCGCCGCGATCGTCGGCACGATGGTCAACGCGATCGCCGTCACCTGGGGTGGCGGCTTCTTCGCCCCGAAGGGCAGCGAGTACGAACTGCTGCTCACGGCGGGCGCCGCCGCCCTCGCCCTGACCGGCCCGGGCCGCTACGCCGTGGACCGCTTCCTGCCCGTGCTGCGCGCCCACCGCCTGGCGTACGGCGCGGCCGCCCTCCTGGTCGGTCTGGTGACGGCCGGCGCCATCCTGCTGCTGCGGAAGTAGCTCCTGCCGTCAACTGGACAACACTCAGGCCGTAGTGACGATCAGTCACCACGGCCTGAGTGCGTTTCAGGGCCGAACGGGGCCCTGCGCAGGGGCTTCCCATGGCATGTGATGTGTGCCATGGTACATGTCACACTCCCCACCGTGTGAACGACGGGCCGCCCCACGCGGCGCCGTCGCCATCGGTCCTCGCCCCCCACAGGCCGCACCCCAAGGCGGCCGACGACGGCCCGGAGGCCCCCACGTGAGTACCGCACGCCTGCTGCGACTTCCGCAGCTGGCACGACTCTTAACGCTCGCCCTGACCCTGCTCCTGACGATCGGCCTGTTCGCCCCGCGCGGTCAGGCCGCCCCCGCCGCCGCGTCGAACACCGGCGCCGGCACCACCCCCGCCCGGACCGCCCCCACCGGTCCGCCGCCCCCGCCCGCGATCGGCGCGACCCCGCAGGAGAAGGAGGACGGCCGTACCGCCCTGACGCCGGACCGGTTGACGCCGCTGCCGCTGAAGTCCGGTGCGCCGGACCAGCCGGCGGCCCGGCAGCCGGCCGCCAAGGCGCTCGGCCTCGGCGCGGCCGCCGACGCCGCCCCGGCCTGCAACGTCGGCGACTTCACCAGCCGCACCGGTGACGCGCTGGTCCAGCAGATCAAGTCCGTCGACCTGGACTGCGTCAACCAGCTGTTCCAGGTCGGCCGTTCGGACATGGCGCCGGCCTTCCGCGAGTCCCAGATGACGGCCGTGGCGTACGCGGTGCGCGACGCCGCCACCACCTACCAGGGCAACGACACCGGCTCCATCGCCCAGTTGATGCTCTACCTCCAGGCCGGCTACTTCGTGCAGTTCTACAACCCGGACGTGGTGGGCCCGTACGGTGCCGGCCTGAAGGCCGCGACCCGCGCCGGCCTGGACGCGTTCTTCGCCAACCCGCACTCGCGGGACGTCAGTTACGAGAACTCCATCTCGCTGGCCCGGGCCACCACGCTGATCGACAGCGCCCAGGACAGCGCCCGCTACCTGTACGTCGTCAAGCAGCTGCTCACCGACTACAACAGCGCCACCTGGAACCAGTCCAACATGTCCTGGGCGCTCAACCCGGTGTTCACCGTGCTCTTCCGCGGCCACCAGGAGGCGGACTTCCTGCCCGCCGTGCAGGCCGACCCGAGCGTGCTCGACACCCTGTACACCTTCGCCGTCCGCAACAACGACCAACTCGGCGGCGACTACGCGAGCCTGGTCTTCAACGCGGTCACCGAGCTGGGCCGCTTCATGCAGTACCAGGCGTTCCTGCCCAAGCTGCGCCCGTACGAGCAGACGCTGGCCGCGCAGTCCTCGCCGAGCGACCGCACCCGGTACCAGCGGGCCGCCGTCGCCCTGTCGGTCAAGTTCTTCGACGCCGCCAACTGCTCGTACTACGGCACCTGTGACGACCCGGCCCGCTTCAAGGCCGCCAACCTGACGGTCTCGTACACCTGTAGCCCGAGCATCAGGATCATCGCCCAGGCCCTGGACACCACCCAGCTGGGCACCGCCTGCACCAGCCTCACCGGCCAGGACGCCTTCTTCCACTCGGTGGTGCGCGACCAGGGGCCGGTCAAGGACGACGGCAACACCACGATCGAGGTCGTGGTCTTCCACTCCTCCTTCGACTACCGGGTGCTGGCCGCGCTCATCTACGACATGGACACCAACAACGGCGGCATGTACCTGGAGGGCAACCCGGCCACGGCCGGCAACCAGCCGCGCTTCGTCGCCTACGAGGCCGAGTGGGCCCGCCCGTCGTTCGAGATCTGGAACCTCAACCACGAGTACACCCACTACCTCGACGGCCGGTTCGACATGTACGGCGACTTCAACGCCGGCATGTCCACCCCGACCGTCTGGTGGGTCGAGGGCTTCGCCGAGTACGTCTCCTACTCGTACCGCAAGGTGGTCAACGACGGCGCCATCGCGGCGGCCGCCCGGCACACCTACAAGCTGAGCGACCTCTTCGACACCGTCTACGGCGACCAGGAGCGGGTGTACCGCTGGGGCTACCTCGCCGTCCGCTACATGCTGGAGCAGCACCGCGCGGACATGGACGCCGTGCTCGCCAAGTACCGGGTCGGGGACTGGGCCGGGGCCCGCACCCTGCTCAAGACCACCATCGGCACCCGCTACGACGCCGACTTCGACAGCTGGCTGACGACCTGTGCGAACGGCGCCTGCGCCGTCACGCCCACCCTGCCGCGGCTGCCGGAGTGCACCGGCGCGGACGTCCGGCAGCTGGGCGCCAACTGCGGCCGCAGCAACGTCGCGGCGACCACCGGCAACTACGCGCACTTCTACCTCTGGGTGCCGGCCGGCACCAAGCAGGTGAAGGTCACCAGCAGCGGCGGCACCGGCAACGGTGACCTCTACTACAACAGCCGCGGCTGGGCGTACACCAACGCGTACACCTCGCGCTCGGCCGGCCCGGACAACTCCGAGACGCTGACCGTGACCAACCCGCCCGCCGGGTACGTCTACTTCAGCCTCTACGCCCAGCAGGGCTTCAGCGGGGTGAGCGTCACGAGCGAGTTCTGACCCGGCCCGCCCCGGGCGATCCACGACAGGTGACCGCCCCGGCGGAGCGCTCCGGCGCCCCGCCGGGGCGGGTCCGGTTCCTCATGGGCCCCGCCCTCCCCGGCCGGGCGCGTCACTCGCCGATCCGGACCAGCGCCAGCGTGATGTTGTCCGGCCCGCCGGCCTCGATCGCGGCCTTCCACAGCTCGAACGCGGCCTTCCCGTCTGCCCGTTCGACCTCCTCGTAGGAGCGGGCCAGCAGCTCCGCCAGCTGCTCCTCCGGCACCGGGTCGGTTAGCCCGTCGCTACAGATCAGGTAGCGGTCCCCGGCGGCCAGCGGCGCGGTGCGCACGTGCGGTTCGACGAAGGTCAGCCCGAGCGAGCCGCCGAGGGTCTGGGTGACCACCGAGGTGGTGCGGCGGCCGGGCGGCAGCGGCGGACTGTCGTCCACGCTGACCCGGTCCAGCCCGTCCCCGGCGACCCGGTAGACCCGGCTGTCGCCGACGTTGAAGGCCACCGCCTGCCCGGGCAGCAGCACCAGGCCGGCCACCGTGGTGCCCATCGAGGCCAGCTCCGGGTCCCCGGCGGCGGCCGCGAAGACGGCCCGGTTGCACTCCTGGAGCTCCTCCCGGACGGCCTCCTCGTCCTCCAGCGCGAGGCCGTCGGCGGCCAGTCGGCGGGCCACCAGGGCGCTGGCGACCTCTCCGCCGGGGTGGCCGCCGAGGCCGTCCGCCACCGCGACGACGCAGGGCGGGCCGAGCGGGAACAGCAGGGTCTGCGGATTGGTGGTCACGGTCGCGCAGAGCGTCCACGGCCCGACCGTCAGGCTGTCCTCGTTGTGCTCGCGCACCAGCCCCTCGTGGCTCAGCGCGCTCACCGCGATGTACGCCGCCATCGTCCGTCGCCCTTTCGGAGCCCCCCGCTGTTGTCGGCCGCCCCGCCTTCCATTGTGGGCGGGAACAGCGATCCCCACCCGGCGCACGGTCGTCGCCCGTGCCGATCCGTCCGCTCTGCGGTGTAATCGTCCACATGATCGGATTTCCACTGGTCCGTCACGCCCGCCGGTATCCCCGCGGCCGGCACCCGCGGCTCCGGATCGACCCCGGGAACGGGGGGTGACCGTGCGGCCCGAACCGCAGGCCGTGCTGTCCCCGCTGACCGGCGCGGCGGTCTTCCTCGTCCTCACGGTCGAACCCGGCGGCGAGGACGCCGTCCGGGCGCTGCTGCCCGACCTCGCCGGGCTGCGCCGCTCGGTCGGCTTCCGCGCCCCCGAGGGCGGCCTGACCTGCGTCACCGGGATCGGCTCGGACGCCTGGGACCGGCTCTTCGACGGCCCCAGACCGGCCGGCCTGCACCCCTTCCGGGAGCTGGCCGGCCCGCGCCACCGGGCCCCGGCCACCCCCGGCGACCTGCTGCTGCACCTGCGGGCCACCCGGCCGGACCTCTGCTTCGAACTCGCCACCCGGCTCACCGACCGGCTCGCCGGGGCCGCCACCGTGGTCGACTCCGTCCAGGGCTTCCGGTACTTCGACGAGCGGGACCTGCTCGGCTTCGTCGACGGCACCGAGAACCCCGAGGGCCGGGCCGCCGAGACCGCCGCCGTGGTCGGCGCGGAGGACCCGGACTTCGCCGGCGGCAGCTACGTCGTGGTCCAGAAGTACCTGCACGACCTCGCCAAGTGGAACGCCCTGAGCACCGAGGAGCAGGAGCGGGCGGTCGGCCGCAGCAAGCTCGCCGACATCGAGTTCGCCGACGCGGACCAGCCCGCCGACTCGCACGTCGCGCTCACCGGCGTCACCGGGCCGGACGGCGAGGAGCGGCAGATCGTCCGCTTCAACATGCCGTTCGGCTCCTTCGAGCGCGGCGGCGAGTACGGCACCTACTTCATCGGCTACGCGCGCACGCCCGAGGTGACCGAGGAGATGCTACGCAACATGTTCCTCGGGCGGCCGCGCGGGACCACCGACCGGCTGCTCGACTTCTCCACGGCCGTCACCGGCTCGCTGTTCTTCGTCCCCGCGGCCGACCTCCTCGACTCCCCGCCTCCCGCGCCCGGCCGGCCGCCCGCCGGGGACGGCTCGCCCGCCGCCGGGGACGGTTCGCTCGGCATCGGCGGCCTGCGCGGCACCACCCCCTGAGCGCCCGCCGCCCCGAAAGAACCGACACCGGAGCCCGACGCCCCGAACGCCCGGGAAAGGACCTCATGAACAACCTGCACCGGGACCTCGCCCCGGTCTCCGCCGCCGCCTGGGCGGAGATCGAGGAGGAGGCCCGCCAGACCTTCACCCTGCACATCGCCGGCCGCCGGGTGGTCGACCTGCACGGCCCCGAGGGTGCCGCCCTCGCCGCCGTCGGCACCGGGCACCTGACCGGCATCGACCCGCCCGCCCACGGCGTCCAGGCCCACGCCCGCGCCGCCCAGCCGGTGGTGGAGCTGCGGGTGTCGTTCACCGTCCGGCGCGCGGCGGTCGACGACGTGGAGCGCGGCTCCCGCGACTCCGACTGGCAGCCGGTCAAGGACGCGGCCCGCACCATCGCCCTGGCCGAGGACCGCGCGGTCTTCGACGGCTACCGGGCCGCCGGGATCGAGGGCATCCGGGCCGCCGCGGCCAACCCGCCGGTGCCGCTGCCCGGGGACGTCCGCGAGTACCCCGAGGCCGTCAGCCGGGCGCTCACCGCGCTGCGGCTGGCCGGCGTCGGCGGCCCGTACTCGCTGCTGCTGGGCGCGGACGCCTTCACCGCCGTCAACGAGACCAGCGACCACGGCTACCCGGTCCACAACCACCTGGCCCGGCTCCTCGACGGCGACATCATCTGGGCCCCGGCCATCGAGGGCGCCTTCCTGCTCTCCACCCGGGGCGGGGACTTCGAGCTCTTCCTCGGCCAGGACGTCTCGGTGGGCTACCTCTCCCACGACGCCGAGACGGTCCGGCTCTACCTCCAGGAGTCCCTCACCTTCCGCGTCTACACGGGTGAGGCCGCCGTGGTCCTGGGCGGCGCCGACCAGTGATCGGCGAGGGGTGAGGCTCAGCCCACAGCCGGAAGGGTACTGAGTTCCTTTACCAGGGGTACTGAGTGCCGTATTCTCTCGAACGAGCCTCTGACACCAGTCGAAGAGAGCCGACACGGTAGGCCGGTCCAGGTGGCGCTTGCGGCGCGCGCGGCGCGGCCGGGCCCGCTTGGCACTCAGTACCCTCGGTGCGACCTGAGGCCGTGAACCAGCGCACCCGCGACAGGAGAACCGCTCATGAGCTTGAGGATCGTCGTCTGTGTGAAGCACGTTCCGGACGCGACGGGTGACCGTCGTTTCGCGGACGACCACACCACCGACCGGGAGGGCGTGGACGGCCTTCTGTCGGAGCTGGACGAGTACGGCGT
>NZ_JBEOSA010000057.1:0-61601 GCF_040302625.1 Kitasatospora sp. NPDC097643 | reverse complement strand
TGGCAGCCGGCGGCGGACAGATGTCAGGTGACAGCCGACAGATAACAGATAACAGATAACAGCGAACAGATTTCGAAATCTGTCACCTGTTCGCCGTCCATCGTCCGCGCCGTACCCCTCAGCGGCTGAGCAGGTCGATCTCCGTCAGCTCCTCCGCCGTAAGCGGCCCGCCCGCCAGGGCATCGATGTTCTGGTCCAGCTGGGCCACGCTGCTCGCGCCGATGATCACCGACACCACCCGCGGGTCCCGCAGCACCCAGCACAGCGCCAGCTGCGCCAGCGTCTGCCCGCGGCGCTCGGCGATCTTGTTGAGCGCCCGCAGCTGCTCCAGCTTCGCCCCGGTGAGCGCCTCCTCCGTCAGGAACCTCCCGACCGACATCCGCGAACCGGCCGGCACCTCACCTGACAGATAACGATCCGTCAGCAGGCCCTGGGCCAGCGGGGAGTAGGCGATCAGGCTGGTCTGGGTGTCACCCACCGCGTCCAGCACGCCCTCCTCCACGTACCGGTTGAGGATCGAGTACGCCGACTGGTTCAGCAGCACCGGCGTCCCCAGCTCGCGCAGGATCGCCACCGCCTCCCGGTGCTGCTCCGCCGGGTAGTTGGAGATCGCGGCGTACAGCGCCTTGCCGGCGCGCACCGCACTGTCCAGTGCGCCCATCGTCTCCTCGATCGGCGTCTCCGGGTCGTAACGGTGGGAGTAGAAGACGTCGACGTAGTCCAGTCCCATCCGGTCGAGCGACTGGTCCAGGCTCGCCAGGAGGTACTTGCGGCTGCCGCCGTTGCCGTACGGGCCGGGCCACATGTCCCAGCCGGCCTTGGTCGCGATGAAGAGCTCGTCCCGGTACGGGCGGAAGTCCTGCGCGAACAGGTAGCCGAAGTTGCGTTCGGCGCTGCCGTACGGCGGGCCGTAGTTGTTCGCCAGGTCGAAGTGCGTGATGCCCCGGTCGAAGGCGCGGCGCAGCACTGCGCGCTGCACGTCCAGCGGCTGGGCGTCACCGAAGTTGTGCCAGAGCCCGAGCGAGACGGCGGGCAGCTGCACGCCGCTGCGGCCCGCCTTCCGGTAGGTCATCGAGGCATAGCGGTCATCCGCGGCGAGGTAGCTCATGCCGGACATCCTGCCAGCCGTCGCGGTCGGACGCCGAGGGGTGTTCGGCGGAACGGTCGCAGGCGGCGTCGGCTTGTGCACTGACGGGACGACAGCGGCCGCTCCGGCGCAGGTTGTTCAGGAGTGGCCGTAAGCATCCGCACGACGTGATGCTCGCCACCGTCCGGGGCGGAATGGCGTCCGGCGGGGCGGGGGAGGGGGAGGAACGGGCGAGGGGCCGTGGCCGCCGGGGGGCGGCGCACGGCCCTCGGCCGTATCCGGAGGCGTATTCGAGGCCGTATCCGGATCCCTATCCGAGGCCGTATCCGGCGCCCCGATCCGAGGGCGCGGCCGGGTTCCTGCCGGAAATCCCTGAAACCCTGGCGCTCTGTACCTACTGGTATGTACAGTGATCCACATGGCAACCCAGGACCGTCTCATCGAGAGCACCCAGGAACTCCTCTGGGAACGCGGCTACGTCGGCACCAGCCCCAAGGCCATCCAGCAGCGTGCCGGTGTCGGCCAGGGCAGCATGTACCACCACTTCACCGGCAAGCCCGACCTCGCCGCCGCCGCCCTGCGACGCACCGCCGAGCAGATGCGCGCCGCCGTCGAGGCCGACCTGTCCGCCCCCGGCACCGCGTACGACCGCATCGCCGCCTATCTGCGCCGCGACCGCGACGTGCTGCGCGGCTGCCGGATCGGCCGGATGACCCAGGACCCGGACGTCGTCGCCGACCCCAGGCTGCGCACCCCCGTGCAGGAGACCTTTGACTGGCTGCGCGGCCGGATCGCCGACCTGGTCGCCGAGGGCCAGGCCGCCGGCGAGTTCACCCCCGACCTCGACCCGGCGGACACGGCCGCCGCCGTGGCGGCCGTCGTCCAGGGCGGCTACGTCCTCGCCCGCGCGGCGGACAGCGCCGAGCCGTTCGAGCAGGCCGTCCGCGGCGCCCTCGGCCTCCTCGCCGCCCACCGCACGGCCTGACCCGCGCACCAGCCACCGAACCAGCCGCCCGAACCGGCCCCGCGAACGAACCCCGCCGACCAGCCGCGCCGACCAGTTCCACCGACCGGCCTCGCGAACCGCCGACCGAGGAGACCCCGCCGTGCACGCCATGCAGTACGAGATCACCCTCCCCGCCGACTACGACATGGGCATCATCCACAAGCGCGTCGCCGAGAAGAGCCACCTGCTCGACGCCTACCCCGGCCTCGGTCTCAAGGCGTACCTGGTCCGCGAGCGCGGCCGCGACGGTTCGCAGGTCAACCAGTACGCGCCGTTCTACCTCTGGCGCACCGCCGAGGGCATGAACAGCTTCCTCTGGAGCCCGGGCTTCCGTGGCGTGAGCACCGCCTTCGGCCGCCCCGCCGTCCGACACTGGCTCGGCGCCGGTCTGGCCCACGGCGCCGACGCCGGCACCCCGACCAGCGCCATCCGTGAGACCGTCCGGCTCCCCGAGACCGCCGACCCCGCCGAGGCCGTCGAGCAGGCCCTCGCCGAACTCGCTCCGGACGCCGCGCGGCCCGGCCTGCACACCGCCGCCGTCGCCGTCGACCCCAGCCGCTGGGAACTGCTCCGCTTCGCCCTCTGGTCCGGCCCCGCCCCGGACGACGTCCCCGGCACCCGCTACCAGGTGCTGCACCTCTCCAGCCCCGAACTCGACCGGCTGCCCGCCGGCCGCCACTGGTAACAAGGAGCCACCACGCCGATGCCCACCACCCCGATGCCCACCACGCCTGCGGACCCCATCCCCGCCGACCTCATTCCCGCCGACCTCGTCCCCGCCAGGCTGGACCGCGAAGCCGGCTACGCCCTCCTCGCCGAACTCGCCGGCCCGACCGCCGCCGCCACTCTCAACGGCCTGGACGGCACGGCCCCCGGCTTCGCCGACTGGATCGTCACCAGCCTCTTCGGCGGCACCTACCAGCGCCCCGGCCTCACCCTGCGCGACCGTCAGGTGGCCAACCTGGCCGTCCTCACCGCCCTCGGTGGCGTGGAGCCGCAGCTCGCCGACCACGTCCGCAACAGCCTCCGGATCGGGCTGACGGAGCAGGAGATCATCGAGGTCGTCGTCCACCTCGCCCCGTACGTCGGCGTCCCCAAGGCGCTGGCCGGGTTGCGCGTCGCTACCGCGACGTTCGCCGAGACCCAGCGGGCGGACCGGGCATGACCGTGCCCGGGCCCGCCGCCCCTGACCCCGTCACCCCTGACCCCGTAGCCCCCACCATCCGTACGGTCCTCGGCGACCTCGACCCCGCCGAACTGGGCGTCACCGACTCCCACGACCACCTCTTCATCCGCAGCCCCCTGCTCCCCGGCGAGGAACTCGACGACGCACAGGGCGCAGAGGGCGTCCTGCACGCCTTCGCCGCGGCCGGTGGGCGGTCGTTCGTCCAGTGGACCCCGTACGGCATGGGCCGCGGCGATGAATCCCTCGCCGACCTCTCCCGGGCGACCGGCGTGAACGTCATCGCCGCCACCGGCCTGCACCAGGCGGTCCACTACGACCCGGGCGCCCTCCCCGCCCTCTACGACGGCCTCGCCGAACGCTTCACCGCCGAACTGACCACCGGATCGACCACGGGCCCAACCATCGGATCGACCACCGGCCCAACCACCGCCCTGACCAGCGAACGGCCCGGCGCACCCGGGGGCGTCCGGGCCGGCCTGATCAAGGTCGCCTGCGACGCCGGGCCGACCACTCAGCACACCCGCCAAGTGATGACCGCGGCCGCCGAGGCGCACCACGCCACCGGCGCGCCGATCGCCGTCCACCTGGAAGCCGCCGCCGATCCGTTCTTCGTGACCCAGTGGCTCCACGCCCGGCACCGCGTCCCGCCCCACCGGATCATCCTCGGTCACCTCACCCGGCTGCCCGACGTACGGCTGCACCGCGAACTCGCCGCCGAGGGCGTCTACCTCGCGCTGGACAGCCCCTCCCGGTCCGCACACCCGACCGATCACCAGGCCGTCGACCTCATCGCCGACCTCGTCGAGGCGGGCCACGCCTCCCAACTCCTCCTCGGCGCCGACACCACCACCCGCACCGCCCGGCGCGCCGAGGGCCCCACCCGTCTGCTCACCGACCTCCTGCCGCGCCTGTCCCGCACCTTCGGCCCGGAGCTCGCCGACCTCCTCCTCACCCGCAACCCCGCGGCCGCCTTCGCCGTCCCCTGGCGCACGCGCACGCGCACGCGCACGGGTCGGAGGAGCTAGCACCACCCACTCACCCGCCCAGCAGGTGCAGGATCGGCTGACCGAGGGTCCCGAGCCAGCCGGCGACGCCGGAGAGCGCCGCGAACAGGCTGGTGCCGGCCGTCACCGCGGCTCCGGCCTCGCGCAGCAGCCGGGTGACCCGGGTGACCCGGTCCGCGACCACCTCCCGGTCGGGCTCGGGCTGAGCGGCCTCCTGGCCGACCGCGTCCAGTTCGGCCGCGACCTGGGGCGCGACGGCGGGTGGCAGCTGTTCGCGGCCGACGGCCTCCCGCAGGGTGCCGAGCAGTTCGGTCAGCTCCGGTGCGCCGACGGAGATGGCGCCGGACTGTCCGTCATGGACGTGCTGGTCCTGCGCGACGTTGTTGATCACGCCGGCCTGTTGACTTCCGATGTTGAAGACCATGGGACTCGCCTCCCGCGGACACTGGGCAACGGGGCATTGGGTAACGGGGTATTGGCCAACTGGGCGCTCGGCATCGGACGCCGGTCACCGGGCACAGGCTGCGGCTAGGTGTACGACCCGTACCGCTGCTCCTGCTGGGACTGCCTCTGCTCGAAGCGCCGCACCCGCACGATGGCCACGACGTGCAGGGTGATGCCGACGACGAGCAGCACGAGACCGGTGATCGACGTCCCGAGGCCGAGCCCGCCGACGGGTACGTTGCCGGCCTTCGCGTGGACCAGTTGGGACAGCAGGGGGTTCGTGTCGTCGGGATCCACGCCGTCCATGGCCCAGCCGGACACCCCGGCGCCGATCAGGAGCAGCAGCAGGCCGACCAGGACCAGGTGCCGGGCCCTGGTGTGGATGTCCGCGATCCGGCGGAAGAAGATCTCCCGCCGCTGGTCCGCGCCAACGTAGGTCGTGTACTGGTTGTAGTACTGGTTTCCGGCGACATTGCTGAGGTTCCCGCCCGCTCCCTGCCGTCCGACGTTGTAGTGCGGGTTGTTGTACTGGTCGCCGGCGACATTGCTGAGGTTCCCGTTGGCGCCCTGCTGTCCGACGTCGTAGCGCGGACCGGGCTTCACCGACGGCGGCTCGGACGGCTTCGGCGGCGGTGCCGTCGGCTTGGGCGGCGGTACGTCGGCGGCCTTCGGTGGTACGTCGGTGGCCTTCGGCGGTACCTCAGGGGCCTCCGGTGGTGCCTCCGAGACCTTCGGCCGGACCCGGGACGCCTTCGACGGCGGCTCGGACCGCTTCGGCGGAGCTCCGGGCACCCGCGAGGACGGCTCCGTCGGTCCCTCCAGGCCGGCGGACCCCATCGGCGCGTCGGCAGCGGGACCGCCTGCCGGACCGGCCGCCGGACCGCCTTCCGGCTCCGACGCAAGGCTGGACGCCCCAGCCGCCTTCGCTCTCTCGGCGGCGGCCTTCGACCCCTCGGCGGCCGCCTTCAGCAGGCCGGCCGTCCGGTCCGACGCCCCCACGTCGTGCCCCGGGTCCGTCACCACGACGGTGGCGGCCGCATCGCGCGGCTCCTCGTAATGCACCTCGAACGGCCCGAAGTCGATCACGTCCCCGCTGTGCAGCACCGTTTGCCCGTACACGGGGTGGCCGTTCAGCAGGGTGCCGTTGGTGGACGCGAGATCCTCGACGGTGGTGTGACCGTCCGACCACCACACCACCGCATGGCGTCGGCTGATCTTGGGATCGCCCACGTGGATCTGGCAGTCCGAGCCCCGCCCGACCAGCATCGGCTTGTCGGCCAGCTCGTAGACCTGGCCGCGCAGCTGTTCCGGGCTGTCGACGACGAGTCGCGGTAAGTCCTGTTTCTGCGGAGTGGGTCGCATGGCACGACCTCCTGCCGAGGAACCCTCCTCTCCAGTAAAGGCCACCACGCCGCCACCGCGCACCCCCTAGCGTGGCGGTCATGCTGTCGTTGAAGATCCTCGCGCCGGACGACTGGCCGCTCTGGCGCGAGCTGCGCCTCGCCGCCCTCACCGACGCGCCGCACGCCTTCAAGGCGGGCCTCGCGGGCTGGCACCACGGCGGCGAGGAACGCTGGCGCGCCCGGCTGCACCTCCCGGGCTCCCACCAGGTCGCGGCCCTGCTGCACGAACCCGGAGGCGTCGGGGCCGTCGGCCTCGCGGGCGGGGTGCCCGGGGCCGACGGTGTACGGGAGCTGCGCTCGGTGTGGGTCGGACCGAAGGCGCGCGGCCGGGGCGTCGCGGACCGCCTGATCGAGGAGGTCGAACGCTGGGCCCGCGCGTCCGGCGGTACGACGCTGCGCCTCGCCGTGCTGCCCGGCAACGAGCCCGCCCTCGCCCTGTACCGCCGCCACGGCTTCGTCCCCCTCACGGAGCCCGGTGAGCCCCTGCGCGCCGCAACCGCACGCGAACTCGTCATGGCGAAGCCCTTGCGCTGACCGCCACCCACGACCCCCCCACCCACGACCCCCTCCCACGACGCCGCGACCGCTACCGCCCCACCGCAACCCCGCCGGCGATCCACCCCTCCACCCGTTCGACGGCCGCGAAGGCCCCGAACGCGAGCAGCCGGGTCAGCTCCTCGTCGTCCGCCCCGGGTCGGACGGCGCGCCAGGCGGCGACGTCGGCGGCCGTGATCCGGTACGGCGCGAGGGCGGTGAGCAGGGCGAGGCGGGCGGCAGGGCGGTCCGGTTCGGCGAGTGCGGCGAGGTGCGGGCCGACGGGGTCGCCGCCGAGGGGCGGGTGGGTCCCGTCCCAGGCGGCCAGCGTGTCGCGGACGGCGGAGCGTGCGGCGGGCGTCAGCAGCTCGCCGCCACCGGACGCGGCCGTGCGCAGGGCCAGGAAGGCCGGCCCGATCGAGCCCCGCCCGGCCCAGTCGGGCACCGGGGCGTCGGGGGAGGGCCGGTCGGTGAGGACGGTCAGTCCGGCGCCGGGTGTCACCGTGCGCCGGGCGGCCTTTCCGACGGTCAGCGCGGCCGCCCGTCGGACGTAGCGGGAGCGGCGCAGGGAGCTCGGCAGCAGCGCCTCCTCGTCCAGGAGGGCGGTGACCATCCGGTTCACGAAGTGGGTGACCAGTGCCGTCCCGACGAACTCGGGGGCGAGCGCGGCCGGGAACGGTGGCCGGGCCAGCAGCGGGTCGCCCGGTGAGCGGGTGGCGGCGGCCCAGGCGAGCAGGGCGGCCTGCCCGGGGTCGGCGGGCGCGGTGCCGGCCCGGACGGCCTCGGCGAGTTCGTGGCCGCCGGCGCCGTGGACCAGCAGGGCGTGCGCCTCGGTGCAGAACGGACACCGGTTGGCGAGCGAGACGGCGCTGGCCACGGCTTCCTTGTCGGTGCGCGGTGCGGCTCCGGCGAGTTCGGCCTCGCGCAGCAGTGCCCAGGTGGCGGCGAGCACCGTGGGGGCGGGGGAGAGGCTCATCAGCGGGCCGTCGGCGAGCAGGAAGTCCGCTTCCATCTGGGCGTACACGGCGGCGACCGGGCCGGTGGCGGCCTTGGGACGGACGGGCGTGGTGTGGCGGTAGGGCGTGGGCATACGGGTCCCCTCCAGACATCCGGCTATCGCAACCCCCAGTTGCGATACGGTGAGCGTGACACGCGCGCCGCCCTAACGCAACCAGGAGTTGCAATGTCTTCCCCGGACCCTGCCGCCCCCGCCGACCCCGCCGATGCCCCCGACCCCGCCAACCCCGCCAACCCGGCCGACCCCGCCAACCCGGTCGGCCCGTCCGCCCCGCGCGCCGCCGTCGGGCGCGGCGAGAAGGTCCGGACGGCGGTGCTCGCCGCCGCGCTCGCCGAACTGGCCGACGTCGGCTACGCCGCCCTCACCGTGGACGGGGTCGCGCAGCGGGCCGGTGTGCACAAGACCACGGTGTACCGGCGCTGGAAGGACCGGGACACCCTGATCGTCGACGCCCTGACCGGGCAGATCGCCACCGACATCCCGATCCCGGACACCGGCTCCGTCGACGAGGACCTGCGCCTGCTCGCCCGCGGTCTGGCGGCCTGGCTGACCGGACCGTCGGGCGGCGCCGTGCTCGCCGTCCTGCTGTCGGACGCCGTTCGGGTGCCGGCCATGGCCGAGGTGCGGTCGCGGATCTTCGACGACCGGCTGCGGCGGGCCGAACCGGTGGTCCGCCGGGCCGTCGAACGGGGTGAACTGCCCCCCGGCACCGACCCGGCGGAGGTCGTCAAGAACCTCGCCGCGCCGCTCTACTTCCGGGTCCTGATCACCGCCGAACCGGTGGACGCGGACACCGCCGACCGCGCCGCCACCGCCGTCCTCACCGCCGCCCGCCACGGCGGTCTCGGCGGCCTCGGCTGACGAACTCCGTTCTCCGCCGATGCCACGAAACGCCGACGGGGCCCGCGCCGCTCGATCGAGTGGCACGGACCCCGCCGGCAGGCCCCGTTTGTCAGGCCCCGCTGTCAGGCTCGCTGATGTGACGTGCGGACCCGGCGCGTCACATGTGCGTGCCGCCGTCGATGCGGATCTCGGTGCCGGTGACGAACGCGCCGTCCTCGGAGGCCAGCATCGCGATCACGCCGGCCACCGTCTCCGGGCCCGCGAAGCCCTGGCCGATGGCGGGGGCGAGCTTGGCGAACAGGCTGAAGTCGGCGTCGGCGGGCAGGCCGGGGTTGTTGGTCATGCCGCTGTCGATGCTGCCCGGCGCGACGCACACCGCGCGCAGGCCCTGCTTCGCGTACTCGGCGGCGATGGCGTGCGTGAAGGACTGGATGCCGCCCTTGGTCGCGGCGTACGCGGCCATGTAGGGGTGGGCGAAACTCGCGGACGTGGAGCTGAAGTTGACCACCACGCCGGCGCCGCTCGCGAGCAGGGCGGGGAGCGCCTCGCGGGTCATCAGGAAGGTGCCGGTCAGGTTCACGGCGAGGAGCCGGTTCCAGAACTCCAGGCTGGTCTGGTGGGTGTGCGCGGAGCGCAGGATGCCGGCCGCGTTGACCAGGACGTCCAGCCCGCCGAGGTGCGCGACCGCCGCTGCGACGCCCGTGACGACGGCGGCCTCGTCCGAGATGTCCAGGACCGCGATGGTCAGGCGGTCCGCGGTGCCGTCGGCAGTGGCGCGGTCCAGGGTCTTCTTCAGGCCGTCCTCGTTGACGTCGACGGCGACGACCTTCCCGCCCTCGGCGAGGATCCGGTGCACGGTGGCCTGGCCGATGCCCGAGCCGCCTCCGGTGATCAGGACGTTCCGTCCGCTGAAGCGCTCCATGGTGGTACTCCGTTCGTTCGTGGTCTCTCGACCTCAAGAGACACGGTACGCCCAAGTGGCACAACGTGCCAATAAGTCTTGGCGTGCCAGCCCGGCGCGACATGTCACAGTGGCACCCACCCGCGTACGCTGGCCCGGTGACCGGACGCCCCACCCTGAACCAGCGCCGCCGGGACGCCACCCGGCTGGAGATCGCCCACACCGCCGCCGCACTCTTCGCCGAGCGGGGGGTCGAGGCCACCACCGCCGAGGAGATCGCCCTCGCCTCGGGCATCTCACTGCGCACCTTCTACCGCTACTTCTCCGTCAAGGAGGACGCCGTCGCCCCGCTGCTGGCGGCCGGCGGGCGGCGCTGGGTCGACCAGTTCGCCGCGAGCGCGACCGACCTCCCGGTCCGCGAGGCGCTGCGACGCTCGGCGGTCGCGTCCCTGACCCCGGCCGACGACTCCGCCGCCGAGGCGATGCAGTGGACCCGCAGCCTGTTGCGCGACCCCCGCCTCGACGGCACCTGGCAGCGCGTGCACGCCGATTCGGAGGAGCGGCTGCGCGTTGTTCTCGCCGAGCGCTGCCCGAACGGGACCGACCCGCTGGAGATCCGTCTGGCCGCCGCCGCCGCGACCACGGCGATCCGCGTCGCGCTGGAGGAGTGGGCCGGCTCCGACGCCCCCGCCACCGGCCCCGGCTCCCCGCAGGACCTCGGCGCCCGCTGCATGGACGAACTCACGGCGGGGCTGCGGCTCTGGGCCGCCTGACAACTGACAGATAACAGATGACAGATAACAGATTTCGAAATCTGAAGTCTGTTATCTGTCCGCTGTCATCTGTCACCCCTCCGCCACCCCGCTAGGGTGGGTGATCACGCGCCCCGGCGGGGGAACCGGGGGGACCTCCCGGGTGTCCTGAGCGGAGGGGGCGGGGAGTTCGAGGCGTGGGAGCAAGTAGGACATGGGTCTGACGAGCCACAAGGTGCTGGCGCTGACCGTATTGATCGCCGTCGTGATGATGGCCGGCACGGTCTGGCTGTGGCCCAGACTTGCCCGGCAGACCTGGCAGGCCGTGCTCGGCCGGATCGGCGCGCTGCTCGCGACCCAGCTCGCGGTGCTCGCCGCACTCGGGCTGGTGGCGAACAACTACTTCTCCTTCTACAGCAGTTGGGACGACCTGCTGGGCACCGGCGACAACGGCCCGGTGGTCATCCACAACAAGGCGGACGCCTCCGGCCGGCTCCTCGTCGAGACGATCGGCCACGCCAGCGTCCAGGGCGGCGGCGCGCTGGGCCGCGAGCCCGGCCAGTCCGGCGAGATCCGCAAGGTGCGCATCGACGGGGCCGTCACCCGGCTGTCCACCGAGGGGTACGTCTACCTCCCGCCGCAGTACTTCCAGCCCGAGTACGCGCACAAGCAGTTCCCGGCGGTGATCGTCAGCACCGGCTTTCCCGGGCTCGCCGAGAACCTGATCACCCGGTTCAACTACCCCGGCGCGGCGCTCAAGCTGCTCCAGGAGGGCCGGATGCAGCCGACCGTCATGGTCCTGATGCGCCCCTCGCCCGCCCTGCCGCAGGACACCGAGTGCGAGGACATCCCGGGCGGCGCGCAGTCCGACACGTACTTCACCAAGGACGTCCCCTCGGCGATCCAGGCGAGCTTCCGGGTCTCCACCGACCCGCAGGCCTGGGCCTTCATGGGCAACTCGACCGGCGGCTACTGCGCCCTCAAGCTGGCCATGCGCCACCCCGACGTCTTCCCCACCGCCGTCTCACTGTCCGGCTACTACCAGGCCGCCGACGACCCGACCACCGGGGACCTCTTCGGAGGCAGCAAGCAGCGCCGCAACGAGGCCGACCTGATGTGGCGCCTGAAGAACCTGCCGCAGCCGAAGGTGTCGGTCCTGCTGGCCGGCACCAAGCAGGGCGACGGCGACTACCGCCGCGAGACCGACGCCTTCGTCGACGCCGTGCAGAGCCCGATGAAGGTCTCCTACGCCAACCTGGAGACCGGCGGCCACAACTTCGAGACCTGGAGCCGGCTGCTGCCGTCCTCGCTGGAGTGGCTGTCCCAGCACCTCAAGGTGCCGGACCAGACCGCCTGAGGCCTGCCCGAGGCCCCCCGGGGAGGGGAGGGAAACCGGTCGATTCAGGCGACCTGCTCCAGCGTGCCGGTGTGCAGCTCGCCGACCCGGCCGCCCTCGCCCTCGAAGGTCCAGAACGCGCGCACCGTCAGCCGGCCGAGGTCCATGACGTGGCTGACGGTGATCCCGCTCTGCTCCGTCCAGCTGACGAAGTAGATCTCCGGGGCGACCTCGGCGACGTGCAGCTGGACGTCCTCCCACTGGCCCGCCGACTCGCCGAGCCCCTCCCAGCGCAGCCGCTTGCCGTCGGCCGAGTAGGCGTTGCGGAAGGCCGCGCCGTTGTCGGCCCGAAAGAGGTAGGTGCGGCCGGCGAAGGCGGGCAGGGACGCGGTCATGGCTGGGCGGTTCCTCGCTCCTGTGAGGCCGTGCACGGCGGTCTTGTGCACTGCGGAAGATGTCGGACCTCCAATTTATCCGACCGGGCGTGCCGGCTGGGCGGAACGGACGACACTGCGCCACGGCACGGTCCACCACCGGGCCGCCCGCCGGATGTGCGACCGGCACATGGGCGACCACCCCGGCCGGTCCTACCGTCCACCCCCATGAGACGCACCCCCACCGGAGCCACCCCCACCAGAGTGGTCCCCACCCGAGCGGTCCCCACCAGACCGGCCGCCGCCGCGAGGCCGGCCGCACTCCTCACCGTCCTCCTCACCCTCGCCGCCCTGCTCCTCGGCACCCCCGCCCCGGCCCGGGCAGCGGCCACCGCCGCCCCTCTCACCCTGGAAGCCACCTTCCCCGCCCCCGGCAACGGCTGGGCCAAGGTCGAGCGCTACCTCGACACCACCCCCGGCTTCCGCACCGAGCAGTACCCGGCCGACGGCCGCGGCGACCAGGACGGCGCCCGCCGGACGTACTTCGGCGGCACCGGCGAGCCGTACTCCGGCCGCTTCCTCCTCTACTCCGCCACCGGCTGGGACACCGGCAGCCGGGGCACACCCGTCCTGCTCGTCCACGGCGCCAACGACAACGCCGACCGCGCCTGGGCGAACCCGGGGGAGAGCGGCACCTGCGGCGCCGCCGACTGCCCCGCCACCGGCCTCGCCCAGTACCTCGCCGGGACGGGCCACCGGGTCTTCGCGATCGGCTTCGCCCACAAGCACGGCGACAACCTGCTCCAGGCCCAGGCGGTCGGGGACGCCGTCGCGCTGATCCGGGCCCGCCTCGGGGTGCCCCAGGTGGACGTGGTGGCGTGGAGCAAGGGCGAGGTGGCCGCGCGGGCGTACGTGTCCTCGGTGCGCCCGTCCTGGGGGCGGGCCTACGCGGGCGACGTCCGCCGCCTGGTCACCCTGGGCGGACCGAACGGCGGGCTCGACTACGTCTACGCGCACGGCTGGTCGTTCGACCTGGCCACCTGGCCGGCCTGCGGCGGCACCGCCAACGCGCCGTCCCCGCACCTCTACATGACCTGTTACGGGACGTACACCGCGCAGCCCTGCCTGGGCGTGCTGCCGAGCGGCGGGTACGACTGCTACCCGGGCCAGCGCCAGCTGCTCGCCCGTTGGGACGGCCGGTACGGGGTGGACGCCACCGCCCAGGACTGGTGGACGACGTACTACGGCGGCCAGGGCTTCTACACCTCCGGCCAGGGCATCCAGGCCGCCGTCGACGCCGGCTCGCTGATCGCGCCGTTGCAGCGGGCCGGGATCCCGGCCTCGGTCCGTACCTACCTGCTCGCGGGCGGCTCGGCCGACATCCCGGGCGTGCTGAACGAGAACCGCGGGCCGAGCGACGGCATCGTGTTCACCGCCAGCGCCCTGGACACCACCGGCATCGGGACGGTCGGCGGCACCCGGCTGCTCGGCGGCCTCAACCACCTGGAGCTGGCCTGGGCGCCGGAGGCCGCGAGCCAGATCGAGGCCTGGCTCGGCTGACGTGCGACGCCGCCCTTCGACGCCACCTTCGGCGCCGCCCTTCGACGTCGCCTTGCCAGTGCCGCCCCACCAGGTTGATCAACTCCGCTGCCACCCAGCGTCGTTGATCGACACCACTGTGAGCTGCACGACAACGGGCCCGGTCGGGTTGTCCGTTCACGGACGGCCTGCCTAGCCTGCAACGGTCGTCCGCTGTCGTCGCGGACCCCGCCGCCGGGACGCCTAGTCCCGTCCACCCGCCGGCGGGCAACCGAGCACCACAGCGGACGGGAGCGGGGGAACCAAGGTCAGCGCCCGGCCCGCACGTTCGCGCGTGCGGGCCGCGGCTAGGGGTGAAGCCGCTCCCACCGGCGGCCGGGCAACTGCAGCCCGAATCCGACAGCTCACCTCGCAGGCGTCGCAGAGGACACTCCATGCCCCAGTCTGCCCTCCGGCGCCGCGCGCCCCGCCACGCCCGTCCGTCCCGCCGCGGCCGCTTCGCCGCCCTCGCCGCCACCGGAGCGGTCGCCGTCAGCGGCGCCGGCCTGCTCGGCCTGCCGGCGACCGTGGCCGCCCAGGCCGCGACCTTCCCGACGGCCACCACCCCGACCGTCACCCAGGACCGGCTCGCCCCGGCCACCATGGTCGCGGGCAAGGCCAGCACGGCCTCGCTCGCCCTGCACTCCTCGGCCTGCTTCACCGCCAAGACCGTGGGCGTGGGCGTCCGCGACGCGGCCGGCACCAACCTCGACTTCCCCGGCAACGCCTCCAACGTGCAGATCTGCCCGGGCGGGCTGACGTTCACCAGCGGCGCGCGCACCCTGTCGGCCGGGACGTACAGCCAGTTCGGCTTCTGGCAGGACCTCGGCGGCGCCTGGCACAACCTGCCCGCCCAGCAACTGGTGGTCTCCAGCACGGCGACCGCGACCGCCACGCCGACCCCCACCCCCACCCCCACCGCGACCGCCACGCCGACCCCGTCGCCGACGGCCACCGCCTCGCCGAGCGCCACCCCCAGCCCGGCCTCCCCGGTCGCAGGCAAGTCGCTGACCTGGTCCGACGAGTTCAACGGCCCGATCACCTGGGGCTCACGCTGGGTCGGCGACAAGAGCACCGCGTACAAGTACGGCAACCACAACCCGGACGACAACAAGCTCGACTGGCTGAACAAGAACAACGTCAGCGTCGCGAACGGCGTCGCCACCTTCACCGCCAGCCCCAGCGGCAACACCCTGGAGAACGGCAAGCAGGCCTGGAACGCGGGCTTCCTCACCACCGAGGGCTCCAGCGAGGGCTTCCAGGTGAAGACCGGCGACTACGCCGAGACCAGGGTCAAGATGCCGTCCGGCTCCGGTGCCTGGCCGGCCCTGTGGACCTGGAAGAACGGCAACGGGGAGATCGACTCCTTCGAGTACCACCCGGACAACCCGAACCTGCTGGAGCTGACCAACCACGTCAACCCGGGCAACGCCAAGTACTACACCGACGCGAGCGCCGTCGCCAAGGACCAGTGGGTGACCATCGGCACCTACTACGGCGCCACCTCGGTGGACTGGTACGTCAACGGCGTCAAGGTGTTCTCGGACGGCAAGGGCGTCGGCACCAACTTCTCGGCGTACCTGATCCTCAACCTGTCGGTGTGCGCGGGGCAGTACCACCCGGCGCCGCAGGGGACCACCCCGCTCAGCTTCGCCGCGGACTACGTCCGGGTCTACCGCTGAGACCCGGGCTGTCAGGCCCAGCCGCTCGGGCCTGACAGCTCACCCTGATCACCCTGACCACGCTTCACGCCGGAGCGCTCGGGCCCGACGACTCGGCCCCGAGCGCTCCGGCGTGACGGCTCCGGTGCGACGCCTCAGGACTCGTCGTCCGTCTCGACCACCCGGAGCTCGAACGGCTGCCGGTTGTTGCGCTCGTCCTTGTCGTCCGCGCTGCGCACCGCGACCCAGCCGCCGTCCAGCGGGCCCAGCGGCACGTCCGGGGAGAGCCGGACCGGAACGAGCGCGGTCGCGCTGCGGCCCTCCTTCAGCCCGGCCCCGAAGACGCAGCGCACCCGGTGACCGTTCTGGAACACCTCACAGTCCTGCGGGAAGAACGGGCCCTCCGGCGTCACGCCCTCCGGCAGGGTGACCACGACGGTCAACGAGGAGGCCGTGGTGTCCGGGCCGCGGTTGGCGACGAAGGCGTGGACGGTGGTGGTGCCACCGGGGGCGACCGCGTCGGGGTCGATCCGGACCACCTCCAGGTCGGAGTGCGAGGGCGCCGCGGCCACGGCCGGGCCCACGTCCACCACCGGCCTGGGGTCGGGTCGCCGCAGTGCCCAGGACGGGCCGGCGGCCAGCACCGCCGCCGCACAGCCCGCCGCCACCACCGCGACCAGCCCGGCCCCGCCGAATCCCCGACTCCGCGCGCTGCTGCGCTCCATCGCCGCTCACCCGTGCCCTTGCGTTCCGGCGGCCCGCGCCGTCGCGGGCCGCGTCCGCACCAGGGTGGCGGAGCGGTCGCGGGGGCCCGGTGCAACCCGCCAGCCGTCCGCCCGAACGGACGAACCCGCGCACCGGAAGTCGACCGAGCCGACTTCCGGTGCACGGGCACGCTGCTGACTGCCCGTCAGGGGGCGAGGACCTGCCCCAGTCGGGCCGCGATCTGACGCATCACCGGCACCAGCGAGGACGCTCCCGCCTGCTCCTCCAGCGCCCTGATCCGGGCCTCCGGGCCGGAGACCGAGAGCGCCGTGGGCGTCGGCGCGCCCGGTACGGCGAGCGCGATGCAGCGGACGCCGATCTCCTGCTCCTGGTCGTCGACGACGTAGCCGCGTTCGCGCGCCTCGGCGAGCTGGTGGAGCAGCTCCTGTGGGTCGGTGACGGTGTACTCGGTGTGCGCGGGCAGCGGGTTGGGGCCGAGGACGGCCCGCGCCTCCTCCTCGGGCAGCTGGGCCAGCAGTGCCTTGCCGACGCCGGTGCAGTGCGGCTGCACCCGGCGGCCGACCTCGGTGAACATCCGCATCGAGCGCCGCGACTGCACCTGTCCGACGTAGACCACCTCGCCGCCCTCCAGCACCGCCAGGTTGGCGGTCTCGCCGGTGGCCTCCATGAGTTCGGCCAGGTACGGGCGGGCCCAGCTGCCGAGCAGGCGGCCGGCGGTCTCGCCGAGGCGGATCAGCCGGGGGCCGAGGGTGTAGCGGCGCGCGGTGTCCTGGCGTACATAGCCCTGCTGGACGAGGGTACGAACCAGGCGGTGGATGGTCGGCATCGGGAGGCCGGAACTGGTGGAGAGCTCGCTCAGCGTGGCCACTCCGCCGGAGTCGGCCAGCGCCTCCAGCAGTTGGAAGGCGCGCTCGACGGACTGCACGCCACCGCTCGCGCGGTCGGTGCCCGTCGCCGATGCTGAGCCTGGCGTCCCTGCTGTGTCGGGGGTCGCAACCACCGGCGTTCCCTTCGCTGTCGGGGGAGGAGTAGAGTCCCTGCGATCACCTCAACAAACCGTTGAAATTCTGTATCGCGGAAACTAGTCTCCACCTTACAGAATCGAACTCGTCGACAGGCGGGTTCCGATCAAGGAAGTTCCCACCGGAGCTCCCTTCGCCAGGCTCAACCGTCTTAGGAGTGTCCTGCTCATGGCTGCAGATCAGGGACCCGTCGGCACCTCCCCTGCCGCTCCGGTCGTCACTGTCGCCGGTCCGCGCGTCCACCGGGCGGAGGAGGTGCTCACTCCGGAGGCGGTCGCCTTCGTCGTCGGCCTCCACCGCGCGTTCGAAGGCCGCCGGCAGGAGCTGCTGAGCAGGCGGAAGACCCGACGCGCGGAGATCGCGCAGGCCGGCACGCTGGACTTCCTGCCCGGGACGGCCGAGGTCCGGGCCGGCGACTGGAAGGTCGCCGAGGCGCCCCGCGCCCTCCAGGACCGCCGGGTCGAGATCACCGGCCCCACCGACCGCAAGATGGTCATCAACGCCCTCAACTCCGGCGCGAAGATCTGGCTCGCCGACTTCGAGGACGCCACCTCCCCGACCTGGGAGAACGTGGTGAGCGGCCAGATCAACCTGATCGACGCCTTCGAGGGCCGGATCGACTTCACCACCTCCGCCGGCAAGGCGTACACCCTCAAGCCCGCCGCCGAACTGGCCACCGTGGTGGTCCGCCCGCGCGGCTGGCACCTCGACGAGAACCACCTGCTCGTCGACGGTGTCCCGGTGGCCGGCGCCTTCTTCGACTTCGGCCTCTACTTCTTCCACAACGCGGCCCGGCTGCTCGCCAAGGGCGTCGAGGATCCCAACTCCGGCCCGTACTTCTACCTGCCGAAGACCGAGAGCCACCTCGAGGCCCGGCTGTGGAACGACGTGTTCACCCACGCCCAGGCCCAGCTCGGCATCCCGCACGGCACCATCCGGGCCACCGTGCTGATCGAGACCATCACCGCCGCGTTCGAGATGGACGAGATCCTCTACGAGCTGCGCGACCACGCGGCCGGCCTCAACGCGGGCCGCTGGGACTACCTGTTCTCGATCGTGAAGAACTTCCGCGACGCCGGCGAGCACTACATCCTGCCGGACCGCAACGCCGTCACCATGGCCTCGCCGTTCATGGCCGCCTACACCCGCCTGCTGGTGCAGACCTGCCACAAGCGCGGCGCCCACGCCATCGGCGGCATGGCCGCGTTCATCCCCAGCCGCAAGGACCCCGAGGTCAACGCCGCCGCGCTGGAGAAGGTCAAGGCCGACAAGGACCGCGAGGCCGGCAACGGCTTCGACGGCTCCTGGGTCGCCCACCCCGACCTGGTGCCGGTCGCCCGCGCCTCCTTCGACGCGGTCCTCGGCGAGCGTCCCAACCAGAAGGACAACCCGGGGCCGTCCGAGCCGGTCACCGCCGAGCAGCTGCTCGACATCGCCGGCGCCGGCGGCACCTGCACCCACGCCGGACTGCACAACGCCGTCCAGGTCGGCATCCGCTACATCGAGGCCTGGCTGCGCGGCCTCGGCGCGGTCGGCATCTTCAACATGATGGAGGACGCCGCCACCGCCGAGATCTCCCGCTCGCAGATCTGGCAGTGGATCCACAACGGCGTCGTCCTCTCCGACACCGGGGAGAAGGCCACCGCCGACCTGGTCCGCACCCTGGTCGCCGCCGAGCTGGCCGAACTCCGCGCCGAGCTGGGCGACGAGGCCTACGCCGCCGGCCGCTGGCGCGAGGCCGCCAAGCTCTTCGAACAGGTCGCCCTGGCCGAGGACTTCGCGGACTTCCTCACCCTTCCCGCGCTTCCCCTACTGGGCTGAGCCCAATCTATCCGCCGGCGCCACCGCTGCCGCCTGCCAGGCTGTAGCACTCGCGCCGACCCTTTGCTCCGTTCCGTACGGCGACGAAACCACCTGTCCTCTCGCCGCCGTACGGGACGGCTTCCCCGGTGAGGAGTTCACCCGTGGCACGCATCTTCTTCAACGGCCAGGCCATGGTCGGCGGGCCCTTCCACGCCTCGGTGGCCGACGCCCTGATCGGCCCCGCCCGCACCGCCCCCGGCTACCGCTTCTTCTCCATCGACCACAGCGGCGGGACGGATGTCTGCCCCGGCCTGCTGCCCGACCCCGCCGCCGACACCGCCATCGAGGGCGAGCTGTACGACGTCTCCCTGGAGCACCTGCGCGACGTCATCCTCCCCGGTGAGCCGCGCGAACTGGAGCTCGGCGTCATCGAGCTCGACGACGGCTCCGCCTGCCTCTCCATGCTGCTCGCCCGCGGCGAGGTCGAGCGCGGCGTCCACCGCGAGATCACCCACCACGGCGGCTGGCGCGCCTACCTGGCCACGCTGGGGCGGACGGCCTGAGCGGCGGACAGCGAACAGCGGACAGACGACAGCAAACAGCTGACAGCTGACGGCGAACAGATAACAGCGAACAGATAACAGATGACGAAAGTTGTCAGCTGTCATCTGTTCGTTCAACCCCGTCCACCCGCCACCAGCGCGTTCCCCAGGGCGCTGCGCCGGTACAGCACCCGGCGGCCGTGCCGGGCGCGTTCCAGCAGGCCGGCCGCCGCGAGCGCGCCCAGGTGGCGGCTCACCGCGCCCGGGGTGACGCCCAGCCGGTGCGCCAACTCCGTGGTGCTGGACGGGGTTTCCAGCATTGCCAGCAGCCGGGCCCGGGGCGCGCCGATCAGCGCGGTCAGCGCCGTCAGCGGCCCGGGCGCCGCCGCGGGCCGCCCGGCCACCAGCCCCTCGCCCATGGTGGCCTTGCCCCGCGCCGGGTAGCAGATCAGCGGCGGCCCGACCTGGGTGATGTCGGTCTGCGCGCCCATCCCGAACAGCGTCGGGATCAGCACCAGCCCCCGCCCGGCGACCTCCACCGAGGTGCCCAGCGCCTGCACCGCCGGGTTGGAGTCGTTCAGCGTCAGCACCCCGGCCCGCCAGGAGAGCCGGAAGTCGAGGTCGGCGAAGAGCCCCTCCGCGCCGCGCTCGGAGAGCATCCGGCCCCGGTAGGCGATGTCCGCCTCCAGCACCGAACGCGCCCGCGGCCACCACGTCGGCGACAGGCAGCGGACCCAGTACGCCTCCAGCTCCCCGGCCGCCCGCGCGACCAGTGCCGAGGGATCGTCCAGCAGTGCGGCGAGCACCGGCGGCACCGGGCTCCCGTCGCTGCGGTAGGCGGCCAGCACGTCCGCCCGTGCCACCTCCGGCGGGGTGGCAGCCATCCCGGCGAGCTCCTCGGCGAAGTCCGGGTGGGGCGAGGACGGCCGGGGCGTCAGGAAGTCCGGCACGAAGGCCTTCGGCGTCACCAGGGACGCCAACAGCGCGGTGTCCAGGGTCTCGTAGCGCGACTGCCAGCCGGCGATCCACGGCTGCTGCTCCGGGTAGTACCCCGCGAACCTGCGGGCGCGCAGGCTCAACACCGTCTCCTGGAGCGGGGAGTAGGCGAACCAGGTGGCGGCGAGATCGTCAACGCCGAAGCGGAACTCGAACATTGACCGTAACGGTAAAAGAATTCCGCCCGCGCCGGAAGCCCGCTGTCCTACTGGGCATGACCTCCACCGCGGTGCGTCCGCCTGTCGTCGGCCGTCTGCTGCGCCTCGACCCGTTGGTGCGCCGGCTCGCCCTGATGAGCCTGGTGACCACGGTCGGCAACGGCCTCTTCTCCACCGTCAGCGTGCTGTTCTTCACCCGCTCGATCGGCCTGACCCCCGGCCGGGTCGCGCTCGGCCTCACCGCCGCCGGCGTCTGCGGGGTCCTCGCCGGGGTGCCGATGGGGCGGCTCGCCGACCGGGTCGGCAGCCGTCGACTGCTGCTCGTGACCGGCCCGTTGGAGGCCCTCGCGGTCCTCGGGTACGCCTTCGTGCACTCCTTCGCCGCGTTCGTCGCCCTGACCTGCGTCGCGACGGTGCTGGAGCGCGGCGGGGCGGCGGTGCGCAGCGCGCTGATCGCCCGCGCCGTCCCCGCCGAGACGCAGGTGCACACCCGGGCGCTGCTGCGCTCGGTGATGAACGCCGGGCTGGTGGTCGGTTCCGCGGGCGCCGCGCTGGCACTTCAGGCCGACAGCCGCGCCGCGTACGTGGCGGTGCTGGTACTGGACGCGTTGACCTTCCAAGGCGCGGCGGCGCTGTTGGCCGGGCTGTCGGTACCGGCCGGGGCGGCCGCCGCGGCGCGGGAGCGCCGTGCCGTGGCGGGGCGGCGGACGGCCCTGCGGGACGGCCGCTACCTGCTGGTCACCGGGCTGCACGCGGTGCTGGAGCTCCAGCTCGCGGTGCTCACGGTGGCGATCCCGCTCTGGGTGGTGCTGGCGACGGGGGCCCCGCCCGCGCTGGTCGCGGTGGTGAACGTGGTCAACTGCCTGCTGGTGGTGCTGTTCCAGGTGCGGGCGAGCCGGGGGATCACCGATGTGCCGACCTCGGCCCGGGCCTGTGCGCGGGGCGGGCTGCTGCTGGCGGCGGGCTGTCTGCTCTACGCGGTCGCGGGTTCGAGCTCCGGTTCCGGTTCCGGTTCCGCGGCGCTGGCGGCCGCCGCGATCGTCGCGGGGGCGCTGATCCACAGCCTCGGCGAGCTGTTGACCTCGGCGGGCGGTTGGACGCTCAGCCTGGACCTGGCGGACCAGCGGGCCCACGGCGAGTACCAGGGCGTGTTCATGAGCGGTCAGGCCGCCGCGCACGTGCTCGGCCCGCTGGTGATGAGCCTGACGGTGGTCGCCCACGGGTCGGCCGGCTGGCTGGTGCTGGCGGCGCTGTTCACCGTCTCCGGTGCCGCGCTGCCCGCCGCGGTGCGCCCGCGGGAGAGCGCCGGACGCGGGGCGGCCTCCGGGAAAGACCGCTGACGGACCGCCGGCCCGCTCCCCACGGGGGTGGGAGCGGGCCGACGGTCCGTCAGGACGGGGGCGCCACGGCCCCGGACCCTCGCCGTGGGTCCGGGGCCGTGGTCCGCGAGCCGGCTGTCAGGGGCTGGTTCGCGGAGTCCGGGTCACGCACCGTCCCTGGGCGGCCCGGAGTCGGGGGGAGGTCACACCGGTCGGGCGGCGAGCTCCTTGGCGGCCCGGGCGCAGTCGCGCGCGATCCGGTCCTCGTTGACGGTGGTGAGCTGGCCCTTCTCGACGACGGCGTTGCCGTTGACGAAGAGGACGGCCAGCGGCGGCAGGGCGCCGAAGGTGAGCGCGGCGACCGGGTCGGCGATGGAGGAGTGCATGACGCCGTCGATCTTCCACAGCGCGAGGTCGGCGAGCTTGCCGGCCTCGATGGAGCCGATCTCGTTCTGGCGGCCGAGCACCCGGGCGCCGCCCATGGTGCCCAGGCGCAGCGCCTGGCGGCCGGTGAGGGCGGTCGGGTAGCCGTGGAGTCGGTTGATCAGCAGGGCGTTGCGCAGCTCGGTGCCGAGTTCGCCGGACTCGTTGGAGGCGGTGCCGTCGACGCCGAGGCCGACCGGGACGCCGGCCTTGAGCATGTCGGGGACGCGGGCGATGCCGGCGGCCAGGCGGGCGTTGGAGGACGGGCAGTGGGCGACGCCGGTGCCGGTCTCGGCGAACTTGGCGATGTCGGAGTCGTTCATGTGGACGCAGTGCGCCATCCAGACGTCCTCGCCGAGCCAGCCGACGGACTCGAAGTAGTCGGTCGGGCCCATGCCGAACAGTTCCTTGCAGAACTGCTCCTCCTCGGCGGTCTCCGAGCCGTGGGTGTGCAGTCGGACGCCCTTGCGGCGGGCGAGTTCGGCGGACTGGCGGAGCAGGTCGGTGGAGACCGAGAAGGGCGAGCAGGGCGCGATGGCGACGTGCAGCATGGAACCGAAGGAGGAGTCGTGGTACTTGTCCACGGCGGCCTCGGAGGCGGCCAGGATGTCGTCGAGCTCCTCGACGGCGTGGTCCGGCGGCAGGCCGCCGTCCTTCTTGCTGCGGTCCATGGAGCCGCGCAGCGCGGTGAAGCGCAGACCGAGTTCCTGGACGGCCTCGATGGAGGCGCCGAGGACGTCACCGCCGTCCTTGGGGAAGACGTAGTGGTGGTCGGAGGCAGTGGTGCAGCCGGACTTGAGGAGGGCGGCGGCGGAGCCCTGGCTGGCGGCGTGGACGAGCTTCTCGTCGATCCGGGCCCAGGTCGGGTAGAGCGCGACCAGCCAGTCGAACAGGATGTTGTCCTGGGCGAGGCCGCGGGTGATCCACTGGTAGAAGTGGTGGTGGGTGTTGACCAGGCCGGGCGTGATCAGGTGGCCCTCGCCGTTGATCCGGCGCACCACGTTGTCCAGCCAGGCCGGGGCGGGGCCGTCGCCGACCGACTCGATCTTGTTGCCGAGGATGACGACGTGGCCGCGGGCGTACTCGGTGTCGTCGGCGTCGACGGTGGCGATGGCGACGTTCTCGATGACGATCCGCTGGTCGGCGGGCGGGGGCTGGACTGCCATGGTGTAACTCCTATGGGGGAGGGCCGGGAGGGGTGCGCGTTGAGCGGCGCGCGCCCCTCCCGGGCCGGTCAGGACGGTGTCGCCGTCGGCACCGTGGCGCCGGGTCCGTCGCCGGTGGAGGACCGGCGGGCGGCTCCGACGTGGTGGAAGAGCAGGTTGAGCAGGACGGCCATCACGCAGCCGGCCGAGATCCCGGAGTGCATCAGGGTGCGGACGGTCTCCGGGAAGGAGTCGTAGAAGTTCGGCACCGCGATCGGGATGATCCCGACGCCGAGCGACACCGACACCAGGATGGTGTTGGAGCTGGACTCCATGCCGGCCTCCGCGAGGGTGCGGATGCCGCTCGCCGCGACCGTGCCGAAGAGCACGATCCCGGCGCCGCCGAGGACGGGTTGCGGCACGAGGGAGACGAGTGACCCGAGCACGGGGAAGAGCCCGAGCAGGATCAGGATGCCTCCGCCGGCCGCGACCACGAAGCGGCTGCGGATCTTCGTCAGCGCCACCAGCCCGATGTTCTGGGCGAAGGCGCTGGCGGCGAAGCCGTTGAAGACGGGGCTGAGCGCGGTGGCCAGTCCGTCGGCCCGGAGGCCGGCGGCGAGCGTGGGTTCGTCGGCCTCGCGCTCGACGATCTTGCCGAGCGCGAGCATGTCGGCGGTGGACTCGGTCATCGAGACCACCATGACGATGCAGAGCGAGGCGATCGCGGCGGCGTCGAACATCGGCGCGCCGAAGTGGAACGGGGAGGGGAGCGCGAAGATCTTCGCGTCCTTGACCGCGCCGAAGTCGGCCAGGCCGAGCGGGAAGGCGATCAGGGTGCCGAACGCCAGTCCGAGGAGCAACGAGAGCTGCTGCCAGAAGCCGCGCAGCAGGCGGTTGCAGAGCACCACCGCGACGAGGGTGATCGCGGCGAGGCCGATGGCCCGCGTGGAGCCGAATCCGGGGGCGCCCGGCGAGCCGCCGCGCGCCCAGTTGACCGCCACCGGGAGCAGGGACACCCCGATGAGGGTGATCACGGTGCCCTGGACGACCGGGGGGAAGAACCGGATGAGCTTGCAGAAGTACGGAGCCGCGAGGAAGCACAGGAGCCCCGCGACGATCACCGCGCCGAAGATCACCGGGAGGGCGTCCTTCGGTCCGTGCTCCTTGGCGATGGCGATCATGGGTGCGACACCCGCGAACGACACGCCGTTCACGAACGGCAGCCGTGCGCCGATCCGCCAGACGCCGAGGGTCTGGAGCAGGGTGGCCAGTCCGGCGGTGAACAGGCTGGCCGAGATGAGCAGGGCGAGTTCGCCGGGGGAGAGCCCGACGCCGGCGCCGACGATGAGCGGGGGTGCGACGACTCCCGCGTACATCGCGGCGACGTGCTGGAGTCCGGTGGAGACGAGCTTCACCGGGGGCAGCAACTCGTCCACGGGGTGGGTCCCGGGCCCGGCCGGTGTGCCGTCCGGGCCCGGGTTTCTTGCAGGGGTGGAACCGCCGTCGGTGCTGCTGGTGTTGCTGGGTGCCATGTCGAGCCCCTCTTGTGCCCATGGCTCCCGGCGCGCCCGTGGCGCTGGAGACTGCCCGATGGTTCTGGTGCCGAGGGCGGGACGGCGGTGCAAGGGTCCCTCGGCCGGCCTCTCCAGTGCCCCGGGCCGGCCGCCGTGAGGCAGGCACGAACTCCGGTGGGTGGGGGTGGAGAAACTGGTGGTGCAGAAACACGTGGTGCAGAAACAGGTGGTGCCGTAACAGGTGGTGCCGTAACAGGTGGTGCCGTGGGTGGTTCGGGAACTACCGGTACTGACAAGGGTGTTGCTGCCCGCCCGGGATCGACCGGTCGCGGAGGACCGGAGGGTGCGGCGACGCCGGGCGGTGTTCACGGGGTCTCCCCGGGTCAGACGACCGGGATGACCGGGACGACGCCCTCGCGGTGCACGGTGCCCTCGATCAGGCCGTACATGCGGTCGGCGGCGTAGTAGACCTCGTTGTCGTTCTTGAGGCCGAAGGGCTCCAGGTCGACGAGGAAGTGGTGCTTGTTGGGCAGCTCCAGGCGGACCTCGTCCACCTCGGCGCGGTTGTTGAGGACCCGGGTGCCCATCGAGTGCAGGGTCTGCTGGAGCGAGTAGGAGTAGGTCTCGGCGAAGGCCTCCAGCAGGTGCCGCTTCACGTGGGTGTAGGAGCGGTTCCAGTTGGGCTGGGCCTCGTCGTCCTTGCCGCTGTAGCCGTACTTCCAGCGGGCGGTGACCTGGGTGGCGAGGATGCGGTCGTACGCCTCTTGCAGGGTGGTGTACTTGTCCTTGATGTAGCCCCAGAACTCCGAGTTGGTGGAGTTCATGACGATGAGGTCCTTCAGGCCGGAGATGACCTGGACGTTCTCACCGTCGTACACGACCTCGACGGTGCGGGTCTCCTGGCCGTTGCGGACGAAGGAGTGGCCGACCTCCTCGGAGCCGATGAAACGGGCCGAGTTGTCCGGGGTCTTGATCCGGTCCCAGGTGTACTCCTCGATCCGGATCCGGGCGCTGTGGACGACACCGCGCTCGGTGTTGTCGACGAAGTGGCGCGCCAGGATGATGCCGAAGGCCTCGGCCGACTCGATCCCGTACTCCTTGGCGAAGGCGTAGACGGTGTTCTTGGTGGTGTCGGTGGGCAGGCAGTTGGCGTTCGAGCCGGTGAGGTGGACGTCCTCGAACTCGCCCTGGAGGGAGACCGAGACGTTGAGGTCCTTGATCTCGTGCCGGGTGGAGTCGCGGTAGACCCGCACGATGCGGTTCTCCGCCTTGCCGTACTGGTTCTGACCGAGCACGTGGGCCATGACGGCTCCTAGTTGCTTCCTGGTCGGTCTACTAGCTTCCGCGGTAGACCGAGTATCCGAACGGGTTCAGCAGCAGCGGCACGTGGTAGTGGTGCTGCGCGGGGGCGACCGTGAAGACGATCGAGACCTCGGGGAAGAACGGCGTCTCCTCGGACTTGCGCGCGTAGTACGCGGCGGTGTCGAAGAGCAGCCGGACGACCGAGCCCGCCTCCACGGCCGGCAGGTCCTTGGCCCGGCCGTCGGAGTCCGTGGCGGAGGTGCCGAGCACCTGCCAGCCACCCTCGGTGTGCAGTGCGAGCTCGACCGGGACACCCTCGGCCGGGCGGCCGAGGCTGGTGTCGAGCACGTGGGTGGAGATGCCAGTCATGGGTGAGGTGACCTTACTGATGGCAGAGGTGGTGGAGCGTCAGCAAGCGCTGGCCGAGCGGGCCCTGACGGTACGCCGGATTGACGGTACGTCAGGACACCTGCAACCGGTCAGGACTCGTCGAGCAGCCGGTTGAGACGGATGTCGTTGATCTTGCGCAGTTCGCCCCGGACGATCTCCGCCTCGGCGGCGGCGTCGTTGGGGTAGCGCTCGCGCAGCGCGGCGAGCATGGTGGCCGCGGTGCGGCCGGTCGCGCAGATCAGGAACACGTGGCCGAACTTGGCCTCGTAGGCGGCGTTGGCCTCGTGCAGCTCGTCGAGGAGCGTCTGGTCCACGCCCTGGATGCCGGCCTGCTCGCGCTCGGAGGTGGCGTCGCCCGTCTTGGGCTTGCCGATCCGGGCGTGGCCGGCCATGGCGTCGTGCAGGTCGGCGTCCGTCAGCCCCGCCATCGCCGCCGCGTTGGCGGCGAGCAGGGCCTCGCGGTCGGACCAGGGCCGGGCCGCCGCGACGGCGGTGGCCCAGTGGGGGCTGGAGCAGACCTCCAGCAGGATCGCCCTCAGGTCCGCGGCGTCGGCCGCGGCCAGGGCGTCAAGGGCGTGGGGGTGGTTGGTCACGGGTGGACCTCCTGAAGAGTGGTGCCACCCGCACAAGCTAGATCCACCCCACCCGGCCGTCAACACTTTGTTGAACGGTTGGTGGTTACGTTTTGAACCGCCCCTGGTTACGCAGCCGTTTCGTGTGCGATTAGCCAAGTGTGCCCCGCCGGGGGCTGGACCAGACTGGCCGCACCGGCGGGGTCCGCCCCGCGTCGAACCGACTGGTCGGTGCGACTCAGGAGGACTTCGAGCCGTCCTGGCGGTTGAGGTAGTTGTACACGGTGAAGCGGCTGACGCCGAGCGCCGAGGCGACCGTCTCGACCCCGTGGCGGACGGTGAAGGCGCCGCGCTCCTCCAGGAGGGCGACGACCCGCTGCTTCTCCCAGCGGTCCAGCTCGGCCAACGGGCGGCCGTCGAACTGGCGGGTCATCTCGGCCAGCAGCCGGTCCAGCGCACTGCTCAGGTGCGGCAGCCGGACGGCGATCGCCGGGGCGCCCTCCCACTCCAGGACGACGTCCTCGGCCTTCGCCTCCTCCAGCGGGACGGGCGTCGCGCCGACGGCGTCCAGCAGCGGCTTTATCGCCGCGGCGAGCGGGTGGTCCACGTGTTCGGTCACGGCGCACCGCCCTCCTGGTCCAGCACGCTGACCTGGACCGAGATCCGGGTCGCACCGGCGTCCAGGGTCTCCCGGAGTAGCCGGCCCACGGCGGCCAGGACCTGGTCGGCCTCGCCCTCGGCGCCGGTCCCGAACGGTCCGACCGAGACGGCCAGGCCCGCCTCGTCGACGACCTTGCGAGCCGCCGCGGCGTGCTCGGGGAACGTGTCCAGTTCGAACGGTTCTGTCGTGAACTCCACCATCAATCGCACGTGCTCACTGTAGCGAGCGGGGGTGGTGGCGGGCAGGGGCTGGTCGATCGAACAGCCGCGGGCCTGGCAAGAGCGCGATTCCGGTCTTCTTCAACAAATTGTTGCGGCGGCCTTGACACTCGCTCAGCGGGCCGGAGATGCTTCCACCAAGCAGAATCCCTCTTCCGGATCGTGGAAGTTGAGGATGTCGGAAGAGAGTGAGAGGTGATTGACGTGACGGCCGCTTCCCGGCACAGCTTCACGGTCAACCTGTCGATCCTGTTCAGCGAACTGCCGCTGCTGGAGCGCCCCGCCGCGGCCGCCGCCGCCGGCTTCACCGCCGCCGAGCTCTGGTGGCCCTTCGGGGAGGAGACCAACCCCTCCGAGGCCGAGCTGGACGCGCTCCGCAAGGCCTTCACCGACGCCGGCGTCCAGCTCACCGGCCTCAACTTCCTGGACGACCTGAGCAAGGGCGCCCGCGGTACGGTCTCGGTACCGGCCGAGAGCGAGCGGTTCCGGGCCAACGTCCCGGTCACCGCGGAGCTCGCCGCCTCGCTCGGCACCAAGGCGCTCAACGCGCTGTACGGCAACCGGGTCGAGGGCGTCGAGGCGGCCGAGCAGGACGCGCTCGCCCTGGAGAACCTGGTGATCGCCGCCCGGGCCGCGCACGAGATCGGCGCGGTCCTCCTGATCGAGGCGCTGAACGAGCCGGAGTCCCCGGACTACCCGCTGGTCTCCGCCGCCGCCGCGGTCGAGGTCGTGGACAAGGTCAACGCCGCCACCGGCCTCGGCAACGCGAGGTTCCTCTGCGACCTGTACCACCTGGCCAGGAACGGCGAGGACCTGGCCGCCGTCATCGACGCCTACGCCGACCGCTTCGGCCACGTGCAGATCGCCGACAACCCGGGCCGCAACGAGCCCGGCACCGGCGAACTCGACTTCGAGGACCTCTTCGCCCGCCTCACCGCCGCCGGCTACACCGGCCGGATCGGCCTGGAGTACCGCCCCTCCACCGGCGTCAGCGCCGACAGCTTCGGGTGGCTGCCGCGCGAGCTGCGCGCCGCGAAGTAGACCCGGCCACCACCCGCGAATCCGCACCCACTCCGCACCCACTCCCCACCCACGACTTAAGGAACGACGCGATGAGCCGCAAGATCGCCTTCGTCGGCCTCGGCATCATGGGCAAGCCCATGGCCATCAACCTGGTCAAGGCCGGCCACGACGTCACCGGTTTCGACCTCTCCCAGGCCTCGATCGACGCCGTGGTCGCGGCCGGTGGCCACGGTGCCACCAGCATCGCCGAGGCGGTGAAGGACGCCGAGGTCGTCATCACCATGGTCCCGGCCGACCCCCACGTCGAGGCGGTCATCCTCGGCGAGGGCGGCGTGCTGGAGAGCGTGAAGGCCGGCACCCTCGTGATCGACATGTCCTCGATCACCCCGCAGACCTCCATCAAGGTCGGCAAGGCCGCCGTCGAGAAGGGCGTGCGCACCCTGGACGCCCCGGTCTCCGGCGGCGAGGCCGGCGCCGTCGAGGCCGTCCTGTCGATCATGGTCGGCGGTGCGGCCGAGGACTTCGCCGAGGCGAAGCCGCTGCTCGACGCGCTGGGCACCACGGTCATCCACGTCGGCCCGTCCGGCGCCGGCCAGACCGTCAAGGCCGCCAACCAGCTGATCGTCGCCGTCAACATCCAGGTGCTGGCCGAGGCCGTGGTCTTCCTGGAGAACGCCGGTGTCGACCTCGGCGCCGCGCTCGACGTGCTCGGCGGCGGCCTGGCCGGCTCGACCGTGCTCAACCGCAAGAAGGCGAACATGCTCAACCGCGAGTTCGCACCCGGCTTCCGGATCGACCTGCACCACAAGGACATGGGCATCGTCACCGACGCCGCCCGCGCCGTGGGTGCCGCGCTGCCGGTCGGCGCCGTGGTGGCCCAGCTGGTCGCCTCCGCCCGGGCCAACGGCGACGGCTCGCTCGACCACTCGGCGCTGCTGCGCGGCGTCGAGCGTCTCTCGGGCCGCGAGGTCAAGTAACACCCCGCGGTTCCAACGACTCCTCCTGGTGGCGTGTACCTATCCGGTCGTGCCCGCGCCACCAGGAGGCCAGATCCGACCGGCGGACGGGCTGGGGCTCATCCGTCCGCCCGCCGGTCGACCCAGCCGGTGACGCGCACTCCCTGTCGGGGGCACTTCGGTCGTGCCTGTTGCGTGTCGCCTGGCCCCCTCCCCGCCGAGGGGAGCCCCTCGTACGTCGGAAGCGGGACGAGGGGAACGGCGGGGAGGGGGTCGCACCCGGGAGGCCCCGGGCACATGCTTGACGAGACACCCGGGCGCGGGCGCTGTCCGCGCCGCGCCCGATGAACCAGCGTCACCCGTACGGAAGTGAGGACCGCGCCATGCCCGTCACCCCCCACCAGGGTCATGTGGTCGTAGCTCCCGACAAGTTCAAGGGCACCCTGGAGGGCGCCGAGGTCGCCGCCCGGATCGCCGCCGGCATCCGGCGCGCCGCGCCCGGCGTCGAGGTGCGCGAACTGCCCGTCGCCGACGGCGGCGAGGGCACCCTGGCTGCCGCGCTCGCGGCCGGCTTCACCCGCGTCCCCGCCAAGGTGGCCGGCCCGACCGGCCTGCCGGTGGACGCCGCGCTCGCCGTCCGCGGCGACACCGCCGTGGTCGAGCTGGCCCAGTCCTCCGGACTCGCGCGGCTCCCCGGCGGCCGCACCGCCCCGCTCGCGGCCGGCTCCTACGGGGTCGGCCAGCTGATCGCCCGGGCGGTGACCCTGGGCGCCAAGCGGATCGTGCTCGGCCTCGGCGGCAGCGCCTGCACCGACGGCGGCGCCGGCATGGTCCAGGCGCTCGGTGTCGGCCTGTACGACTCCGACGGCGCCGAACTCCCGCCCGGCGGGGCCGCCCTGCGCCGACTGGAGCGGATCGAGCCCGGCCCGCTGGCCGACGTGCTGACCGGCGTCGAGATCGTGGTGGCCTGCGACGTGGACAACCCGCTGCTCGGGCCGCGCGGCGCCACCGCCGTCTACGGCCCGCAGAAGGGCGCCGACGGTGACGACCTGGTGATCCTCGAAGAGGGCCTGACCCGCTTCGCCGACCAGGTCGCCGAGGTCACCGGACGCGACGTCCGCGAGGCCCCCGGCGCCGGCGCCGCAGGCGGGGTGGGCTTCGCCGCCCTCGCCCTGCTCGGCGCCACCATGCGACCCGGCATCGAGCTCCTGCTCGACCTGCTGGGTTTCGACGAGGCCGTGCGTGGGGCACGCCTCGTCGTGACCGGCGAAGGCTGCCTGGACGCGCAGACGCTCCACGGCAAGGCCCCCGCCGGCGTTGCCGCGGCGGCCACCCGGGCGGGGGTTCGGGTGGCTGCTGTGGCAGGGCGACTGGAGCTGTCCGAGCGCGAGTGGCGCACCGCCGGCTTCGCCGCCGCCCTCGCGCTCACCGACCTGGCCGAGCAGCCGGGGGACAGCATGACCAGGGCCGGCGAGCTGGCCGAGGTCGCGGGGGAGCGGCTGGCGGCCGCGCTCCTCGCCGGCTGACGCCAGTGTCCTCACCGGCTGACACCGGTGCCCTCACCGGCTTCCGTCGGTGCCCTCGCCGGCTGACGCGGGTGCCGAGCCCTCGTACGTTCCTCCATTGACGTTTTGTTGAAGGCGGGCCTAGGCTCCCGATCATCCTTCGGCCAACTCCTGCGCCCCCACCCACTCTTCCAGGTTTCGGAGGTCCCCCATGCCTTTCAGCCAGCCAGCGGTGATCCGCTCCCGCCGGGTGGTCCTGCCCGACGGTGAGCGCCCCGCCGACGTGCTGATCCGGGACGGGAAGATCGAGCAGATCGCCGCCTACGGCTCGCTCCTCGTCGGCGACCGCGCCGACGTCGAGGGCGGGCTGACCGACCTCGGCGACACCGCCCTGCTGCCCGGCCTCGTCGACACCCACGTGCACGTCAACGAGCCCGGCCGCACCGAGTGGGAGGGCTTCGCCACCGCCACCCGGGCCGCCGCCGCCGGCGGCGTCACCACCGTCATCGACATGCCGCTCAACTCCATCCCGCCCACCACCACGGTGGACGGCCTGGCGGCCAAGCGGAAGACCGCCGAAGGCCAGGCCTGGGTCGACCTCGGCTTCTGGGGCGGCGCCGTCCCCGGCAACGTCCCGGACCTCGAACCGCTCCACCGGGAAGGCGTGTTCGGCTTCAAGAGCTTCCTCGCCCCCTCCGGCGTCGACGAGTTCCCGCACGTCGAGGCCGCCGACCTGGAGGCCGCGCTCGCCGAGCAGGCCCGGATCGGCGCGCTGGCGATCATCCACGCCGAGGACCCGGCCGTGCTGGCCGCCGCCCCGCAGCAACCCGGCGTCCACTACCGGGACTTCCTCGCCTCCCGCCCCGCCGACGCGGAGACCGCGGCCGTCGCCCTCCTGCTCGACACCGCCCGGCGCACCGGCGCCCGCGTGCACATCCTGCACGTCTCCTCCGCGGCCGTGCTGCCGCTGCTGCGCCAGGCCCGCGCGGACGGCGTCCAGGTGACCGCCGAGACCTGCCCGCACTACCTGACCCTGGACGCCGAACAGGTCCCGGACGGCGACACCGCCTTCAAGTGCTGCCCGCCGATCCGCGACGAGGCCAACCGCGACGCACTCTGGCAGGCCCTGGCGGACGGCGAGTTCATCGCTGTCGTCTCCGACCACTCGCCGTCCACCCCCGACGTCAAGCTGCTGCCCGCGTACGGCGGCAGCGGCGACTTCCTGACCGCCTGGGGCGGCATCGCCTCGCTCCAGCTCGGCCTGCCGGCCGTCTGGACCGAGGCCCGCCGCCGCGGCCACGGCCTGGCCGACGTGGTCCGCTGGATGGCGAGCGGACCGGCCGCCCTGGTCGGCCTCACCGGCGTCAAGGGCGCCATCGCGGTCGGCCACGACGCCGACCTGATCGCCTTCGACCCCGACGGCGAATTCGCCGTCCACGCCGACGAGTTGCACCACCGCAACCCGGTCACCCCGTACGCGGGCCGGACGCTGACCGGCACCGTGCGCACCACCTGGCTGCGCGGCCGCGTCGTCGACACCGCCGGCGAGCCCTTCGGCCGCCAGCTCGTCCGCCCCGCCGCCGACTCGTCCGCCAGCTCGGCCGCCCGCCCTTCCGCCCGCCCTTCCGCTCGTCCCGAGGAGACTCCGTGACCACTGCCGACACCCCGAGCGCTCCCTTCACCGAGCTGGTCAACCTGGCCTCCCGGCTGCTGGGCGCGGGCGTCGTCGCCACCAACGAGGACACCTTCGCAGACGCGGAGAACCTGCTGGTCGCCAAGCCCGCCGAGTTCCGCCCGCACACCTTCGGCCACAAGGGCCAGATCATGGACGGCTGGGAGTCCAAGCGCCGCCGCGGCGTCTCCGCCGACCAGCCGCACCCCACCGACCAGGACCACGACTGGACGATCGTCCGACTCGGCGTCGGCGGCGTGATCCGCGGCCTGATCGTCGACACCGCCCACTTCACCGGCAACTACCCGGAGAGCGCCTCCGTCGAGGCCGCCTCCGTACCCGGCCACCCCTCGCCCGAGGAGCTCCGGGCCGCCGAGTGGACCACGCTGGTGGCGCGCACCCCGCTCCAGGGCAACACCGCCCACGAGTTCGCCGTCGAGGACGACACCCGCTACACCCACGTGCGGCTCAACATCTTCCCGGACGGCGGCGTCGCCCGGCTGCGCGTGCACGGCGAGGTGCTGCCCGACCCGCGCGAACTCGACGGCCTCACCTTCGACCTGGCGGCCCAGGAGTACGGCGGCGTCGCCGAGGCGGCCTCCGACCGCTACTTCTCCTCCCCGCACAACCTGAACGCTCCCGGTCGCGCCTCCGTCATGGGCGAGGGCTGGGAGACCCGGCGTCGGCGCGACAAGGCCAACGACTGGGTACAGATCGCCCTGGCCGGGGGTGGTGAGGTCCTGGCCGCCGAGGTGGACACCACCCACTTCGTCGCCAACGCCCCCGGCTGGGCCGACCTGGTCGGATTCGACGCCTCGACCGGGGCCGACCCGGCCGACGGCGAGTGGTTCGAGATCCTGCCCCGCACCCGGCTCCAGCCCGACACCCGGCACCGCTTCCGGCTCGACGTCGGCCGCCCGGTGACCCACGTGCGCATCAACGTCTACCCGGACGGCGGGCTCGCCCGACTGCGCCTCACCGGCCGTCTCACCGAGGCCGGCCGCGCCGCCCTCGCGCTGCGCTGGTTCAACGCCGTCCCGGCCGCCGAGGCGACCGCCGCCCTGGCCGAGGCCGGGCTCGCCGCCGACGAGGCCGCCGCGCTGACCGCCGCCCGCCCGCTGGCGGACCCGGCCGCGGTCACCGCCGCCGTCGCCGCGCTCCAGCCCGTCGACGGGCCCGACGGCGAGCACTCCTCCCGTCGCCGCTCCGCGATCTGGCGCCTGCTCGGCATCTGAGCAGGCATCTGAGCTTCCATCAGCTGAGCCTCCGTCAGACCCTCCTCCACGCACCGCCTTTATCGACACCTGAAGGACCCTCCATGTCCAAGATCCTCACCACGGAGTCCGGCGCCCCGGTCGCCGACAACCAGAACTCGGCCTCGGCCGGCGAGTACGGCCCGCTGCTGATCCAGGACCAGCAGCTGCTGGAGAAGCTGGCCCGGTTCAACCGCGAGCGCATCCCGGAGCGCGTCGTGCACGCCCGCGGCTCCGGCGCGTACGGCTACTTCGAGGTCACCGACGAGGTGTCGCAGTACACCCGGGCGGACTTCCTCGCCGAGGTCGGCAAGCGCACCGAGGTCTTCCTGCGCTTCTCCACCGTGGCCGGCAACCTCGGCTCCAGCGACGCGGTGCGCGACCCGCGCGGCTTCGCGCTGAAGTTCTACACGGCGGAGGGCAACTACGACCTCGTCGGCAACAACACCCCGGTGTTCTTCATCAAGGACCCGGTGAAGTTCCCCGACTTCATCCACTCGCAGAAGCGCGACCCGTACACCGGCGTGCAGGAGGCGGACAACGTCTGGGACTTCTGGGCCCACTCGCCCGCCTCCACCCACCAGATCACCTGGCTGTTCGGCGACCGTGGCATCCCGGCCTCCTACCGCCACATGAACGGCTACGGCTCGCACACCTACCAGTGGGTCAACGCCGACGGCGACGCCTACTGGGTCAAGTACCACTTCAAGACCAACCAGGGCATCCGCAGCCTGGACGGCGACCAGTCCGCCGAGGTGCTCGGCGCCGACGCCGACTCGCACCAGCGCGACTTGCACCAGGCCATCGAGCGCGGCGTGTTCCCGTCCTGGACCCTCTACGTCCAGCTGATGCCGGTCGCCGAGGCCGCCGACTACCGCTTCAACCCCTTCGACCTCACCAAGGTGTGGCCGCACGCCGACTACCCGCTGGTCAAGGTCGGCCGCCTGGTGCTCAACAAGAACCCGGAGAACGTCTTCGCCGACGTCGAGCAGTCCGCGTTCTCGCCGAACAACTTCGTCCCCGGCATCGGCCCCTCCCCGGACAAGATGCTCCAGGGCCGCCTGTTCGCCTACGCCGACGCCCAGCGCTACCGCCTCGGCGTCAACCACACCCAGCTGCCGGTCAACGCGCCGCGCGCCACCGAGGCCAACAACTACGGCCGCGACGGCCTGATGGCCGCCAACAAGTCCGGCCGCGGCAGGAACTACGAGCCCAACTCGTACGACGGCCCGGCCCAGACCGACAACGCCCTCGCCGCGCCGGTCCGTCTGGACGGCTACACCGGCACCTACACCACGCCGGCCCACACCAAGGACGACGACTTCTTCCAGGCCGGTGAGCTCTACCGCCTGATGTCCGAGGGCGAGAAGACCCGCCTCATCAACAACATCGCGGGCTTCCTGGCCCAGGTGACGCGCGACGACATCGTCGAGAAGAACCTGGCCCACTTCCACGCCGCCGACGAGGAGTACGGCGCCCGTCTGGAGGCCGCCGTCGCCAAGCTCCGTGCGGGTGAAGAGGGCTGACGCCTACTCATCGACGGACCGGCTGACCCACCCTCACCGGCCGCCGGGGCCCGCACCCCGGCGGCCGCACGACGGGCCCCTCCCCCAGGGCAGTGGGGAGGGGCCCGTTCGGGCTGTCCGTGTTCAGGAGGCCGGTGGCGGTCCGGCGACTGCTCCACTGAATGTTCACGGATATTCACGGACGCCAGTTGTCGGACCCGCTGGGTCGATAGGCTGGAGGGTGCCCGCGGTCGCTCCGTGGGGGGACATCGGAAGGGGACGACATGTCGACACCAGCCCCGGGTCGTCACGCCGCGCTGGACCAGGGCCCGACCGGCCCGTTTTCCTCCCTGCAGCACGCCCTCAGACTGCTGGAGGCCGTCGACCGGCACCCCGACGGCGCGACCCTGGTCGCCCTCGCGCGGGAGACCGCGCTCGGCCTGCCGACCGTTCGCCGGCTCGCGGAGATCCTCGAAATCGAGGGGTACCTCCAGTGCCAGGAGGGCGCTTGGGTGCTCGGCGGCACCTTCGCGCTGCTCGGTCAACACAACCGGGAGCAGCTCGTCCGGGCCCGGTTGAACCGTAAACTCGCCGAGCTGCGGGACGAGTTGGGTGCCGCAGTCTACTTCAGCCGGTACCACGACGGGGAGTTGAAGGTGGAGGCGGTGTCCTCCTCCGAGCTCGCCCCGGCGGTGCACGAGTGGGTGGACTTCCGCGCCACCGCGCACGCCAGTGCGATCGGCAAGTGCCTGCTCAGCCAGCTCGACGCGGACGGCCGCCGGGACCACCTCTCCCGCCACCCGGTGGCCCGGCTGACCTCCCGCACGGTGACCGACGCCGATCAGCTGATGCACCGCCTGGAGCGGCAGCCGGCCACCGTTCCGGTGCTGGACCTCCAGGAGTACGCGCTGGGCACGGTGTGTGCCGCCGTCCCGGTGACGGCGGGCAGCACGGTGGGTTGTCTGGCGATGTCGATGCCGGTGGACAACGTGCACCGGCTGAAGGCCGCCGCCGAACTGCTGGCGGCCCGGGCAGCGCCGCTGATGCTGGCGATGGCGGTCTGACCCCCGGCCGGTTCGGCCGCTCGTTCGCGCCTTCAGGGCCCCGTCGGGAATCCGGCGGGGCCCGGGTGTTTCCCGGGGCGTTCTCCGGTGCACATCACTTATTAGACTCGATGTCGATAAGGCGCGCCGAAACCCTTGTCCCGGCCGCTACCCGCGAGTACGTTTCCCTGAAGCCGAGCCGCCGCCCCAGGTCAGGAGGGTCTGCCATGCCCCGATCCACCCCCGTCCCCGCCCTCGCCGCCCCCGCGGCGCGCGTGCACGACAGCCTCGTCCTGGAGCCCCGGGACGTGCGCTTCGACTGGGCCCAGCTGCCGCTGCACTGGATTCCGGACGAGCCGATGGCCACCCACGTCATCAACGTGCTGCACCTCCTGCTGCCCGAGGGCGAGCGCTGGTTCGTCAAGGTGTTCAAGGAGGCGCTGCCGCTGATCCGTGACGAGCAACTGCGCGAGGAGGTCCTCGGGTTCATCGGGCAGGAGGCCATCCACGCCGAGGCGCACCAGGAGGTGCTCGACCACCTGCTCGGCCAGGGGCTCGACCCGCGGCCGTACGTACGGCAGATCGCCTGGCTGTTCCAGCGGGTCCTCGGGGACAAGCCGGGGCTCAGCCCGGCCCGGCGGCGCGAGAACATCATCGAGCGGGTCGCCTTCGTCGCGGCGATCGAGCACTTCACCGCGTTCCTCGGTAACTGGGTCCTCAACTCCCCGGGCCTGGACCGCGCCAAGGCCGACCCGACGATGCTCGACCTGCTGCGCTGGCACGGCGCCGAGGAGGTCGAGCACCGCAGCGTGGCCTTCGACCTGATGGTCCACCTCGACCCGGGGTACCTGCGCCGGATCCGCGGCATGGCGGTCTCCGGGCCGCTGCTGGTACACCTCTGGGTGCGCGGCGCCCGCTTCCTGCTCGCCGCCGACCCGACCCTGCACGGGCGGCTCAAGCCCACCTGGCGCGAGGCCGGCCGGATCGCCAAGCGCGGACTGCTGCCCGACCCGGTCAAGTCGGTCCGCTCCGGCCTGCGCTACCTGCGGCCCGGCTACCACCCCACCCAGGAGGGCTCGTCCAGCCAGGCCCTCGGCTACCTCGCGACCTCCCCGGCCGCCCGCGCCGCCGCGGCGAACGGCTGACGTCGACAGTCGACAACCGACAGCTGACAGATTTCAGAGTTCAGATAACAGCGAACGTTATCTGTTATCTGAACTCTGAAATCTGTTCGCCGAAACCCGTCAGCCGCCGCCCGCCCCTCCTCTGACGTCAAGGACCGCCGGATGGACCTGCTCAACCCGCCCCCCGATCTCTACGGCCGCCCCCGCGCCGACACCTTCATGCGCCGGCTCACCGCCTTCGGGGACCGCTACTCCCCGGCCCTCGGTGGCCCGCTGTTGCGCCGCAACCCCCGCCGCCCGCTCAGCCGGCCCACCCCGCCGTTGCAGCTGGTTGTCACCGCCCGCCGCCAACTCACCTCCGACGTCGCCGAGTTGAGGCTCGCCGACCCCTCCGGCGGCCCGCTGCCGAGCTGGCAGCCCGGCGCCCACCTGCGGCTCGCCCTGCCCTCCGGCCGGGAACGCCACTACTCGCTCAGCGGCGACCCCGCCGACCCCGCCGAGCGCGGCACGTACCGGATCGCCGTGCGCCGGCTGCCCGGGGGCGGCGGCGGGTCCGTCGAGGTCCACGACACCCTGCACCCCGGCACCCGGCTGACCGCCCGCCGCCCCCGCAACGGCTTCGCGTTCTGCGCCGAACCGGCCGTCCTGCTCCTCGCCGGCGGCATCGGCATCACCCCGCTGTTGCCGATGGCCCGCGAGGCGCAGCGGCACGGCCTGGACTGGCGCCTGGTGCACGTGGGCCGCAGCGCCGTCTCCCTCCCGTACGCGGACGAGCTGCGCGCCCTGGACCCGCACCGCGTGGTGCTGCGCACCGACGACGAGCACGGCGGCGTGCCCACCGGCGCCGAACTGCTCGCGCACGCCCCGCGCGGCGCCGCCGTCTACTGCTGCGGCCCGGCCCCGATGCTGGCCGCCGTGCAGCGCGCCCTGGCGGGCTCCCCGGCCGCCGCCCTGCACTTCGAACGCTTCGGTGCCGCGCCGATCACCGGCGGCGAGCCCTTCGCGGTGCGCCTGGGCGCCGACGGCCCGACGCTCGACGTCCCCGCCGACCGGTCCGCGCTGGACGTCCTGCGCGAGGCCCGCCCGGATCTGCCGTACTCCTGCCACCAGGGCTTCTGCGGCACCTGCGAGGTCCGTCTGCTGGCCGGCGCGCCCGACCACCGGGACCGCCGCCTCACCCCCGAGCAGCGCGCCGCCGGTGCCCTGTTGCCCTGCGTCTCCCGGGCCGCCGAGGGCGAGACCCTCGTGCTCGACCTCTGACTAGGAGCCCCCGATGGCGAAGCCCCCGCAGCCCCCGACCGCGAACCGTCCGACGGCGGACCGGACCACCTCCCGTACCCCGGCCTTCCCCTACGACGAGCGCGACCTCGCCCGCTTCCGCGAGACCCAGCAACTCGCCTACGACTGCGCCGAACAGGTCGCCGCCTGGATCGAACCGGGAGTCACCGAGCGGCAGGCCACCGCCGAGCTGCGCCGCCGTCTGGTCGCCGCCGGGGTACAGGACTTCTTCCACGTCCCGTTCGCCTGGTTCGGCGACCGCACGGCCTTCCGGCACTTCCACACCCCGTTGCAGTTCTTCGCCGGCAACCGCCGCCTGGCGGAGGGCATGCCGTACGTGCTGGACTGCGCGCCGATCGTGGACGGCTACACCGCCGACATCGGGTACGGCGGCAAGGTGGGCGAGAACCCGGTCTGGGACCGTCTCGCCGCCGACCTGCGGGTCTACCGCGAGCTGATCCTCGCCGAGGTGCGCGCCCGTCGGCCGCTGAACGAGGTGTACGCGGCCGTGGACGCGCAGCTCGCCGCGCACGGCTACGACAATCGCCACCAGGTCTACCCGGGCCGGGTGATCGGCCACCAGGTCACCCGGACCACCGTCCGCGGCCCTGCCGGGGTCACCCTGTTCGGCTTCGGCGTGCGCACCTTGCAGACCCTCGGTCGCGAGCTGATCTCCGAACGCCTGCACGGGCGTTCGCCGCTGTGGGCGGACGGCCGCTCCTCCCGGCACGCGCCGACCCCGGGCCTGTGGGCGGTCGAGCCGCACATCGGTTTCCGAGGCGTGGGCATCAAGTTCGAGGAACTGCTGGTGGTCACCGAGGATGATGCCTACTGGCTCGACGACGACCTGCCGCACGTCCGCCGCTGGACGGCGCCGCCCACCACCGGGCAGGCGACCGACGCGACCCCCCAGGAGGCCACCCGATGAAGACCCCCGCCCCGCGCCCGTCCGACCCGAACTCGCCCGCCCCGCACGCGCCGGTCCGCCGCCGCACCGTCCACTCCGGCGGCCTGCCACTCGCCGTCTTCGAGCAGGGCGTGCAGGGCGTGCAGGGCGCCCCGGACGCCCCGGGCGCCCCCGAGGCCCCCACCGTCATCCTGGTGCACGGCTACCCGGACACCCACGCGGTCTGGGACGACATCGCCGCCGACCTCGCCCGCGACCACCACGTGGTCCGCTACGACGTGCGCGGCGCCGGCGAGTCCGGCGTGCCCGCCGACCGGTCCGGCTACCGCCTGGAGCAGCTGGCCGCCGACCTGTTCGCGGTGGCCGACGCGGTCAGCCCGGACCGCCCGGTGCACGTGGTCGCCCACGACTGGGGTTCGTTGCAGTCCTGGGAGGCCGTCACCGCGCCCGGCGCCGAGCGGCGGATCGCCTCGTACACCACCATGTCCGGGCCCTGCCTGGACCACATGGGCTACTGGCTGCGCCACCGGATGCGCCGGCCCACCCCGCGCCACCTGGGGCAGCTGCTCCACCAGGGCCTGCACTCCTGGTACATCACCGCCTTCCACCTGCCCTTCCTCGCCCCGGGCGTCTGGCGCCTGGGCCTGGCCCGGGCCTGGCCGAGGGTGCTGCGCGACCTGGAGCACGTCACCCCGCGCCCCGACCACCCGCAGCCCAGCCTGCGCCGCGACGCGGTCCGCGGCATCGAGCTGTACCGGGCCAACTTCCGCTCCACGCTGGGCAGTCCGCGCGAGCGGCCGACCGAGGTGCCGGTCCAGCTGATCACCCTGACCCGGGACCGGTACGTCGGCGGCTACCTCTCCGAGGGCCTGGAGCGCTGGGTGCCGAACCTGACCCGACGGACGCTGCACGCCGGCCACTGGTCGGCGCTGCTGGAGAAGGGAGCCACCGTGGCCGGCATGGTCCGCGAGTTCACCGCCCGCATCGAGGACGGGAGCACCGGGCCCGCGGACGCGGCCGGCGACGGTCGGCTGGTCGTCGTCACCGGCGGCGGCAGCGGCATCGGCCGGGCCACCGCGCTCGCCTTCGCCGAGGACGGCGCCCGGGTGGTGGTCTGCGACCTGGACCTCGCGGCCGCCGAGCGCACCGCCGAACTCGCCTCGCTGATCGGCCCGCCGGCGCACGCCTACCGGGTGGACGTCGCCGACGGTGCGGCGATGGACGCCTTCGCGCAGGCCGTCGCCGCCGAGCACGGGGTGCCCGACGTGATGGTCAACAACGCGGGCATCGGCCACTCCGGCACGTTCCTGCAGACCACCGAGAAGGAGTGGCAGCGCGTCCTGGACGTCAACCTGTGGGGTGTCATCCACGGCTGCCGCGCCTTCGCCGCCCTGATGGCCGAGCGCGGCGAGGGCGGCCACATCGTCAACGTCTCCTCGGCCGCCGCCTACCTGCCGTCCAAGGCGCTCACCGCCTACGCGACCAGCAAGGCCGCGGTGTTCATGCTCTCCGACTGCCTGCGCGCCGAGCTCGCCGGGCAGGGCATCGGCGTCTCCACGATCTGCCCCGGCATCGTCAACACCAACATCACCCGCACCTCCACCTTCTCCGCCACCACCGCCGACCAGCAGGCCGCCAAGCAGGCCCGCGCCGCCCGCCTCTACGCCCGGCGCGGCTTCCCCCCGGAGAAGGTCGCCGCCGCCATCCTGCGTGCCGTCCGCACCAACAAGCCGGTCGTCCCGGTCACCCCGGAGGCCAAGGTCGCCCGGCTCCTCTCCCGCGCCGCCCCCTCCCTCCTGCGCCTCGCCGCCCGCCTCAACGTCACCTGACCGGCCGCTCGGGCTTGTGATATCCACTAGGATTGATTTTGATATCGCAGGCCCGCAGTGCTCCGGTAGGTCGGCCATGGCTCGCACCGTGATAGACGTCAATGACGAACTGCTGGCGGAGGCCGCCGAGATCTTCGGTACGACGACCAAGGTCGCCACCGTCAACGCCGCCCTGGAGGACGCGGTCAAGCGCCGCAAGGGCAAGGAGTTCCTCGCCTGGCTCGCCGAGGGCGGACTGCCCGATCTCACCGGACCGGTGGACAAGGGTGAGTGAGCGCTTCCTGATCGACAGGTCCGCGTTCGCCCGCTACACCGAGCCCGCGGTCCGGGCCGTGATCGACGGGCTGTTCAATGAGGGGCTGCTCGCGCTCTGCGGCGCCGTCGAGCTGGAGATCATGCACAGCGCCCGGTCCAAGGCCGACGCCGACCGGATCCGGGACGGCCTACGCGGGTTCGACTGGCTGCGGACCCCGGACGAGGTGTGGGACCGCGCTATCGAGGTCCAGGCGTTGCTCACGGCCGCAGGGAACTGGCGGGCACTGTCCGTGGCCGACCTCGTCATCGCTGCCACCGCTGAGCGTCACGGCGTCACCGTCCTGCACTACGACGGCGATTACGACATGATCGCGGCCGTCACCGGCCAACCCACCCGCTGGGTCGTGCCGTCCGGTACGGCCGACTGACCTTGTGCCCGGCTCGCCGGCTTGATCCCGCCCGTGATCTGTGGGAACTTCTCGGCCATCGCTCCGTCGGTGATGACCTGGTTCGAGGTCTCGGTGTCGAGTTCGATCTCCAGCAGCGCCGCCGACTTCGGCCCGCGGCGTCACCCGGGTGGTGGCCGTGAGTGGCTGTGTCCGGCCTGCCGGGGCTGCACTGGAAGCACCATTCCCCGAGCGCACAGGAGCGTTCCCATGGCGATCGTCGCGGTCTTCGACCTCCCCGGGGCCACCCAGGCCCAGTACGACGAGACGGTGCGCCGCCTGACCAACGGCGGCAGCCTCGACAAGCCCTCCGACTGGCCGGTTCCCGGTCTGGTGTCGCACGCGGCCGGCCCGACGCCGACCGGCTGGCACGTGACCGACGTGTGGGAGTCGCGGGAGGCCTTCGAGCGCTTCGGGGAGGTGCTGCGGCCGATCCTCCAGGAGGTCGGCATGGCGGGGCAGCCGGTGATCTTCGAGGCCCACCGCGTGGTGACCTGAGCCGGTCGGGCCGACGTGGTGACCTGAGCCGCTCGGGCCGGTGTCGCGGCCCGGGCCGCTCAGGCCGCGTGGGTACGGGGCTCGCGGTCCCGCACGGACTCCTCCTCCTCGGCGGCCGTGGCCGCCCGCGCCACGTCGTGGTGGATCGGCCCGTCCCCGGCGCTCAGCGGCAGGCAGCTGCCGCCGCGCCGGTGGGCGATGATCTCGGCGGCCACCGAGACGGCGGTCTCCTCGGGGGTGCGGGCGCCGAGGTCGAGGCCGATGGGGGAGCGCAGCCGGCCGATCTCGGCGTCGGTGAGTCCGACCTCGCGCAGCCGGGTGTTGCGGTCGCGGTGGGTGCGGCGGGAGCCCATCGCGCCGACGTAGCCGACGGGCAGCCGCAGGGCGCGTTCCAGCAGCGGGATGTCGAACTTGGCGTCGTGGGTGAGCACGCAGAGCACGGTGCGCCCGTCGATCCGGTCGAGCTGGGAGTCGAGGTAGCGGTGCGGCCAGTCGACGACGACCTGGTCGGCGTCGGGGAAGCGCTTGGCGGTGGCGAAGACCGGGCGGGCGTCGCAGACGGTGACGTGGTAGCCGAGGAACTTGCCGATCCGCACGACGGCGGCGGCGAAGTCGATGGCGCCGAAGACGAGCATCCGGGGGGCGGGCACGTAGCTCTCGACGAAGCAGGTGACGGTGCCCTGTCCGCGGTCGTCGCAGGGGCGTCCGTCGAGGCCGAGGACGAGGGTGCCGGTGCGTCCGGCGTCGAGCATGGCGCGGGCCTCGGTGACGACGGCCCGTTCCAGCGCGCCGACCACGGTGGGGGCCGGGGAGAGCGCGCCGTGGTGGGTGTCGGCGGTGACGGCGACGGTGGCGCCGAGGAGCGCGCCGGGGCCGGCGATCACCCGGGCGAGGGCGACGGGCGTGCCGGAGGCGATGTAGGCGATGCCGGCGTCGAGTCCGGCGTCGGCGCCGGGGACGACCGGCTGGACGAAGACGTCGAGGATGCCGCCGCAGGTCAGGCCGACGGCGAAGGCGTCCTCGTCGCTGTAGCCGAAGCGTTCCAGCACGGCCTCGCCGGACTCCATCGCGGCCTGGCACAGTTCGTAGACCGCGCCCTCGACGCAGCCCCCGGAGACGCTGCCGATCGCCTCGCCGGCCGCGTCCACGGCCAGGGCCGCCCCCGGGTCGCGCGGGGCGCTGCCGGAGACGCCGACGACGGTGGCCACGGCGAAGGAGCGCCCGGACGCGTGCCAGGCCTGTAGCTGCTCGGCGATGTCCTGCATGTCGGGGGCTCCTTGTCGCTTTCGAGCGTAGACGAGGGGGGACGAGGGTGCGGGGAGGACGGGGTAACGGGGAGGGGACGAGGGTCCGGGCAGGGACGTTACGGAACGGGAGACGCCGCCGTACGGGAAACGGTCCCGTACGGCGGCGGTGCCGCTAGTGGGCGCCCAGCCAGGACTTGACCGGGGTGAGCGCGAAGTAGACCACGAAGACCACGGTCAGGATCCACATCAGGGCGCTGGGCTCGCGCCACTTGCCGGTGCCGGCCTTGATGGTCACGTAGGAGATGACGCCGGCGGCGACACCCGCGGTGATGTTGTAGGTGAACGGCATCAGGACGCAGGTGAGGAAGGCCGGGATGGCGATCTCGCGGTCCGACCAGTCGATGTGCCGGGCCTGGCTCATCATCATCGAGCCGATGACGACGAGGGCTGCGGAGGCGACCTCGACCGGGACGATGCCGGCCAGCGGGGAGAAGAACAGCATCAGGGCGAACATCGCGCCGGTGACGGTGGAGGCGAGGCCGGTGCGGGCACCGTCGCCGACGCCGGTCGCGGACTCGACGAAGACGGTCTGGCCGGAGGCGCCGACCACACCGCCGACCGCGCCGCCGGCGCCGTCGATGAACAGCGCCTTGGACAGGCCGGGCATCCGGCCCTGCTTGTCCGCCAGGCCCGCCTCGGTGCCGACGCCGATGATGGTGGCCATCGCGTCGAAGAAGCCGGCCAGCACGAGGGCGAAGACGGCGACCGAGGCGCTGATCGCGCCCATGCCCTGGCTGCCGAAGGCGCCGAACAGGTCGACCTTGCCGAAGAGTCCGAAGTCGGGCGCGGCGATCGGGCTGCCGGGCCACTCGGGGACGGAGCTGGCCCAGGTGTGCTCGGGCAGGTTGACGGTGGCGTTGACGATGAAGGCCACCACGGTGCCGCCGGCGATGCCGATCAGGATGGCGCCGCGGACCTTGCGGGCGAGCAGCACGAAGATCGTCAGCAGGGTGATCGCGAAGACCAGCACGGGCCAGCCGGTGAGTTCGCCCTTGGGGCCGAGCGAGACGGGCGGGCCGAACGGGTCCGGGCCGTGGTGGATGAAGCCCGACTTGACCAGGCCGATCAGCGCGACGAACAGGCCGATGCCGATGGTGATGGCGTGCTTGAGCGGCAGTGGGATCGCGTCCATGATCTTCTGCCGGAGGCCGGAGACGACCAGCAGGACGATCAGCAGGCCGTAGACCACGCACAGGCCCATGGCCTGCGGCCAGGTGGTGTTGGGCACCACGATCGCGGAGACCGCGCCGGAGACCGAGAGGCCGGCCGCCAGGGCGAGCGGGACGTTCCCGATGAGGCCCATCACGATGGTGGTGATGGCGGCGGCCAGCGCGGTGGCGGTGGTCAGCTGCGCGTGGTCGAGCTTGAGGCCGGTCTTGTCGGCGCCGCCGAGCAGGATCGGGTTGAGCAGGACGATGTACGCCATCGCCATGAAGGTGGTGAGACCACCTCGCAGCTCGTTGGCGAGCGTCGAGCCCCGGGCCGAGATCTTGAAGTACGCGTCCAGTGCGTTCTTCGGCCGGGCCTCCGGGGTCGACGCAGTGGTGTCGTCCTCGGCGGGCCCGTTGTCTCTGTTGGAGCTGTCTTCGGTGGTGCCGGTCTCCGTGGGGATCCGGGTCATGTCCACTCCCAAGGTTCAAAGGGGGTTGGGGTGGGCGAGCCGACCTGATTGCCAGTCAACGAAGTTGGCACAGGGGGACTGTTCGACTCACTGGGCGCACTCTTCGGCGTTGCCGTGTGCGGTGCGTGGGCGGTGCGCACCGCTGCAGTACCCCGGCGTGGGAGAGGCAGCGGGATGGTGCGTTCGCGTATCGGCAGGTGGTGCATGGGAGTTGCCTGTAACTGCGAGGGTGGGTGGTGCTGCCCCGGGGCGACGGGGAAGACGTTCGTCGCCCCGGGGAGGCCTGCGGTCGGGGGGCGGTGCGGCCCCCGGGGTCCTCGGCTCAGCCGGGGAGTTCGGTGGTCAGGTGCTCGGGGCGGACGGGGATCCGCTTGAGCGCGAGACCGGTGGCGTTGCGGATGGCGGCCACGATCGACGGCGTCGCCGAGACGGTCGGGGCCTCGCCGACCCCGCGCAGCCCGTACGGGGCGTTGGGGTCGGGCAGTTCGAGGATCTCCACCGGGATCGGCGGGGTGTCGAGGATGGTGGGGATCAGGTAGTCGGTGAAGGAGGCGTTGCGCACCTTCCCGTCCCGGACGATGATCTCCTCCATCACGGCCAGGCCGAGGGCCTGGGTGCAGCCGCCCTGGATCTGGCCGACCACGGAGAGCGGGTTGAGCGCCTTGCCGACGTCCTGGACGGCGGTGAGCTCGACCACCTTGACCAGGCCCAGTTCGACGTCCACGTCGACCACCGCGCGGTTGGCGCAGAAGGTGTACTGGACGTGGCCGAAGCCCTGGCCGGTCTCCTTGTCGAACGGCTGGGTGGGCCGGTGGTGGTGCTCGCGGGTGAGGTCGATGGCCTCGTCGCCGAGTAGGTCGACCATGGAGACCAGCGCGCCGGCGCTCTCCGAGACGACCTTGCCGCCGACCAGCGTGATGTCGCCGTGGGTCCAGCCGTAGCGGCGGCGGCCCTTCTCGATCAGCGCCCGCTTGACCGCCTCGGCGGCCAGCTTGACGGCGCCGCCGGTCATGTAGGTCTGGCGCGAGGCGGAGGTCGAACCGGCCGAGCCTACCTCGGTGTTGGCCGGGTGGATGGTGACCTGCTCGACGCCGAGCTCGGTGCGGGCGATCTGGGCGTGCACGGTGACGCCGCCCTGGCCGACCTCCGCCATCGCGGTGTGCACCATGGCGACCGGCTCGCCGCCGATCACCTCCAGGCGCACCCGGGCGGTGGAGTAGTCGTCGAAGCCCTCGGAGAAGCCGACGTTCTTGATGCCGACGGAGTAGCCGACGCCGCGCACGATGCCCTCGCCGTGCGAGGTGTTGGACAGCGCGCCCGGGAGCTGGCGCACGTCCAGGTGCTCGGTGTCCAGCGGCGGCGGCAGCGGCATGTCCTTGACGCGCTGGAGCAGTTCGGCGACCGGGGCGGGCGAGTCGATCTGCTGGCCGGTGGGCATGAAGTCGCCCTCGGACATCGCGTTGAGCTGGCGCAGCTCGACCGGGTCCATGCCGAGCTCGGCGGCCAGCCGGTCCATCTGGGTCTCGTAGCCGAACGCGGCCTGGACGGCGCCGAAGCCGCGCATGGCGCCGCAGGACGGGTTGTTGCTGTAGAGCGCGATGGCGTGCATCTTGACGTTCGGGATCACGTACGGGCCGTGGCCGAGCGAGGCGGCGTTGCCGACGACGGCGGGGGAGGCGGAGGCGTAGGCGCCGCCGTCCAGCACGATCCGGCAGTCGGCGTAGACCAGCTTGCCGTCGCGGGTGGCGCCGTGCTCGTAGTGCATCTTGGCCGGGTGGCGGTGCACGTGGCCGTAGAAGGACTCGTCCCGGGCGTAGACGATCTTGACCGGCTTGCCGGTGTGCTGGGCCAGCAGGCAGGCGTGGATCTGCATGGAGATGTCCTCGCGGCCGCCGAAGGCGCCGCCGACGCCGGCCAGGGTGAGCCGGACCTTCTCCTCGGGCAGGTCGAGTACCGGGGCCATCTGCTGGCGGTCGACGTGCAGCCACTGGGTGGCGATGTAGAGGTCGATGCCGCCGTCCTCGGCGGGGACGGCCAGGCCGGACTCGGGGCCCAGGAAGGCCTGGTCCTGCATGCCGACCTCGTAGTCGCCGGAGACGATGACGTCCGCCATCGCCCGCACCTCGTCGGTCACGCCGAGGCCGGAGACCAGCTTCTGCTCGTGGCAGATGTTGCCGTACCCGTGCGACTTGAACTCGTGCGGCTCGTGCACGTAGCCGTGGGTCTCGGGGTCGAGGCACTGCTCCTCGGTGACGATCGGGGTGAGCACCTCGTACTCGACCTTGATCTTCTTCACCGCGCGGCGGGCCGTCTCCGGGTGGTCGGCCGCGACCAGCGCGATCGCCTCACCGTGGTAGCGGACCTTGTCGATCGCCAGGGCCGGCTGGTCCTGGATCTCCAGGCCGTAGTACTTGGAGCCGGGGATGTCCTGGTGGGTGAGCACGGCGTACACGCCGGGCACCTTGAGCGCCTCGGAGATGTCCACGCTCAGGATGTTGGCCCGGGGGTGCGGCGAGCGCAGCGCCATACCCCAGAGCATGTCCTCGTGCCACATGTCGGACGAGTACGCGAACTCGCCCTTGACCTTCAGGTTGCCGTCCGGGCGCAGCGGCGAGCCGCCGATGCCGTCCTTGGACGCCTGGTTGATGTTCTGGAGGTTCTTCTGCCCCTGGATCGTCCGCGTGCTCATTCGGCATGCCCCTTACCAGCGCACTTGCGGGCGGAGGCGAGCCGCACCGCGTCCATGATCTTCTCGTAGCCCGTGCAGCGGCAGAGGTTGCCCGACAGCGCCTCGCGGATGTCGTTGTCACTCGGCTGCTCGTCGCGCTCCAGCAGCGCGTCGGTCTGCACCAGCAGGCCGGGGGTGCAGAAGCCGCACTGGACGGCGCCGGCGTCGATGAACGCCTGCTGGACGAGGCCCAGCTCGCCGTTCTCGTCGGCGAGGCCCTCGACGGTGCGCACCTCGCGGTCCTGCACCTGGCCGGCCGCGACCAGGCAGCTGCAGACCGGCACGCCGTCCAGGTAGACGGTGCAGGAGCCGCACTCGCCCTGCTCGCAGGCGTTCTTCGAGCCCGGCAGGCCGACCCGCTCGCGCAGCACGTAGAGGAGGCTCTCGCCCTCCCAGACGTCGTCCGCCTCGACGGGCTTGCCGTTGGCGGTGAAAGTCACCCTCATGCCGCGCTCCTGATCTGCTTGCTGTAGTCGTTCCAACACCAGGTGAGGGTGCGGCGGGCCATCACGGCCAGGGAGTGCCGCCGGTACTCGGCGGTGCCCCGGACGTCGTCGATGGGGGAGGCCGCGGCCTTCACCAGCTCGCCGAAGCGCTGGATCACCTCGGTGCCCAGCAGGCCGCCGGACTCCCAGAGCCCGCGCTCGGCGAGCACGCCCTGGAGGTACTCCTCGGCCTCGACGGCGCGGCGCGGCGTGGGGGCGGCCGAGCCGATGCCGGTGCCGACGGTGCCGTTCTTCGGGTGGAGGGCGAAACCGAAGGCGCAGACCGCGATCACCATCGCGTTGCGGGTGCCGATCTTCGAGAACTGCTGCGGGCCGTCCGCCACCGGGATGTGCACGGCCCGGATCAGCTCGTCGGCCTCCAGGCTGTTGCGCTTCACGCCGACGTAGAACTCGTCGATCGGGATCATCCGGGTGCCGCGGACCGAGGCGGCCTCCACGAAGACGTCCCGTCCGGCCGCCAGCAGCGCGGGGTGCGCGTCGCCGGCCGGGGAGGCGCCGCCGAGGTTGCCGCCGACGCCGCCGCGGTTGCGGATCTGCGGCGAGCCGACGGTGTGGGCCGCCAGCGCCAGCCCGGGCAGCGGCCCGGACAGTTCGTCGATGATCCGGGCGTACGGGACCGAGGCGCCGAGCTTGACGACGCTGCCGTCGTTGGACCATTCGGTGAGCTCGGTGATGCGGTTCAGGTCGAGAATCGCGGATGGCCGGTGCACGTCGAAGTTCATCTCGACCATGACGTCCGTACCGCCCGAGATGGGCAGCGCGGTCGGGTACTCAGCCTTCGCCGCGAGTGCCTCGTCCCAGGTAGCGGGCCGAAGGAACTCCATGCGGGTGTCTCCTCAAGTCGTCGCCTGCCGAACGGGTGGGCACAGTGCCCGGAACTCGGTGTTCGGACCCGGCCCGCCGTTCGTTCGCCTCGGCGTCGGATCCCGGTCACCGGGCTGTGTCCGGCGGCGTGTGGCCAGTGAACCGCTGTGACCGGGCCCACTGGGAGTCACCGATGGCATGAAGCCCGCGCTGTGGTCCCGCCCGGCATCCTGTACGTTCCTCTAAGGAGGACAATCTCGCAGCCCAGGTAATCACCGGGTGCTACCTACGACCGTAATCCGGCCGTGATTCGCAAGCTACGGGCCCGTGATCCGGCCGTCCGCCCAGACGTAACGCCAAGCACTGATGTTCGGGCACACTGTCACCCCCGGAGTGCCCCCGGACCGAAGACTCGGGCCCTCGTCTCCCCGCTCACCCTCACCCCCCAGCCCGTAAGGAGTCCGCGGATGCGTGTCCGTGACCTGCTCGCCCCCGGCGCCCCGCGACTGCGTCTGCTCGCGGCCGAGGACGAGCTTGACCGGCAGGTCAGCGGTGTCATGACCACGGACCTGCACGACCCCGGCCGCTACCTGCACGGCGGTGAGCTGGTGCTCACCGGCATGCTGTGGCGCACCGATCCGGCCGACTCCGAGCGGTTCGTGCGGACCATCGCGTCCGGTGGCGCGGTCGCCCTGGCGGCCGGCGAGGCCGAGGTCGGCCCGGTGCCGGAGGACCTGGTGGAGGCCTGTCGCCGCCACCGCATGCCGCTGCTGGCCGTGCCCGACGACATCGCCTTCGGCACCGTCACCGAGTTCATCGGCCGCCAGGTCTCCGCGGACCGGGCCGCCGACCTCGCCGCCCTGGTCGACCGGCACCGGCTGCTGGTCTCGGCGGCCGGCGGCGGCGGTCTGGACGCCGTCCTGGACCTGCTCGGCGGCGACCTCGACCTCGACTGCTGGGTGCTCACCCCCACCGGCACGGTGATCGCCGGCCCGGCCGACCGGCTCACCGCCGAGGACCGCGACCAGCTGGTCCGCGCCCACCTCGGCGCCCAGCGCCAGCGCCGCCGCCCCCCGCACCGCGCCCGCCTGGCCAGCGGCAACTACTCGCTGCTGCCCGCCCCGGCCTCCACCGAGCACGAGGCGCCGCTGGCCGACTGGCTGCTCGCGGTGGCCGGCGACGTCACCGAGTGGACCACCAAGCGCCAGCAGCTCGCCGACAACCTGGCCCGCCTGGTCGCCGCCGAGCGCCACCGCCGCGACGAGGGCCGCCGGCTGCGTCGCCGCCTCGCCGACGAGGTGCTGACGCTGTTGCAGCGCGACGCCGACCCGGCCGAGATCAGCCGCACCCTGTACGCCTCCTCGGCGATGGCCGCCCGCTACGAGAGCCCGGAGCCCAGGCCGCAGACCCCGCAGGGTTCCTGGCTGGTGCTCAGCGCCGAGGGCACCGGCCTGCCGGAGGGGGCGGTGCGGGCCGTCCTGGAGGAGGCGCTGGGCGCCGCCACCGACCGGGCCCTGGTCGCCGGGGCCGGCACCGGCGCGGTGGTGGTGATGCCCGCGATGGAGAGCGCGGTGCCCGCCGACACCCTGCGCGACCTGCTCGCCCCGCTGGAGGCCGGGCTCGGCTCGGAGGGCCGGATCACCCTCGGCGTCTCCGCCCCCGCGCTGGAGGCCGGCGGCCTGCGCGGCGCCCTGGAGGAGGCCCGGCACGCCCGCCGGATCGCCGCCGCCCGGGTCGGCCGGGTCTGCGTGGCCGGCCCCGAGGAGCTGGCCTCGCACGTGCTGCTGCTGGCCGCCGTCCCGGACGAGGTGCGCCGGGCCTTCCGCAGCCGGCTGCTGGACAAGGTGATCGCGTACGACATCGAGCACCAGGCGGACCTGGTCCGCACCCTGGAGGCGTTCCTGCGCTCGGACGGCTCCTGGACGCGCTGCGCCGCCCAGCTGCACGTGCACGTCAACACGCTGCGCTACCGGATCGGCCGGATCGAGGAGTTGACCGGCCGTGACCTGTCCCGGCTGGAGGACCGGGTGGACTTCTACCTGGCGCTCGAACTGGCCTGACGCCTCGAAGCGGGCCTGACGCCGGGTACGCGAACGGCCCGCCGCGTCGATGCGGCGGGCCGTTCGGCCGGGTGCGGGTGCGGGTTACCGCGGCGGGATGACCGGCCGGGTGCGGGTCACTGCGGCGGGATGATCGAGGTCAGCCACTGGAAGACGCCCGGCACCATCTTCTTCCAGAGCTCGGTGGCGTGCGGGCCGGTGGTCTCCTCGACCTGGACGGTGGTCGGGGCCTTGGCCACGCCGGCGATCGCCTGGCCGTCCTCGTAGCCGTCGCCCTTGGCGCCGCTGACGTACATGGCGACCTTCGGCGGCTGCTGGGCGCTCTTCAGGATGTTGACCGGGTTGTTGGCCTCGCGCAGCTTGGCGTCCTTGCCGACCAGCGAGTCCTTCTCGGTCGCCGGGTCGTTGTAGCCGGACATCGAGACGCCGGCCCGGTAGCGGTTGGGGTGCGCCAGGGCGAGCTTGGCCGCGCAGTGGGCGCCGGCCGAGTAGCCGGCGATCCCCCAGCGGTCGGGGGACGGGTCGGCGCGGAAGTTGTCCAGCACCATCTGCGGGACGTCGCGGGTGATCCAGGCGTCGGCGTTGACCTTGCCGGGGATGTCGGTGCAGCCGGCGTCGGTGTGGCCGCCGAGCAGCAGGGTGCGCGGCGCGACCAGGATGAACGGGGTGACCTTGCCCTGCTGCATCAGCGGCTTGAGCTGCTCGGAGACCTTGAGGCTGCCGTACCAGGTGGAGGAGGAGCCGGGGTAGCCCGGGATCAGCTCGACCACGGGGAACTTCTTGTCCTTGAACGCGGGGTCGTCGTACTGCGGCGGCAGCCAGACCAGCACCTCGCCGTCGACGCCGGACACCTGGCCCTTGAGCTCGGTCTTCTTGACGTCGCCGGGCACCAGCGGGTCGCCGACGCCGCCGAACTGCTGGGTGACCTTGGGCTGCTGCTTCGCGGCGGCGTCGCCGCCGCCCGAGGGGGCCTGCGGGTTCGCCGGGGCGGCCGGGTCGAGCGGCGCCACCGAGGGGACGGCCCGGACGTGGTCACCGGTGCCGAGCAGGTCGTCCCAGTTGCCGTAGATCAGGTTGGCGTTGTTGACCATCACGAAGACCATCAGCACGGCCGTGACCTGGCAGAACATGATCATGACGAGCCTGGACAGGATCCGCACCGGTTCGGGCCCGCGGACCTTTCCCCAGAACAGCAGCGCCACCGCGATGGACACCGGCACCAGGATGACGGTGAGGATGAAGAATGGCGTACCTGTCAGTTGCATCAGTTCTCGTATCCGGGTCGCAAGCCGCCCGGGCCCCACATGCCCGAACGCACTCCAATGGCATCAGACGGCGGGTAACCGATGATCGGTTGCCATCCGAATCTGTGCGGAACCTGAGAGGAACATCACGTTTCCGTGATGTTCCGGTTTCGGGTCGGCGCCTAGTCTGCCACCCGGACGGCGGTCGTCCGGACGAGATGTCCAGCGAACTTCCAGGAAGGTCCCCCGGGGCACCTTACCTCCCCGGCCGCGCGCGCCGCCGGGCGAGGCGGTGCGATCGCCCACCAGCCGGGCAGCGAGACTATGGGGATGAGCACAACCCGCTTTCGCCCGTCCCGCCGCCTCTGGCCCGCCTGTGCCGTGCTGGCCCTCGCGGTCGCCGCGGCCGGCTGTAGCAGTACCGGAGGCCGGCGCGCCGAGGAGGCGCGCGCCAAGGCCGCGGCCGCCGCCGGCAGCGCCGTCACCACCCCGCGCTGGAAGGTCGCCATGGTGACCCACGCCGGCGCCGGCGACGCCTTCTGGGACAGCGTGCGCAAGGGCGCCGAGCAGGCCGCCGCCAAGGACAACATCACCTTCCTGTACTCCAACGACGCGCAGACCCAGAACCAGGTCCAGCTCGTCCAGGCCGCCATCGACCAGAAGGTCGACGGCCTGCTGGTCACCCTCGCCAAGGGCGACGCGATGGCCGAGGTGCTCGGCAAGGCCAAGGCCGCCGGCATCCCGGTGATCACCATCAACTCCGGCCAGGAGTACTCCGCGAAGTTCGGCGCGCTCACCCACATCGGCCAGGACGAGTCCACCGCCGGCCAGGCCGCCGGCACCGAGCTCGCCTCCCGCGGCCGCAAGGACGTGCTCTGCGTCATCCACGAGCAGGGCAACGTCGGCCAGGAGCAGCGCTGCTCCGGCGCCCAGGCCAAGGCCGGCGGCTCGTTCCAGACGCTCTACGTGGACGGCGTCAACATGCCCGACGCCCGCGCCGCGATCTCCGCCAAGCTCCAGGCCGACCCGGGCATCGACACCGTGCTCACCCTCTCCGGCCCGATGGCCGCCACCGGCCTCCAGGCGATCCAGGACACCCACCGGGCCGTCGAGCTCGACACCTTCGACCTCGGCACGCAGGTGGTGACCGGCCTCAAGGCCGGCACCGTCGGCTTCGCCGTCGACCAGCAGCCCTACCTCCAGGGCTACGAGGGGGTCGACCTGCTCTGGCTGTACCGCTCCAACCTGGACATGCTCGGCGGCGGCAAGCCCGTCGCGACCGGCCCGCAGATCCTCACCAAGGACAACGCCGACGCGCTCGCCGAGTACGTCGCGAGGGGGACCAGGTGAGCACCACCGACCTGCTGGCGCAGGAGCGCCCGGCCGCGCTGCGCCGCCTGCTCGCCCGCCCCGAACTCGGCTCGCTGATCGCCGCCGTCGCCGTCTTCCTGGTCTTCGCGGCCGCCGCCGAACCGTTTCTGCGGGTCTCCTCGCTGGGCACCGTGCTCTACGCGGCCTCCACCATCGGGATCATGGCGGTGCCGGTCTCGCTGCTGATGATCGGCGGCGAGTTCGACCTCTCGGCCGGCGTCCTGGTCACCACCGCGGCGCTCACCTCGTCGATGGTCTCCTACCAGTTCACCGCGGTGACCTGGGTCGGCGTCGTGGTCTCGCTCGCGGTCACGCTGGCCGTCGGCGGCTTCAACGGCTGGATGCTCGGCCGCACCAGGCTGCCCAGTTTCATCGTCACCCTCGGCACCTTCCTGATGCTGACCGGCGCCAACCTGGGCGTCACCAAGCTGGTCTCCGGCACCGTCTCCACCAAGCCGATCTCCGACATGGAGGGCTTCGCCTCCTGCCGCTGGCTGTTCGCCTCCGAGGTCACCGTCGGCGGGCTGACGATCAAGGCCACCGTCTGGTGGTGGCTCGGCCTGCTCGCCGTCGGCACCTGGGTGCTGCTGCGCACCCGCTTCGGCAACTGGATCTTCGCCGTCGGCGGAGACGCGGCCGCCGCCCGCGCGGTCGGCGTGCCGGTCGCCCGCACCAAGACCCTGCTCTACCTCGGTGTCGGCTTCGGCGCCTGGGTGCTCGGCCAGCACCTGCTGTTCTCCTTCGACACCGTGCAGTCCGGCGAGGGCGTCGGCAACGAGCTGATCTACATCGTCGCGGCGGTCATCGGCGGCTGCCTGATCACCGGCGGCTACGGCTCGGTGGTGGGCTCCGCGCTCGGCGCGCTGATCTTCGGCATGACCAGCAAGGGGATCGTCTACGCCGAGTGGAACCCGGACTGGTTCAAGTTCTTCCTCGGCGCGATGCTGCTGCTCGCCGCCCTGCTGAACGCCTACGTCAAGCGCCAGGCCGAACGGGGGCCCCGATGAGCACCGAACCGATGAGCACCGAATCGATGAGCGCCGAACCGTCGGACACCGAACTCCTGTCGTTGACGGGCGTCGGCAAGACCTACGGCACCGTCCGCGCCCTCCAGGACGTCTCGCTCACCCTGCACGCCGGCGAGATCAGCTGCGTGCTCGGCGACAACGGCGCCGGCAAGTCCACCCTGATCAAGATCATCGCGGGGCTGCACCGGCACGACGAGGGCAGCTACACCATCGGCGGGGAGGAGGTCCGGCTGGACTCCCCCCGCCAGGCCCTCGACCGCGGCATCGCCACCGTCTACCAGGACCTCGCCGTCGTCCCGCTGATGCCCGTCTGGCGCAACTTCTTCCTCGGCTCCGAACAGGGGCACAAGCGCTGGGGCGGGCTGCGCCTGGACGCCGACGCCATGCGCGCCACCACCCGCGAGGCGCTCGCCCGGATGGGCATCGACCTGCACGACGTCGACCGCCCGATCGGCACCCTCTCCGGCGGCCAGCGCCAGTGCGTCGCCATCGCCCGCGCCGTGCACTTCGGCGCCAGGGTGCTCATCCTGGACGAGCCGACCGCGGCCCTCGGCGTCAAGCAGTCCGGGGTGGTGCTCAAGTACGTCACCGCCGCCCGCGACGCCGGCCTCGGGGTCGTCCTGATCACCCACAACCCGCACCACGCGTACCTGGTCGGCGACCACTTCACGCTGCTCAAGCGGGGCCGGATGGCCGGCAGCCACCCACGCGCCGAGATCGGCCTCGAACAGCTCACCACCGAGATGGCCGGCGGCTCCGACCTCGCCGAACTCTCCCACGAGCTCGCCCGTCCGAACACCCCTACTCCTCGTGAGGAGCGCCCGCAGCCGTGACCAGCCCCCGAGGCAGCACCAGGCCGGCCGTCCTGCCCACCCTGCTCGGCCTCGGCCCGCGCGCCGAGCGCCGCCGCCGCGCCCTGCCCGCCGGGATACTGCGGCTGCCCACCATCGGCGTCGACATCGGCGGCACCAAGGTGGTCGCCGGAGTCGTCGACGGCGAGGGCAAGGTGCTGGAGAAGCTGCGCACCGACACCCCCGACAAGAGCAAGAGCCCCAAGGTCGTCGAGGACGTCATCGTCGAACTGGTGCTGGAGCTCGCCGACCGGCACGACGTCCACGCGGTGGGCGTCGGCGCGGCCGGCTGGGTCGACGCCGACCGCTCCACGGTGCTCTTCGCCCCCCACCTCAACTGGCGGGGCGAACCGCTCCAGCAGGCGCTCAGCGAGCGGCTGCGCTTCCCGGTGATCGTCGAGAACGACGCCAACGCCGCCGCCTGGGCCGAGTGGCGCTTCGGCGCCGGGCGCGGCGAGGACCACATGGTGATGCTCACCCTCGGCACCGGAATCGGCGGCGCGGTCGTCCGGGACGGCTTCGTCGACCGCGGCAAGTACGGCCTGGCGGGCGAGTTCGGGCACATCCAGGTGGTGCCCGGCGGCCACCGCTGCCCGTGCGGCAACCGGGGCTGCTGGGAGCAGTACTCCTCCGGCAACGCGCTGGTGCGCGACGCCCGCGAACTCGTCGCCGAGGAGTCGCCGGTGGTGCAGCCGCTGCTCGCCCGGGCCGGCGGCACCGCCGAGGGCATCACCGGCCCGCTGGTCACCGAGGCCGCCCGGGCCGGCGACCCGACCGCCACCGAACTGCTCTACGAGGTCGGCACCTGGCTCGGCGTCGGCATCGCCAACCTGGCGGCGGCCCTGGACCCCGGCCGCTTCGTCATCGGCGGCGGCGTCTCCGAGGCCGGCGACCTCCTGCTGGGCCCGGCCCGGGACACCTTCCGCCGCACCCTCACCGGGCGCGGCTTCCGCCCCGAGGCCGCCATCGTGCACGCCGCCCTCGGCAACGAGGCCGGCCTGGTCGGCGCCGCCGACCTCGCCCGCCAGGTCGCCCGGCGCTTCCGCACCATCAAGCGGCGGCGGGTCGGGCGCGACGTGTCGTAACGCGCTTGAATCCGGGGCCGGTCGACGTCCGGCCGCGTCAACTACCGGTTGGTAACCGTGCGGTGTGGTTGTCGCGGCCATGCCTCCTGTGAAACAACGGAGTTGACGTCGACTCAGGAGGACTCGGATGAGAGCTCTGACCCGTCTCGCGCCACCGCTGCTGCTCGCCACCGCCCTGGTCTGGTCCTCCGTCGGACCGGCCGGGGCGGCGGCACCGCCGCCCAAGGTCCCCGAGGCGGTCGGCTGGGGCGGGGCGGTGTCCACCGTGGACGCCGACGCCACCGCGGCCGGGATCGAGGTGCTGCGCAAGGGCGGCAACGCGGTGGACGCGGCGATCGCGTCGGCGGCCGCCCTCGGGGTCACCGAGCCCTACTCGGCCGGTATCGGCGGCGGCGGGTACTTCGTCTACTACGACCACGCCAGCGGACGGGTGTACACCATCGACGGGCGGGAGACCGCCTCCCGGACCGCCGACGAGTCGCTGTTCCTGGAGGGCGGCAAGCCGCTGCCCTTCGCCGACGCCGTCACCAGCGGACTCTCCGTCGGCGTCCCCGGCACCCCGGCGACCTGGGAGACCGCCATCGGACTCTGGGGCAAGCGCTCCCTCGCCGACGCCCTGGCACCCGCCGAACGGATCGCCGAGCACGGGTTCACCGTCGACCAGACCTTCCAGGACCAGACCGCGCTCAACCAGGCCCGGTTCAAGGACTTCCCCGACACCGCCGAGCTCTTCCTGCCCGGCGGCGCGCTGCCCGTCGTCGGCTCCACGCTGCGCAACCCCGACCTGGCCGCCACCTACCGCCTGCTCGGCCGCGAGGGCACCACCGCGCTCTACCGGGGCGAACTCGCCACCGACATCGTCCGCACCATCCAGCACCCGCCGGTCGACCCGGCCTCCGGCCGCAACGCCCGGCCCGGCAAGGTGGACGCCGCCGACCTCGCCGGCTACCAGGTCCACCGGCAGCGCCCCACCCACGTCGCCTACCGCGACTACGACGTCTACTCGATCGCCCCCTCCAGCTCCGGCGGCACCACCGTCGGCGAGGCCCTGGGCATCCTGGAGGACGGCGACCTCGCCGGCCTGGACACCACCCAGTACTACCACCGCTTCCTGGACGCGTCCCGGATCGCCTTCGCCGACCGCAACCGCTGGGTCGGCGACCCGGCCTTCAGCGACGTCCCGGTCGGCGACCTGCTCTCCGCGCGCTACGCCGCCTCCCGGGCCTGCCTGATCAATCCCGACCGGGCCCTCACCAGCCCGCTCGCCCCCGGCGACCCGCGCCACCCGGCCGACTGCGCGAGCGAGGGCGTCGCCCAGCCCGAACCGTACGAGGGGCTGAGCACCACCCACCTGACGGTCGCCGACCGCTGGGGCAACGTCGTCGCGTACACCCTCACCCTGGAACAGACCGGCGGCAGCGGCATCACCGTCCCCGGCCGCGGCTTCCTGCTCAACAACGAGCTCACCGACTTCAGCTTCGCCCCGCTCACCCCCGGCGTGCCCGACCCCAACCTGCCCGGGCCGGGCAAGCGGCCGCGCTCCTCGATCTCGCCGACCGTCGTGCTGCGCGACGGCGAACCGCTGCTGGCGACTGGCTCGCCCGGTGGCGCGACCATCATCACCACCACCCTCCAGGTGCTGCTCGGCCGGCTCGACCGGGGGCTGAGCCTGGAGCAGGCGATCGCCGCGCCGCGCGCCAGCCAGCGCAACGCGGCCGCCACCCAGGCCGAACCGGGCTTCCTCGCACTGGCGGAGCGGGCCCGGCTGGAGGGGCTCGGGCACGTCTTCACCAGTACCGCCGAGATCGGCGCCGCCACCGGCGTCGAACGGCTGCCGGACGGGCGCTGGGTGGCCGCGGCCGAACCGGTCCGGCGCGGCGGCGGCTCGGCGGCGGTGGTCCGGCCGGCGCGCTGAGCGTCCGCCCCCTCGCTGGGGCCGCTGATTCCGGGGCCGCCGGGATTGTCGGTGCCGGGCGGTATGTTCGGGGTGGGCCTCCCCTGCACGGGGGCGCCCACCCCTCGTCCGTACCGAACCACCGGGAAGGCCGCCCGCCGTGACCGTCCGCATCGCCACCTGGAACATCAACTCCGTCACCGCGCGGCTGCCCAAGCTCCTGGAGTGGCTGGAGAGCGCCAAGCCCGACGTGCTCTGCCTCCAGGAGCTCAAGTGCGCGGCCGACGCCTTCCCGTACGAGGAGGTCCGCGCGCTCGGCTACGAGACGGCCGCCCACGGCACCGGCCGGTGGAACGGCGTGGCCATCGTCTCCCGGCTCGGCCTCGACGACGTCGTGCGCGACCTGCCCGGCCAGCCCGGCTACCTCGCCGACGACGCCCTGCTGGCCGACGTCGAGCCGCGCGCCATCGCCGCCACCTGCGGCCCGGTGCGGGTCTGGTCCGTCTACGTGCCCAACGGCCGCGAGGTCGACCACGCCCACTACCGTTACAAGCTGGAGTGGCTGGAGGCGCTGCGCAAGGCCTCCGTCGAGGACGCGGCCGGCCCCCGCCCGTTCGCCGTCCTCGGGGACTTCAACATCGCCCCCACCGACCAGGACGTCTACGACGTCGCCGCCTTCGCGGGCCTGACCCACGTCACCCCCGCCGAGCGGGCCACGCTGGACGCCCTGCGCGAGGCCGGCCTCCAGGACGTCGTCCCCCGCCCGCTCAAGTACGACCAGCCGTTCACCTACTGGGACTACCGCCAGCTGGCCTTTCCGAAGAACCGGGGCATGCGGATCGACCTCACGTACGCCAACAAGGCCTTCGTCGACGCCGTCACCGACAGTTACGTGGACCGCGAGGCCCGCAAGGGCAAGGGGACCTCGGACCACGCGCCGGTGGTGGTGGACCTCGACCTGTGAGGCCCGGGGGAGCGTTGGCCCGAGGCGTGACGTCGGGTCCGGCTCACGGTGGGTGAGGGCCCGCTAACCCGAACGGTCGACACCGGGTGGCCGGGCGGCGGGGCCGTCCCTAGCGTCGGTGAGTGACCGGGTGCAGTTGTTCGATCACGTGGACATCGGAGTCCCCGGCTGCGCCCGAGAATCCCGGAGGTTCCGGCATGCGCCCCACGCGTACGGCCGCCGCCGCCCTGATCGGCGCGACGGTGCTGACCGGCCTGACGGCCCCGCTCGCGCTGGCCAAGGACGGCGCGGCCTCGGTCAGCCCGTCCCAGGCCGCACCGGGCCAGACCGTGACGGTCACGGTCTCCTGCGAGAAGTCGGACAAGCCCGACGCCAAGACCATCACCGCCCACTCGGCCGCCTTCGAGGGCGGCCCGGCCACCCTCACCCTCGGCGCCGACGGCAAGCACACCGGCTCCGCCCGGCTGGCCGATCAGCACGGCGGGGACAGCAAGGTCGACGGCACCTGTCCGAACGGCGCCTCCTTCTCCACCAGCGTCACCGTCACCACGGTCGCGGCCGCCGGCCCCGACAAGGGCACGGACAAAGGCCCGGAGAAGGGCCCGGACAAGAGCCTCGGCGACTGGGGCAAGGCCGCCGGCGAGTGGGCCGGTTCGCTCGGGCAGTCCGGCGCCGGGAGCCAGCAGGTCGCCCCGCACGGCGCGGTCAAGACCGGCCTCGGCGGCTCGGTCGCGGCCAACCCGGCGGAGCTGGCCGGCGGCTTCGCGCTCGTCGCGGGCGGCATCGGCGGCTTCTGGCTGCTGCGGCGGCGCGGTGCCTGACGACGGGCTCCCGCACCTCGCCCCGCCCCCGCACGCACCCACCTGCGCGGGCCCCGCCCCCCCCCGCGCCGCGGGCGCGCGGGGGGGGGGGGTGGGCCGGCGGCG